>CAZWOU010000003.1:0-46768 GCA_964635375.1 uncultured Pirellulaceae bacterium | reverse complement strand
GCTCGCCTGTTGATCTCGGCGTGCTCGCCCTGCTTGTCCTGCGCGGAGCCCTTCTCGCTAGGCGATTCTGACATTGGATCAAGTATCGGGCTGGGGAGGGCTGGCGATGATCCCAGTTTCCAAGTGAAACCAGCCCGTTCAAAATCCTCTTGGGCGTTGGCGATGGCGACGAAGAGCCGGCTGGACAAGTGCTTCTGTTTGCTCGAGTTGGCAATACTGAAAGGCTGAATCGCCAGGGCGAGTTCAGAATCGATCTTGATAACGTCGACTTGCGCCGCCGTTTTCAATGTGTCGGTGACGTAGGCCAGGGTTGCGTCGGCTGAGCCTGTGCTGATCGTCGGCACGAGTAAGGCGGAGGAGGCGGTTTGGGTTACCACGTTGTTTTCTAGGATCGCATCATAATCCAAACTTGCCTGCAGAAGTTTGCGGCTGAGCACGCCGATGGTGCATTGCTGCGGCTGCCCCAAAGCGACGCGTACTCCTTCCCGGCTGAGATCCTCAAGTTTGAGAATGTTTAGAGGATTACCCTTCTTGACGACAATCACGATGTCGGCGGAAGAGACCTCGGTGCCGGCCTGAAACATGTCTTGGACCGTATCAAGGTAGAACGTGTCGCAGGCCATGAAAACGTCCGGGAAGGCGCCGCTTTGGCCGTCGCGAATGCTCCGCATGTCCGCCGTAAGAATTCCGCACCCATCGTAGACCGTGTTGATTTCGACGCCTTCGCGGACCGCAAACGTCTCGATCACGCCTTCGATGGCCAGGCGATTTACCGACCCGGCGTAAAAGGTCAATGTCGGGCGGTCGGCCCAGGCGTCGCCAGCGACCGCGTCAAATCCAAAGCTGGCAAAGGTCCCCAGGCCGCGGTCGCTTGCTGTAGCGTAGCGAGCAAAATGCAAGGCGGCGGTCGGCTGTTCGCTGCTGTTGAGTACGCCGATGGAAATCAGCGATTCACCGGCGTCCAGTTCGGGAGCGCGGACGGCTTTTAGTTCTGGATATTGCTCTACGGTGGAGTCCCAGATGATTCCTGCGTCGACTACCCCCAACTTGATATCGTTGGCGACTTCGTTCACCGTCAGCTTGAAAACGCCATGCTTCCTGACGTTGGCTTCAATCGTGTTCCAGTGCCCCGACTTGGCGAGCAGTTTCTCGGCCTTCTTACCCACGGCCGCCGCGTCTGGATCGCCCAGGGCGATTCGAAAATCCGCCTTGGCCAAATCTTCCACGGAGCGAATCGAGTCGTTGTCCTTCGCGACCGCAATCACGGGGCGGATCTTGGCGACGACGAGCTTTTCGGCGACCAGCCCTTCATCGCGGGCCATTTCGATATAACTCTCATCCGCGGCCAAAAAGAGGTCGCCCGTGTGGCCCGTCTTGATCTGACCTAGCAGCGTATTGGACCCGCCATAGTGGAGGCTGATACGCACTCCGAATTCTTCTTCGTAGTCGGCCGCGATCTTCTCGATCGGGACTCGCATGCCAGCGGCGCAATAGACGAGCAGATCCTGGCCCCGCGAGGAGGGTCGCAATGAAGAAACGTAGAGGAATGAGAAGAGGGCGCAGAGCGTAACGCCGCCGACCAGCAGCATCGCGTACAAGGGGTTAAAGAATCGCGTCATCGACGGCGCTCCACACGTTGCAAACGACTCATTGTAGCAAGAAAAGACGCCGCCGCCACGAGCTCAATTGACGCAGCTTTGGCCCATATTCTGCCTGTTGCGGGTCCCTCATGCTACTCGCAATCGGCCCGCCGAGTTCCCGGCTCGCCCTTACCGCCTCTTGACGCGGATGCCGCAGACGATCAGAGCCGGCGTTCCCTCGTCGGCAGCTTGGTCTTCGATGTCGATTTGCAGCTCCTCCGTGACCGCCACATCCTCGAAACGAAGCGTGCGACCGGTCTCTGAGATGCTGGCGAGATCGACGCTGTTCTTGACGCCTTGCAGTTGGAATTCCACTCGCCCGACTCGCGGTTCTTCTTCTTTGCTTCCCCGATTTCGGCGGACAATAAGCTCGACGTCGTAACGCTTTGGTTTCTTCTGCTTGCGATCCAAAGTGATGCGAATGCTGGCAGCTCCAACCACTCCGGAGGCGCGAATCCAATTGGGCGTTTTCGCCGTGGGGACAGTCAGCGAATGGCCCGCCAAATAGGCAACGTCGCCACCCATCTTAATGGGAACGTTGGGCGAGCCGCCGCCGACACTGGGGAAGTCCAACCACAGCGTGCCGTCGGCGCCCAAGCGATCGCCGGGAGCGGCGAAGTTGATCCCCAACTGCTCGACCGGCTCTCCGTTCCAGGTCTCCTTTCGAAATGTCCAAACCTCGACATCGGGCATGTGGATCAACGCCAGCGAACACTGGTTTTGGTAGGCGCATGCGCAGGTTCGTGTGTAGTCGGGTGCATTGAGAACGCCGTCGGCTGGGATCAGATTGTTCGTGCAGCTCGAACGGAACCCGCCCCAGTTTCCCGTGCCACCGTCGTTGGCCAAGTCGTAGTATCCCGCAGCGGCGCTGCGAAACGTCAGCATGTTGGGACAGCCGATGGCGGTATTGCACCCATAGGCCCTTGTAAACGCCCAGGCCTCTTCGCCCGCTGTCAATGCATTGGGTCGGGTCAGCCGCTCGCCGCTCAGCAGGCCATAGGCGGCGCCCTGGGTTATGATCCGCTCGCCAAGCAGCATGCAGGGCCCGCCGTAAGCGAGCTTCTTCTGGCTCCAAATGACGTCGCCGCTCTGGGCTCGATAGACGGTCATGCCTGCGGAGACTTCATCCTTAGCTCGGTCCCGATTTGGACTTCCCGCCTCAAGTAACACCTGCTGGTCTTGTGAGTAGCCGAGCCAAGTGCCGAACACGTTTTCGCTGGTCCGCCAGACTAGTTTTCCAGTCGCCAACTCGAGCGCCAGCAACTCGCCTTTTTTGCTCAGCTTTTGACCTCGACGCTTGACTAATTCCAATCGCTGTGATGTCAGCTGATCGATGCAGTAAAGCAAATCGCCGCCGGCCACGATCGCGTTGTGGCGAAAGTTGTTCTTGGCTTCCCGTTGCCAGATGAGTTTCCCATTCTTGCGATTGAGAATCGCCAGGCCTCGGCTTCCTTCGCCGTAACGCGGCAATCCCTCCTTCTTCCATCGGCTTGTTGCGAGAGGCGCGGACGGCTCTACGCCTGCGATCAGGTAATCGCCATGAATACCCAAGAAACCCCAAAACGGGTGTTTGTCGTTTCGCTTGGGCAGGCGGAACTCGGCGAGCGTCGATCCCGTTTCAACCGAGAGCCTCAAACACTTGTCGGCGTAGACAACATAGACCGAGTCTTCGGTCGTAACGAAGTTGCCGCCAATGGCCCCGGCGCCCGGATGGTGTCCAGTGTTGTCGTAGAACAGTCCCAGGTCAGGAAGGTCTCGCTGCCAAAGAATGCGGCCCGTGTAAACATCGACCGCTCGCAACATGTGCGGACCCTCGATGTAGAGTCGGCCGCCCAGCACTTGGGGCGTGGGACCGTGTCCATGTCGAGGAAGCACTTCAGTGTGGGACGGGCCCCCAAACCACAACACGCCGAGCGGTCCTTTGACTCTCGTGTCCCGGCTCATGACTGAATTTCCGATGTCCCCGTTCTGGTGGGTCCAGCCCGCGGCGCCAGGCAGCCCACCGACTCGGCGCAACAACGTGGCGTCGTGGGCATTGGCTGTCGACTCGAACCCTCGGCTCTTCAAGCGGTCGATCTTGGCTTTCTGGGCCGCCAACCGCTCGTCGCTCCAAGGCAGCATCAATACCCCGCCGTAGGGACGGACGGTGCTCAGGTTGGCGCCAAGCACCCGCTCGCCAGCAACGAGCCTCTCGCCCATTTCGGGATCGGTGCAGACAACGAGATCGGCAAAGTAAGGCGCCAACTCAAAGTCCGATCCGGCTCGAACCACGTCAACCCGCTTGCCGAGTGAGGCGGAATGGGCCAGCTGCTCGCGGGCTTCGTACGCGCGACGAGCGTCGCCTTCTACGACGATGATTCGCCCCTTGGTCGCTGCTTGCAATCGCTTCACCACAGCCTGATCGTAGCCCAGAACGACTGAGTAGCCATCGGCTGGCGGAATCTCTATGAGCCACTTGGGCGAGTTCGGACTTTGATCGGGCGCGGCGGCCGACTTTGAACTGGTGTCGGAAACGGGCCAGGATTGAAAGCGATCCCCGGATGCCTGGTCCTGGGAGTGCACAAAACAGTGTAGCTCGCCCGATCGCGTGACGGCGATCAAAGCAGTGTCTGTGGCTATCATTCGCCAGACGGAATTCTTTACGTCGGCTGTCCAAACCGGCTTGAGCGAGGCGCCTTTCGCATCGAGATCAAAGGCAAGAATCTCCCCCGGCTTCCCTTCCGCCCAAAGCAGGCGGTTGGTTTGGATGTGCACCGTGGCGGCCTGACTCAAGCGGGCTTCGCGCCTCGCCGTCCATACGGTGATGACTTCCTTCGTGGTCTTGCCCAACTTGTCTTTGCTGGTCTTCGTCTCTCGTTTCGGCTTGGGATCGAGCAGACGGAGCGAACCGTCTTTGAAGGCAACGGCTTGACGAGGTCCAACCACCTGAATGTTCAGCTTGTCCCATGGCGTGCCGTCGATTGTTCCATACACTCCGCCCGGGTGAGAATGCCAGCCGTCGCCCAACATGACGTTGAATCCGCCGGTCGATTTTCCAAGCGAGCGATCTCCGGGGCGATAGTAGCGGTAGGCCCCGGTCGTGATGTCGAAACAGGCAGGCGGAGTTCGGCCTCCGGAAACCAGCAAGTCTTTATCGTTGGCGGCCAAGTAGCCTTGGGGAGCGATGCCGGCAAACGCTGGGCTGTTGTGAGGCTGAATGAGATATCGCGACCCACTGTTGGTGTTGGCCCAGACTTCCTCTCCATTGACCGGATCAACGCCGTAGATAAAGACGCCCATGAAAGGCCAAATGCCGGCGGCGAAATAGACAACGTCGTTGTGCACCACCGGGGCGCCTCGCGCTGGCCACATCGAAACCAAACGGTCGTTGCCCAACTGCCAACGGTCTTGCGGAGCGCCCTGGAATCGCCAGACACGCTCTCCCGTCGACGTGTTGAACGCGTGGAGCGAGCCGTCGTCCGACGCCACGATGACCAAGTTCTTCCAAACCAGTGGCGCAAAACGAACGGCAGCGTCGCAATACTGAATCCAAATCCGCTTTCCCGTGGCTAGTTCATAAGCCGAGATCTCGCCGGTTACCATTGAGGGCACAAACAAGCGACCATCCGCAATGACTGGCTCGTACGACGCATCGAACTGAATCTTGCCTTGCTCCGCTGGCCAAGCTGGCGCGGGCGGAGCGAATTCGCGGACCCAGGCCTTGGATAAGGGGAGGCTTGGCGAGTGGGGCGTGTATCCGGAACGCGCCGAGTCGGCTCGCCAGGTGGGCCAATCGGCGCCTTTCACGGGCGAAACCAGACCGGCGATCGCGAGGCTGCAAGCAATGATGGCATCGCGGCATGGGTGGTTCATGGCGACCTTATTCGGTTGTTTTTTGGGTTAAAGGGGACTTGTTTTCCGTACAGAAGCCCGTCGGCGGCGTTGCCGGCCAACCTAAAATTTGCATTTCATGCTGTATCAGACCATAATCGCCGGCAAATGAGTCGTAAACGGGCGTTGCCAAACGGACTGGTGACGGAACGACGAATCCCATGAAAGGATGACCGATGCGCCGCTTCCATACCGCAGCTGCTGTCTTGCTGGCTGCAACTCTTCCAGCAGTCCTACTCCCTGCCGCAGATTCTGAGCCGCCAGGCCTGAGTGAGCCAGGTAAACTGGTTCGATTAGAAATCGAAACGGGCCGGGGCGTCGAACGCGTCGTGGTTTCTGGCCGTGACAACGGTCAACAACTGATTGTCAACGGCCATTATAGTTCGGGGCAGATCCGCGATCTAACGCGCGCTGTGTCGTTTTCGCTCGAACCGGCAAATGTTCTCGCGATCGATGATACTGGATACATCGTCGGCGTCGTGGAGGGCGAGGCTGTCGTCCGGGCGACGGGACCAGATGGCTTGCAGGCCTCTATTCAGGTTGAAGTGGCGAACATCAAGGAAGACACGCCCATCAGCTTCCCCAATCAAGTTGCCCCCGTGTTCACCAAACATGGTTGCAATAGTGGGAGTTGTCACGGCAAGTCTGGCGGACAAAACGGATTCGCTTTGTCCTTGCTCGGTTTTGAACCGACGGAAGACTATGAGTACTTGGTCAAGGAAGCCCGTGGTCGCCGACTGTTTCCAGCCGCGCCATTGCAGAGTCTTCTGCTGGTGAAATCGACAGGCGAGGTGCCTCACAGTGGAGGCCAGCGAATAGAGATCGATTCGCCAGCCTTCAACGTGATGCGGCGATGGTTAGAGCAAGGCGTGCCCTACGCCCAGGAGGACGATCCGACGGTAGTGGGAATCGCCATCTCACCGAAGGAGCGGCTAATGGGCCGCAACTCGCAGCAACAGTTGGTCGTGGTGGCCACGTTCAGCGACGGTCACACCGAGGACGTGACGCGGATGACTCGCTATGACTCAAACGACACCGAGATGGGCGAGATAAGCGAGACTGGGATGTTCTCCACGGCCAAGCTGACCGGGAGTGTCGCTGTGATGGCTCGCTACCAAGGGCACGTTGGCGTGTTTCGCGGAACGGTTCCGCTAGGGATCGCCGTTGAGAACCTACCTGCCGAGAAGAACTACGTCGATCAACTCGTGTTCAAGAAGTTAGTGGCTCTCGGTTTGCCCGCTTCGAAGCTCTCCAGCGACTCGGTCTTTCAGCGTCGTGTAACGATCGACTTGGCTGGCCGTCTGCCAACTCGGGACGAGGCCGAGGCGTTCCTTACCAACAGCGCCCCCGACAAACGGGCGAAGTGGGTTGAGGACATGTTGACCAGCACGGACCATGCTGAGTATTTCGCGAACAAATGGTCGGCCATTCTGAGAAACAAGCGCAGCAAGAACGAGGATCGCAACGCGACTTATGCGTTTTACGATTGGATTCGCCAGAGTTTCTACACAAACAAACCGTACGATCAGTTCGTTCGCGAGATCATCACCGCGAGTGGCCAGGCCGACACGAATCCGGCAGTCGCGTGGTACCGAGAGGTAAAGGATCAGTCGGCCCAAGTCGAGGACACGGCCCAGTTGTTCTTGGGGCTGCGGATTCAATGCGCGCGCTGCCACCATCACCCGTTCGAGGTTTGGAGCCAGCAAGACTACTTCGGCTTCGCCGCTTTCTTCTCTCAAGTTGGTCGCAAGAAAGGCGATCTGCCTGGTCTCGATCGAATCTACCATCGCCGCGGGATCGCCCAAGCGACGAATCCCAAGAATAAGTCCGTCGTGAAGCCCACGGGGCTTGGCTCGAAGTCCTTGGAAATCGGGCCTGATGACGATCCCCGCCACCGCTTGGCCGATTGGTTGTCCGACCCTGACAACACCTTCTTCGCGCGGGCCCTCGTCAACCGCTATTGGAAACACTTCTTCGGTCGCGGCTTGGTCGACCCCGAAGATGACATGCGAGTCACGAACCCGGCGACAAACCCAGAACTGCTAGACGCGCTCGCAAAAGACTTCATCAAGCACAAGTTCGACCTTCGCCATCTGATGAGGACGATCTGCAACTCCAACGTCTACCAGTTGAGTTCGGAGCCGAACGCTTGGAATCAGAACGACAAGCAGAATTTCTCTCGCTACTACCCCAAGCGGCTCAATGCGGAAGTGTTGCTCGACGCCATTGATCAACTGACTGGAACGCAATCGAAGTTCAGCGGACTGCCAGTCGGCACCCGCGCTACTCAGCTTCCGGACAACGGCTTTAGTTCGTACTTCCTGACCGTCTTTGGTCGCCCCGAATCGAGCAGTGCTTGCGAGTGCGAGCGTTCATCAGAGGCCAATTTGGCCCAGAGCCTTCATCTGCTGAACTCAAGCGAGATTCAAGGCAAGTTGACAAACAACGCCGGTAGCGCTTCGACGCTCAATAAGGACAAGGCGCGCGGCGAGGAAGCCAAAATCCGAGAACTCTACCTGCTGGCGTTTGCCCGCGAGCCTTTGTCCGAAGAGACGGAGATCGCGATCAAACACCTCGCCAAGAATGAGAAGAACACCCAGCACGCTTACGAGGACATTGTCTGGGCGTTGATTAACACCAAGGAATTCCTGTTTAACCACTAGGCCAACAACGCCGCAAACACTCCCCCCTTGCATTCCCCAGCTGTCCAACCGTACTCGGCCCGAATTGCGACCGCGCGAGCAAACCCGATCCGGGACGCCGCGCGAGTTCGCCGCTGATTTGCTTACGCTAACGTTCACAATCAGAATGGTCTTTCACCGGACCGTTCACCGACTCCCCCACCTTGCTAGGCAGTGATGCCTAAACCCCTAGAGCTTTGAGGGAATGACCCATGCGGCAAACGCTGGTTGCTTCTTGCACGTGCCTTACTTTTCTCTTGCTGAACCTGACTGGGGGTTTGCTGCACGCCCAACTACCGGTCGGCCAGTTGACGACGATCTACCCCGCTGGCGGCCAGCAGGGTACGACCGTCACAGTCACCGCGGCGGGCGCCAATCTTGATGATGGGGCCGCCCTGCGGTTCAGTCACTCAGGAATCACCGCCAAGCTCAAGCCGACCACGGCGCCCGAGTTTCAGAAGACGGCAGCCAAGCCGTACAATCAATTCGAAGTTTCGCTCGCGAAGAGTGTTCCGCCGGGCCGTTATGAAGCTCGAGTCATCGGTCGCTTCGGCGCTTCCAGTCCCCGCGTCTTCAAGGTGGGATCGCTCACTGAGTTGCTCGACGACGGCGCCAACAAGTCGGCGGAGAAGGCCAGGGCGACGGAGTTGAATACGCTGACAAATGGTCGAATTGACGCCGCGTCACGAGACTATTTCAAATTCGCCTTGGAAGCGAACCAACGAGTCTTGATTGACTGTCGAGCCGTCCGCATCGATTCGCGCCTTGACGGCGTCTTGGTTCTGTACGATGCCGATCAGCACGAAGTCGCACGCAGTCGGAGAAGCCTTGGCGGCGATCCCGTGATCGATTACCGGGCGGCGCAGGCCGGTGAGTACAGCGTTGCCTTATTCGATTTCCTCTATCGCGGCGGAAGTGAGTATTTCTACCGCTTGAAGATCCACACGCAGGCCCATGTCGACTTCACAATGCCGCTTGCGGCGGTGGCGGGATCCAAGACGCCCTACACCGTCTATGGCCGCAACTTGCCGGGCGGAGTGGACACGGGCGTGAAGATCGACGGAGACGTGCTTGAGAAAGCAGTCGTGAATTTGGAAGCGCCCGCGAACGGCGTCAACAGTGTTGGCGCGGAGGCGTATGTTTCAACTTCCGGCGCCAGCTTGGACGGCTTTGCGGCAGCGCCCTTTGGCGTCGAACCGGTTCGAATCGGCTTCGCCAGCACTCCACGAGTTCTGGTGGAATCGGAGCCAAACGACAGTCACGAAGCGGCCCAGAAGGTGCAGGCGCCCTGCGAGGTGCACGGGCAATTCTACCCCCGCCGAGATGATGACTGGATTGAGTTCAATGCCGCCAAAGGGCAGGTGTTTTGGATTGAGGTGGTTTCTCAGCGGCTCGGTTGGGCCACGGACCCCTACATGACGATCCACCGCTTGGTCAAGGACGCCAAGGGCGCCGTCACCCTGGCGGACGTTTCTCAAACCGACGACCCGAGCAATCGCAAGACTAAGATCGGTGGCGACTTCGACACCTCCAGCGATGACCCGTCGGTTCGTTTTACGGCCCCGGAGACCGCAACATATCGCTTGCGTGTACGGGACCAATTTGGGGCCTCGCGCGACGACCCGCGAGCGGCTTACCGGCTGGTCATCCGTGAACCAACGCCCGATTTTCGGCTCTACGCGCTGCCTCAGCAAATCAAGGTTGCCAACGCAAACCAAGTTGTCTCGCATGCGCCCGTCATACGGCAGGGCGGTTCCTGCCTGCTGCGAGTCGATGTCGTCAGGATCGATGGCTTCGCCGGCCAGGTCGACTTGACGGTGACGGGACTGCCCGACGGCGTCACCTGCCGAGAGGCCGTCCTGCGGGCCGGAGCCGCCACCGCGTGGCTCGTTCTCGAGGCGGCCGAGTCAGCCAAGGCGGCGACGAGTGAGATTCACATCGTGGGCAAGGCGACAATCGGCGAGAAGCCAGCGGAGCGAACGGCTCGGCCGGCCTCTATCGTCTGGGGTACGGCCAACAAGACTCAAACGCGTTCGGAGCACCGTGCGACACAGGATCTGTTGTTGTCGGTCATTTCGGAAAAACACCAACTTGGGGCCAGCCTTGGCGCTGACACTCGCATCATTACATCCAAGGGGGGCAAAGTCTCCATCCCGCTGAAACTTTCGCGCCGAGGATATGCGGGCGACGTTAAATTTGTCGCCGCCGATCTGCCCGCTGAACTTAAGCCCGCCGATGTGACGATCAAGGGCGCCGATTCTGCAGGCAAAGTGGAATGGACCATCGCCAATGCGAAGGCCCGACCTGGGATTTACTCTTTCCATCTACGCGGTGATATCAAAGTAAAGCACGTCCGCAACCCCGACGCTGTCGCTCGGGCGGAGACGGCGCAAAAAGAAGTGGTCGCCGCAGTGGCTGCCCTTGCCGAGGACGTGAAAAAGAAGACGGCTGCACGCGAATCGGCGAAGAAGACGCCCGGAGAAGCCGCTGCGGCGAAGGCGCTTGCCGAGGCGCTGGCCGTTCAAAAGAGAGCTGTCGCGGCCAAGGCGGCGGTCGACAAGCAACTCGCCGCGATCAAAAAGGCCAACGCCGCTAAGGACGCGAACATCACCGTGGTTTCGAGTCCCGTCGTTTTGGAGGTCGTTGCCTCGCCGATCGAGATGAAGGTCACAGCGCCCAAATCAGTGAAGCAAGGCGCCAAAGCGACGTTCCAAGTTGCCCTTGAGCGAAACTACGGGTTCGCCGAGGCAATGAACATCGCGCTCGCCGCGCCAGCCGCCGCCAAAGGACTTTCCGTCGCCAAAGTCGCGGTTGCCAAGGACGCGAAAACTGCGGCGATTGAAGTTACCGCCGGCGCCGACGCCAAACCTGGCGACCATACGATCACCATCAAAGCGACTGCGACTTTCAACAAGGTCGCAGTCGAAACTGTGCAGACCGTCGTGGTCCGCATTGAACCAAAATAGCGTTGCTTGAGGAACAGAGTTCAAACAGAGCCGTCATGGCTCCCACATTACTCGACATCAATCACGGCCTCGCAAGACCCCATGAGGTGCAGAATGTTAGCGACACAGTTTTTTGCCCACCGATCGATTTCGGCCTTGGCCGCTTCACTTGTCATCGCCTCAATCTGCACCGGCGCCGCCGTCGCGGATGAGATCAAGATTGCGGCGGTCAAGCAGAGCGAACCGGTCGACTTCGGCAAGCAGATTCTGCCCATCCTTCGCAGCAAGTGTTTGTCGTGCCACAATGCCACCGAGGCGGAAGGCGACCTGGTGATGGAAACGCCCGCAGGGATCGCCAAAGGTGGGGCGGAGGGAGCTGGGTTGGTCGCCGGAAAAGGGCTCGAAAGCCTGGTGATCAAAATGTCGGCGCATCAAGTAGAGCCGGTCATGCCCCCAGAGGATAATGACGTCGCGGCGAAAAACATGACGCCAGAGGAACTGGGACTGTTCCAACTGTGGATCGATCAAGGTGCGAAAGGCGGCTCGGGAACCGGTATTGGTCCGATCAAATGGCAGCCGCTGCCCGCTGGCGTAAATCCCATCTATGCAACCGCGATTACTCCGGATGGGCAATACGCCGCCGCAGGAAGAGCGAATCAGGTCTTCATTTTCCACGTGCCAAGCAAACGCGAAATCGGCCGCTTGACCGATCCGCAACTCGCCAAACAGCTGCAACAGGACTCGGGCGTCTCGCATCTGGACTTGATCCAATCGTTGGCGTTTTCGCCGAGCGGCGAACTGCTTGCTTCCGGAGGCTACCGCACAGCCAAGTTGTGGCGTCGACCGACGAACGTGAAGCTGGCTGAGATGAAAGGCGTTGCCGCTCCGGTTAGCGCGTTGGCTGTTTCCGCCGACGCAGCTTGGATTGCTGTGGGCGAAGAAAGTGGCGTGATTCGAGTCTACGCGGTCAGCAAAAACGAGCCTGCCAAGTCGTTTCAGGGGCACGGCGGCGCGGTCACTGGGCTCGCCTTTTCGGCCGATGGAACTCGTTTGGTTTCGTCCTCGAAGGACAAGACGGCGCGAGTTTGGAGCTTGGCGGACGGCAAGGAGCAGAAGAAGCTGGAGACGCCGGCGGAGGCTAAGTCGGCGGCTTGGGTGGACGACGCCCACGTGGCAATTGGCGGAGCGGACAAGATCATCCGCATCGTTGCGATCGCCGATGGCAAGTCGGCTCGAGAACTCAAAGGCCACACCCAGTCCGTTGACTCGCTGGTTTCCTTCGGCGACCAGCAGTTGCTCTCCGGAGGCCCGGACGGGAATTTGAAGCACTGGAATGCGAAGGACGGGAAACTCGTCCGCACCATGAACCACGCAGGCCCGCTCTCGTCCATCGCGGTAAATCCCGACGCCACTCGGTTCGCATCGTGCAGCACGAACAAGACGGCCAAGATTTGGGATGCATCGAATGGCCGCCAACTATTCGAGCTCAAAGGTGACCACCAGTTGGCGGCGAGCGAGGCGGACGTGACGCGAGCCCTGGCGCTGGCCAAGACGCGAGTCGATCTTGCCAACGCCGACTTGAAGGCAGCGCAAGCCCGCAAGAAAGCTGAGGAAGACAATAAGACAAAGGCGGATGAGGCCGCCAAGAAAGCCGTTGAAGACCACAAGAAGAAGGTTGAAGCCGCCAAGAAGCCCGTCGCTGATAAGGCTGTAGCCGACAAGAAGCTCGTGGAAACAACTGCTGTCGCGAAAACGGCTGACGAAACCAAAAAGGCCAAGGATAGCGTTGTCGAAAGCCACAAGAACGAACTGAAGTCAGAACAAGCCAAGCAGACGGCAACCGTTGCTGCGGTCACCAAGTCCGCCGCCGCCCTCAAGGTTGCACAAACGGCCTCCGGCACGGCAACGGCCGCTGCGACCAAGTCGACCCAGGCGGTCGCGACGGCCCAAAAAGCTGTCGATGCCGACACCGCCTCCTCAGTCAAGACGCAGGCCGCCGCTAAGACTGCCTTGGCCAGTTCGGACCAGGCGGCGAAAGCGGCTGCGGCCAAAGCGGATGACAAGGGGCTCGCCGCCACGGCAAAGACGGCGAAAGATGCTTCAGATAAGGCGGCAGTGGCGGCGAAAGCTGCGGCCGACAAACTGAATAAGTCGAAAACGGCTTTGACTGCCGCGCAGACCGCGAAGAAGGCAGCGGACGCGAATGCGGCCAAAGCCAAGACGGTTGAGACAACCGCGCTGGCGGAAAAGACCAAGACGGACGTGGCCAAGACGGCTACCGACAAATTGGTAGCCGCAGTTCAGGCGAAGTTGACTGCGTCGACAGCCGAGCAGAAGACGGCGACAACCGCTTTGACCGCGGCGACTGCGGCCCAGAAAGCGGCGGATGCCGAGGTCAAGAAGCAAACGCCTATCGAGAAGAAGGCAAGCGACGAATTGACAGCGGCGGAACGAGCGCTTGCAGCAGCGAAGCGCAGTGCGACGCGAGCCATTCAGTCAGTCAAGAAGGCGACTGATGATATCCCGCCGATTGAGGCGATCATCAAGACACGGACCGGGCTTCACAAGACAGCCGAAGGCGTATTGGCGGCTGCCAAGAAGCTCAACGTCGATTCGCAAAAGCCGGTTCAGACCGTCGCGTTTTCCGACGATGGTGCGACGCTGGCAACAAGCGGCGACGATCAACGCGTGCATCTCTGGGATGCCGCGACGGGAACTCCGATGGGACTCTTGGCCGGACATGCTCAAGCTATTCGCCAAGTTGCTTTCCTCAAAGGCAAAGAACTCGTTTCTGCTGGCGGAACGGCGGTTGTTCGCTGGAACGCACAGCCGGCATGGGTCCTGGAACGCGTCATCGGTGATGTCGCCGACGATTCCAAACTACAAGATCGCGTGACCGCCCTGGCGTTTAGTCACGACGGCAAAGTGCTGGCCACCGGCAGCGGGGAACCGTCCCGAAGTGGAGAGGTCAAGCTTTGGAATACTTCCGACGGCGCCCTCCTGAGGGCGTTGAAGGAACCTCATACCGACACGGTGCTCGGGCTCGAGTTTGCTCGTGAGGACGATTTCATTGCGACTTGCGCCGCCGATCGTTTCGTCAAGGTCTTCAATGTCAACGACGGCTCTTTTGTTCGCTCGTTTGAAGGCCATACCCATCACGTGCTTGGAGTGAGTTGGAGCGCTGACAGTCGCACGTTGGCGAGCGCTGGAGCCGACAAGGTCGTAAAGATCTGGGACTTCCGCACCGGAGATCAAAAGCGGACGATCACGGGGTTTGGCAAGGAAGTTACCTCGATTCAGTTCGTTGCGGATGGAAACAACATCATCGCCTCGTGTGGCGATGCTCGTGTCCACGTGAAACGCGCCGACAACGGCGGCAATGTTCGCACGCTCGCCGGCGCCTCCGATTTCATGTACGCGGCGGACGCTACCGCCGATGGCAAGATCTTTATCGCCGGCGGTCAAGACAGCGTCGTCCGTATCTGGTCCGACGCTGGCCAAATCGTCGCGACGTTTGAACCGCCTAAGACCGAAGAGCCCAAAAAGGACGGCGAGTAGGAGGTCGGCAGCCCGCAGACGAACCCCACTCGTCGGCACTTGCCGAGCTACTACTCGAAGCCCGTTAGGCGGAACTCGAATCGAGCAGCCGCTTGCGAAGCAGGTTGAGCCCTTGTTTTGCGGTGCGCGAGTGAATGATGTCGGGATGTCCGACAAGCGAGGTCTCGTGGCGTGAGGTCTCGTGGGGCGTGTGAAGGGCAAGCAATGCTCGCTCGTCTGAGCCGCTCGGGTTGTAAATGATCGCCAAGCCGTAGTCGGCGCCGTGTGCCGATGCAGCCTGCCGAGCGAGTCGCTCTATGAGCGGGGATAATTCCTCGCTGTTGGCCCATTCGTCGGCTGCGTTTTCATCGCCCAGTAGTTGGCCCCCGCGGAATGATGTTGAGCCGTGACGGGTCAGCCAGCGGCCGAGGATTCCGCTGCCGACCTCGACGGTGGATAGCGTTGATCGCCGCGCTTCGAGTTGTCGCATGACGGCTTCATGCAACTCGATGTCGCCCTCGGCGAAAACTAGATTGCCCAATGAATCGAGAATGGTCTGACGCGTCGGTCCGATCAAGGCGTGGCAGGCCTCCGTGGTCTCCGCATTAGCGGTGATGCGCAAAGTGATCGTCGCCTGACTCACCGTGATGCCAACGGACGGTTCGCGCCCGCGCTGGATCAGGTCGGGGAGCATTTGTTCCAGATGGCTTTCGCCAACGCCAAAGCACTTGATCAGGTGGTGATGGATAAATCTGCGCTGTCCGCCCAAGTGGTCGGCGATCGCGCGCTGGACCGTTTCGCTCCACATCTCCTTCATTTCCGCCGGCACGCCAGGCAACGCGAATGCTCGGCAGGAGTTTCCGTCGGCGACCAACATCATGTCGACGCCCGGAGCAGTTCCATGAGGATTGGGGATGGGCTGAGCTGTCTGCGGGAACATTGCCTGAATGCGATTCCTCTCAGGCATGATGCGATCGCGGCGCGTGAAAATCGACTCAATGTGGGCGAGCATGGATCCGTTGAGAATCAAAGACTCGTTCATTGCTTCGGCCATAGCCTGCCGAGTCAGGTCGTCCGCGGTGGGGCCAAGGCCTCCAGTGCATACAACGATCTGCGCGCGGCGGGCGGCGGTGCGGAAAACGTCCACGTTCGCAGCTAAGTCGTCGCCGACGGTTGTGTGGTAAAGCACTTGTACGCCCAGATCGGCCAGTTGTTGACTTAGCCACTGGGTGTTCGTGTCCAGCCGTTGACCGCTTGTCAACTCGTCGCCAATCGCGATCACTTCCGCTTGCATTGATTCACTACTCGGTTGTGACTACAGCCGTTTCCCAACCATCATATTCGCCATCGCACTGAACCGTAAGGTCGTACAATCGCATCACTTCGTCGTTGACTGTCTCGAGGTCGACAGCGTGCATCTTGATGAGGTTCAGCACGTAAGGCCGATCGTCAGGGCCCTCGTCATGTTCGTCGGCGACTTCGAAGCCAGTGCGAGCGAGTCGAGAGAGAAACGTCTTGCGCGATTCCGGCAGCTCAAAATAGATCCAGTGTTGAACCTCGCGGGGCTCATCAAGTTGGTCGCCGTGTTCCTCGAGTTGTCGAACAACTCGGCTATTTTGAATAGTCTGGAACTCGCGAGGGCCTGGGTAGAGGAAGCGGAAATAGACCTGCCAGTCGGGGTCGGTTCGACCGCCGATTTCATAGGAGTATTGAGGATGTGCGGCGAGTGCTTCAGCGAAAGCGGACTCGATGTCTCGATTCGAGGAATAGAAATAGAAATCCCGACTTCCATCTGACGTGTTGCGACCAGCGTAGAGTGTTTCGGTTTTCGTGTCTTCCGCCGCAGCGGAGAGAGCGTCCTCGATTTCGCAGAGGGCCGGCATCTCCTCTTTACTGGAGAGCCCGTCGGTTCGAGGTTGACGCAGACCAACTCGCACCCAAACCAGTTCTTGCACGTCACCGATCTGGCTGGAATCGCGAAGCGAAAGGTCAAGAAAGACGGATGCCGGCCGATCCTCCACCAAGCAGAAATAGAAATCCCATTCGTGCTCCATTTTCAGCCTCGCGCGGAGAGTTGGTTGTGCTGAGTGGTGTGTGTGTGGGAAACGCAATTGAAATCCCTGCCCAGTATTGTAGCGAATCGGGTCATTTCGCCGCACCCCAACCCCTAGTCGCTTCGCGACGGTGGCGGATAATGGGCGAATGAAAACCGTGAAAATCGGGATTAGCGGCATGCATTGCCAAGGTTGCGTCCGCGCGGTTACCGACGCATTGGCAGCGACGCCCGGGGTCGTTCGTGTCGACGTGTCGCTCGAGCGAGAGGCTGCTGCAGTTGAAATCGACGCTGGAGCTGCAACCGAGGAGCAACTTCAACTGCTCGAAGAAGTGATTCGTCAAGCCGGTTTTGTACCCCACGCCCACTCATCACTCAGCGATCTGTCGCTCACGACCGGTGAGCCCACGTCGACCGGGAAGGCGGCGGGGGCCGAACTTTACTCGATCGACAAGCCGTCTCAAGACGTGGTTGAGTCGTCGCCCAATCGAGCCAATTCTGCTTCGATTTCATTGCAATCCCCAACGACATCATCAACATCATCCCTCAAACTTGAGATCGAGGGCATGCATTGTGCGAGTTGCGTGGGCCAAGTCGAGGCGGCGTTATCACGCGTCGAACAAGTGGCCTCGGCCCACGTCAATTTGCCGCTCAAACTGGCCACGGTGCGCGGCGCCGATTCAAGTCAGCCGCCGAGTGTCGTTGCCTTGATCGCTGCGGTGCGGCAGGCGGGCTTCACGGCTCAAGTAGCCGAGGATTCGGCCGAGCGAGTTGCCCGGATCGAATCGCGGGATCGCGCGGAGCGGCGCGGTTGGCTGGCGCGCGCCGTCGCCTCCGCAGCCGCCTTGTCGTTTCTCCTGGCGGCGGGACCTTTGCAGTGGATTCCCGCCTGGGCCGGCTGGCCCAGTCTTGTCATTGCCACGGCCTTGCAATTTTATGCAGGCGGTCCGTTCTTCCTTGGCGCGATGCGGAGATTTTCGGCTGGGTCCGCGAACATGGACACTCTCGTCGCATTGGGAACCTCGGTCGCCTTCGTCACCGCAGTCGCCGGGCAATTCGGTGTCGGCGAGCGAATGGCGTTTGTCGAGCCAGCCATGATTTTCGCCTTTCTCACGACCGGGAAATGGTTGGAGTCACGGGCGCGGGGACAAGCGTCAAAAGCGATCTTCGGTTTGATGCGGCTGGCTTCCGATCAGACGCGGGTCATCCGCGATGGCGACGTTATCGTTCTGGCGACTCGTGACGTGGTTTGCGGTGAGACCATTGTCGTCGAGCCCGGAGAAACCTCGCCGCTGGATGCTATCGTCGCAAACGGTTCGTCGCACATGAACGAGAGTTGGTTGACGGGCGAATCAACGCCTGTGCCCAAGCAAGTAGGCGACACCGTCTTCGCCGGTGCGATCAATCTGGATGGCGCTCTGCAAGCAAATGTGATTCGCGAGCTCGACGACACGACGCTGGCACAAGTTGTCCATTTGGTTCACGAGACCCAACAGACAAAGACCGACATACAGCGGTTGGCCGACCAAGTTGTCGCTTGGTTCGTTCCCGCGGTCCTGGCCATTGCTTTGGTGACTGTGATCGGTTGGTCGGCGGCTGGCGACTGGAGCAGCGGCCTGCGCTGCGCGATTGCCGTGTTGGTTGTCGCTTGTCCGTGCGCGCTGGGGTTGGCCACGCCGATGGCAATTCTGGTGGGCAGTAGCCGAGGCGCCAATCGCGGCATCCTGGTGAAGAACGCCCAGTCGCTCGAATCGGGCGGCATCGTCGATGTTGTTCTGCTGGATAAGACCGGTACGATCACCGCGGGGCGTCCAGAGGTGGTTGCGGTTGGCGCAGGAATTGAGGGCGCAGGAACGGAGGGCGCGGAGGACGACCTGTTTCGGATTGCCGCGTCAGTCGAATCGCTGAGTCGGCATCCGTTGGCTGCCGCAGTCGCGCGGGAAGCGAAACGTCGCGGATTGCAGACCCAGGTCGGCGCCGAGCTGAAGATACACGAGGGCCTTGGAATTGAAGCAGAACTGGGAACCGAGCGAATACTGATCGGCGCCCCATCGCTGTTGGAGCAGCGCGGGATTACGCTTTCCGAAACGAGCCTGTTGAATTCCGGCGAACATGAAAGAGCTGGACGAACCGTCGTTTGGGTGTCGCGGCAGGAGAAGTGTTTGGGGTGGATCGCAATTGCTGATCCGGCGCCCCCGGACTCGCGCCAGGCGGTTGCGCAGTTGCTAGAGCGTTCCATCGAGGTCGTCATGTTGACGGGCGACCAGGAAAGCACAGCGAAGGCAGTCGCTGCTGAGGTTGGCATCTCCAGCGTGCATGCTGAACTCAAGCCCCAGGACAAACTCGACATCGTGCACCGCCTGCGCAAACAGGGCCATGTCGTCGCCATGGTGGGCGATGGCGTCAATGACGGCCCGGCGCTTGTCGCGGCCGACGTAGGCTTGGCCATGGGCGCCGGCGCCGACATCGCCGTGGACTCGGCTGACATCGTTTTGGTCAACTCGGGACTGCAAGGCGCCGTGGACGCTCTGGACCTGGCCAGATCGACGCGAGCGATTATTCGCCAAAACCTGGCCTGGGCGTTCGGGTACAATATTGTGCTGCTGCCAATCGCGGCCGGCGTGTTCGCAACTGCGGGCCTTCGACTGCACCCGGCCATGGCCGCAGCCGCCATGGCCATGTCGAGCATTTCCGTGGTGCTCAACGCCTTGCGAGTCGGTTGGCGGCCATCACATTGACACTCGGCAGACTCAGACCTAAGATCGCAACTCCATCCCAAAACGGATTTTGATATTTCCGTTCCGACTTTCCTTTCTGCTGCGGAGTTCGACTAACCATGGAACATTTTGTCGGGTTCGAACACTGCGTACGAGAAAATGAGCCTCTAGCGCCACACACGTGGCTGCGAGTCGGAGGCATGGCTGAGTTCCTTGCTGAGCCGACTTCGGTAGAAGAACTGGGTAAGCTGGTCGTTATTTGCCGAGAGAACGACATCCCCGCGCGAATGCTCGGCGGTGGATCCAACTTAATCGTGCGAGATGAAGGCGTTGCCGGCCTGGTGATCTTGCTCGCCGCCCCCGCGTTCACCGCGATCACTCCCCAAGGCAACCGAATCCGCGCTGGAGGCGGCGCCAAACTGGGCCACGTCGTTTCCGTCGCTGTCCGCGAAGGGCTCGCCGGTCTCGAACAGCTTGTCGGCGTGCCTGGCACAGTCGGCGGCGCTCTGCATGGAAACGTCGGCGCCAACGGTGTCGATATCGGAGAATGGGCCCACGCCGCAACGGTTATGAATCGGTCCGGTGAGATCGTTACGTATCAACGCGATGAGATGCGATTCGCCTACCGCAGCTCAAGCCTCGACGAATTGGCGATTCTTGACGTGGAGTTGGAGTTTGAGTCGGGCGACACCGGCAACTTGACCAAACGCATGCAGAAACTCTGGATCATTCGCAAGAGTCAACAACCTCAGACGGGACAGGACTTCGTCGCCGTGTTTAAGGATCCCTCTGGCGACACCGCCTCGAGCTTGCTGAGCCAAGCCGGTCTGGAAGGGATGCGGGTCGGCGAAGTCGAAATCAGCGGTCGCGATCCCAATTTCATCGTCACCCGAGACGGCGCGACAGCCGCCGATGCGATTCGCTTGATCGAGCTCATGCAGGACCAAGTGCACGAACGACTCGGAGTTGAGCTGGAACGCGAGGTCGAAATCTGGTAATTCACCAGTTGCAGTTCTTGACCCCCGCGACTTCGCCAACCCTTCCGTGAAGCGAATGATTGTGGGCGGTCTAGTATTTTGCCGTCAAGGAGGATGGCATGGCCCGCGCCCGGAAGAAATCACCAACGATACTCGCCCGACTGCTCAGCCCGTTTCAGGGGGACGGAGCGAGTTGGTTGGCTGTCGCGCTGCTTGTTGTCGCCGTACCGCTTGCTTTGCTAGCTGCCTACAAGAAGTGGGGCGGCGTGATCACAGGAAGTGGCGCTTATCTGGTTGAAGCTGAAGAAATCCACGTCGCGCCTCCTCAGCCAACATGGATTTACGGCAATGTTAAGGCCGAGGTCATTCGCGACGGGAGTCTACAAGGACTCTCCTCGCTCGACACGGATCTAACCCGCCGTATGATCGATGCGTTTGAGTTGCACCCCTGGGTGGAATCGGTTGAGCGGCTCTCGAAGGCCCACCCGAACCGCGTGCACGTTCGCCTTTCGTATCGTCGACCAATCGCCATGGTTGAGGTGTTCGACGGTCAGCGACGCTGGGTCTCGCCGGTGGATCGATCGGGATACGTCCTCCCAACCGACGGCTTTGCCAACAAATTGGACCAACTAGAGGACTACCTGCGAATACACGTAGGGGGAAATCTAGCTCCTGGCGTCGCTGGAACACTATGTTCCGATGTTCGCGTTCGAGACGCTGCTGCGGTCGCCGAGGTCGTGCATTCAAAATGGAAGTCTCTGGGGCTCTACCGAATCGTGGCGCTGCCGGCAGCAGAAGATTATCGAACGCCTCAGTTCGCCCTGGCCACACGCGAACGGGCTGCCGTCACTTGGGGCAGCGCGCCAGGTCGCGAGGAAGCCGACGAAGCTCCGGCCGCAGAAAAACTGGCTCGACTGCTGGCCTATGTTGCCGAAAACGGGCCGCTCGATTCCTTACCCGCTAGCCGAGCATTGGACCTTCGCCGCGACAGTGGCGCGGCCGCAACGCCGCGAACCGCCCAAGCCGCCCAGTGAGTCTTCGGCTGAAGGCCAGTGAGTCTTTGGCTGAAGATCTCTTTGTGAGGCTGCACAGAACGGCGCTAGGAAGACGAGCGATGTGTTTCTGAGGCGCTGTCCGCAGCCTTCAGCTTCTCCATAAGCTCTTGCCGAACCACTGGCATTTCCTCGGGGGCTTCAATGCCGATTCGTACTCCGCCTCCTGTGATGCGAACGACGGTGACGGTGATTCCATCACCAATGAGAATCCTCTCCCCGACCTTGCGACTGAGAACAAGCATGTTTCGTCCCTGTCGGCGAACCACGAATGATCGTGGCGCCCGTCCTTGCAGCGAGATATGTCCGCCCGCACGTACAGGCGGTACTCAATGTCCCCCACTTTCCGCAAGTGTATCGACCCGCATCTCTGAATGCAAGCAACTGCTATCGGCGAAATGACAGTAGTTCGCGTTTAGTAGCGTGGGTTGAATGGGCGGGATAGGCTATGTCTTGAGGTAGCACGCGTTCGCTGCTGCGACACTGCAGCCCGGGTCGAATTCATGCCCTTGCTCAGCCAGCAATTGCTCGAGTGCCGAGAGCAGCAGCAGCACGTTTTGCATCCGGCAGGCGTAGCCCATCAGACCGATTCGCCAGACTTTTCCTTTGAAGGCGCCGAGTCCGCCGCCGATCTCGATTCCAAACCGCTGCAGTAGGGCTGTCCGCATGGCGCCGTCGTCGACGCCGTCGGGGATACGCACGGCGTTCAGCATCGGCAAACGGTGTCCCTCTTGGGCTGTAAACTGAAGGCCCAGCGAGTCGAGTCCTGCTTTGAGGGCGAGGTGATTCTGCGCATGTCGTTGAAAGCAACGATCGAGACCCTCTTCCAGGATGACCCGCAGCGCCTCATAGAGTCCGTAGTTCATATTGATGGGAGCGGTGTGGTGGTAGGCTCGATTGCTGCCCCAATAATTGGCGAGCATCGACACATCAAGATACCAACTTTGGACTTTCGTCTTGCGGTTGACGATGCAATCGAGCGCGCGGTCGCTGAATGAGATAGGGGCGAGTCCGGGCGGGCAGCTGAGACATTTTTGCGAACCGGAATAGATGGCGTCGATATTCCAGGCGTCGACCTCGACCGGGACGCCGCCTAGGGAGGTGACGGCATCGACGAGCATCATGGCGCCGGCGTTGTGGACTTGTTTTGAGATCTCTTCAATCGGTTGCCAGGCACCCGTGGACGTTTCGGCCATCACGATGCCAACCACCTTGGGTTGGACGCGATCGAGAACCGGTTCTAGGTCGTCTGTCTCAAAGACCTCGCCCCAGGGCTTCTCAATCGTGGTGACGACGGCTCCGGCTCGAGCCGCCACATCAGCCATCCGCATTCCGAATACGCCGTTGACGCAGATGACGATTGGGTCGCCCGGTTCAACCAGGTTGACGACTGTTGCTTCCATCCCGGCGGACCCGGTGGCGCTGATCGCCATTGTCATCCGATTTTGGGTTCGAAACAGGGATCTCAGCATCTCCTGCAGCCCGTCCATCACCTGCAGAAAGTAGGGGTCGAGGTGGCCGACGGTCGGCTTTGCCATCGCCTCCAAAACGCGGGGGTGGATGTCACTCGGCCCCGGGCCCATAAGTGTCCGAACGGGAGGGTCTAATGCAGGTTGGGCCATCATATTGTCCGTGTTTCGGGGAGAATCGCAGATTGGAGTTCTAGGCCACCCTTGCAATGGGCGGCGCCCAGGATGGTTCGAACGTTGCACATCGCCTTTCTCCCGTGAAAAACGAGCTTTTCTTGCAGGTCGAACGGCGGCGAGGGCATCCCGTATTGGAAGCCACGCCCAGTCTACCCGCCCTCCGAGTCGTCGGGGAGTGCCGGCAAAGGGCGCCGCTTGATCGCTTGTGGTGGCCGCTTGTCTTCGGCCAAAACGACCTTTGGGTGTAACATGTATGGGTGGTCGAGCCATCTAATAGAGGAAACAGGAGTGGCAATGACGCAGCGTGACGAGGCCGGTTTTGAGGATCTTGTGCGTGAAACCCATGTGCGGATCCGGGCCTACATTGCCGGGATGGGAATTGCGTCCCATGACGTGGATGACGTTGCGCAAGACGTGTACATCGAGTATTTCCGCAACTTGGAGAAACGGCCGGAGGAGGCAGCCCCTGAGCGATGGCTCAAGGGGATCGCCAGAAACCTCTGCTTGAACCGAATCCGTCGCTCGGCGCGACGGGGGCGGCTTCACCACCAAGCCATAGGGGAAATGCTCGCGGAAGCTAACTCAGCAGCCGACCGTTTGGTTTCGAACCGCTCCGTTGAGTACGCCCTTGAGGGATGCATGGCGAAGCTTGAGCCGGACCAACATCGGTTGTTGCAACTGCGGTACAAGGACGAACTGCCCTCCAAATCGATCGCTGACGAGACGAATTCAACCGCGGAGGCGATTCGCGTGGCCCTCTATCGGCTACGAGCTTCGCTGCGTGATTGTATGGAGGCCACGTTGGCGCGAGAGAATGCGTGATGAATGATCATACGAACTCGCTGTTACAGCGTTACTTGGACGACCGGGACGGCTTGGGCGAAGACGAGCTTGAACAGCTGGCGTCGGCCTTGCGCGACTCGCCCGAGTTGCGATTGCGAATGCGCGATCAGTTGGTCATCGATGAGTTGGTCGCCCAAAGCGTGGCCGTCGATCGCGGCAACTTCCCAGCTCAAGTGAATCAGCGACTGCGCGATGAACAGGACCAAGGAAGTCTCGCGCGGCAGCTGCATGACATGCACGAGCTCGCTTCGGCTGAGTGGGATCGCTGGTCGGAGACTCGAAATCGTCAGCGGCGCGGCGTCCGGCGCCGTTGGGTTGCCTTGTCGGCATTCGTCTTGATCGCGATTGTCGGCGGGACTCTGAGTTTCCGAGAGTACGGGCCGATCGCTTCTGTCCAGATGGTTCAAGGCAAACTCAAGGTCGTGCGCGACGGTCGGCAGGTCGAGGCCCGGCCTGGGATGATGCTCTATGACGGTGACAAGCTCGTGACGACGGGGGGCCGCTGGTCGCTTGAGTTCGCTGATCATTCCCTGCTTGGCGTGCGCGGCCCGTCTGATATGCAGCTTACCGGCCGTCGAACTCAAGCCAAGCTGATCACGGTCGTTCGCGGCGATTTGACCGCGAATGTGCAGCCTCAACCCGTGAACGCCGCGATGCGCTTGATCACATCGAATGCGGAAGCGGTCGTGTTGGGAACAGAGCTTTTTCTCCTTGTCGACCAGCAGCGAACCCGGCTGGACGTCGCCCACGGCAAAGTCCGCTTGGAGAACACGCCGGCGGCGAAGGACACTGGGACGCGGGACGATGAGTCAGTCATCGTGGAGACTGGCGGTTATGCGGTTGCAGCGGCGGGGCGGCTTGTTGAGGGGCGTCGGGGTTGGCCGATGAGTTCCAACGATCTGCTGTGGAGTGGTGAGTTTGATGAGTCGGCGCGGATGTTGGCGAACTATGTTGAAGGGCCGGTCGCCAAGCCACTGACGCCTCGGGGCGAAGCCGCCTGGCGGAAGGGGAGACTAACGCTCAACGGCGGCGCGTTTCAGGTGAGTGAGTCGCTGGCGGATGACGTATTGAATCGTTGCCAAACGGCCAACGCCGTATCGATTGAAATGTGGATCAAGCAAGGGCTCGGCATGCAGCCTGAATTGGCTCGCATCGTTTCGTTCGGAACGGAGAAGAGAGCGAACCTCTCGTTGACTGCCCGCGCGGATGCGATCTCGCTACGGATGGCGTCTACGCTGTGGGAGGGCGGGCGTGAGCGGCCGATTCAAATCTGTGGTGGAATCGGCAATCGTTGGCGCCACTTGGTGGTCAGTTACGGTGTCGGGCGGCTTGCTTGTTACTTGGACGGTCACCTGGTGAAGACTTGGGATTGGAAGGGCGACCTTTCACCCTGGGAGTCCGGGTACTTTATGTTGGGCGATGATTGGGAGGGCGACGGTCAGCACGCGTGGGCTGGTGACATTGGCGCGATGGCCGTCTATTCCCGAGAATTGTCCGCCCATGAGGTTTACCGAAACTGGCGCCTCCTCCAGGACCGTCTTTGACGTCGATCGTGCTGGTCCGCCGTTGAAGGCAGGCGCTTGGCTGACCGCGTTGACATTGATACGTCCATACTTTGACTGAGCGACACATGTTCCGGACTGGCCAATCGAACTCAGCACGAGATCGTCAACAGCGGGGACCCAAGTCGGGAGCCCGCATTCTGCCGCTGGGCCTGCTGCTGCTGGTCTCGTCCGGCCCGCTGGTCGCCGCCGAGGGCTGGCCCCATTGGCGCGGCGCCCAGCGCGACGGCATGTCGCTGGAGTCGTCTGGATGGACAGGGAAATGGGCGCCCAAGCCAGTTTGGTCGACCAATGTTGGGGAAGGCGGTTCCTCGCCCATCGTCGTAGACGGCCGCATCTACGTCGTCGGCTGGCGAAACAATCAAGACCACGTCGCCTGTCGTCGACTCGCCGATTCGGACGTGATTTGGACCCAATCGTATGCGAGCCCCCAGTACGGCCGTCACAGCACGGGCGACAAGGGAATATATTCCGGCTTCACCGCGACTCCCGAGTACGATGAACAGACTCAATCTCTCTTTACGCTGAGCAACGATGGCGAGCTGCGCTGCTGGGGTTGTGAACGCGGCGAGCAGCGCTGGCGATTGAATCTCTACGACGAATTCAAAGTGCCTCGTCGCCCGGATGTCGGTCGTCGCCGAAGCCTGAGGGACTACGGTTATACGGCTTCGCCGATGGTCTATGGTCCCTGGTTGTTGGTTGAAGTGGGAAGTCGGGGGGGCAATCTTGTTGCTTTAGACAAGACGACTGGACGGCGCATCTGGAGTTCCGAGTGCAAGGATGAAGCGGGCCACACGGCCGGGCCGGTGATGCTCAGCGTGGACGGCGATCCCTGCGTGGCTGTGTTGACGCTGCGAAACCTGGTCATCGTATCGCTCGATCCATCCGAGCCTGGTCGCACGATCGCCTCGGCAAAATGGACGACCGATTTCGGCAACAACATCGCCTCTCCGGCCGTCATGGGCGAATCGGTCATTGTGACGTCGGCCTACAACCACTTCGCTATGGCTCGGTTTGATGTGTCGGCGGGCAAGTTGCTCAAGAAATGGGAAACTGAGGGAATTGCCTCAGGTGTCTGCACGCCGATCATTCATCGCGATCGTATCTATTGGGCCTGGCGCGGAGTGCATTGTCTTGATTTCAACACCGGCAAGGAGCTTTGGGTTGGCGGCAAAGTCGGTTCGCCAGGCTCGTGCATCCTTACCGGCGACGAACGGTTGATCGTCCAAGCGAACCGAGGTGACTTGAGCTTGGTGGAGACCGCGAAACGATCGCCGTCCAAGTTCACCGAACTGGTTCGCCTTTCCCGGCAGCTTTCCGCTGACGCCTGGCCGCATGTTGTCCTGGCGAGTGGCCGGATCTTATGCAAGGATCGCAAAGGCAACCTCAAGTGTTTGCGAATCGACTAGCTGGCGCCGTTTCCTGCGGAAGTAAAGCTACGTCAGTTTCTGTTTGACAAGTCGGCTGATGTCTTTGAAGCGGGTGGCCGTGGAAGTCTGGCACCATTCGAAAAGCACGGTTTCACAGGTCGTGAGAATCGCGCCGGAAGACTCAAGTCGTCGAATGGCCGTCTCATGATCGATGTCATTGCGCGCGGTGAGCCCATCGACCACCAGGTAAACCGAGAAGCCTGCGGCTAGCAGATCAAAAGCGGTCTGCAGTACGCAGACGTGAGTTTCCATGCCGACGAGTACGACTTTGTGGATCCCTTTCGCCGCCAGGGGTTGGAACAAGTCTCCGCATTCGCCGCAGCTAAAGTCTCGTTTGGGTGCGGGTTGCTCGAGAAACTGGCTCAACTCCGGATCGGTCGGCCCTAGTTTTTCGGGGTATTGTTCGGTCGAGATCACCTCGACGCCCAGGGTCCTGGCGCCTTCGAGCAGCCGCCGAATATTAAAAATCAGCCGAGCCGGTTGAGGCATCAGGGGGATGAGTTTCTCCTGGACATCGATCACCACGAGCACATTGTCAGTCGCGGTCAAAAGATCGGGGCTTCTTGGTAAGCTATGTGGATTCGGCATACGGGGAGCATACCTGATTGCGTCTGAGTTGACTGCGCAGCTCATTTTCGTTTGTGCGGGCGCCCCTAGAGCAAACAGCCCCAATAGTTCAAAATAGCCGGTTGGGGTCGTGTTGCTTTGACGAGGCCATGCACGGGCGAGGCGGAAGATGAAGAAAATACGTTCGACCACGGTGCTCACCGTTCGCGTTGACGGGAAAGTGGCGATGGGCGCGGACGGCCAAGTGACGTTGGGCGACTGCGTGATGAAGGGCGACGCGGTCAAGGTGAGGCGGCTTGGCGGAGGGAATGTGTTGTGCGGCTTTGCCGGCGGTTCGGCCGACGCGTTTGCTCTGCTGGAACGGTTTGACGCGAAGCTGAAGGACTACCCGCAGAATCTGCAGCGCGCCGCGACGGAACTCGCCAAGGAATGGCGGACGGATCGGGCTCTGCGTCGCTTAGAAGCGCTGTTGATCGTGGCGGACAAGCGGCAGACGCTTCTGATCAGCGGCACGGGCGATGTGATTCAGCCCAGCCACGCTGTGGCGGGCATTGGGTCGGGAGGCAACTATGCGATCGCCGCCGCCAGAGCGCTCGTCGAGCACGCATCACTTGACGCCGTATCGGTGGTCCGCGAGGCGTTGACGATTGCCGGCGAGATTTGCATCTACACCAACAAGAACATTCAGATCGAAGAGATGGAGAGTGACTGTTGATTTCGGAATCGTCGGGCGGCGCCCAGGATAGCTTGACGCCACGCCAGGTTGTTGAGCGACTCGACCGCTACATCGTTGGGCAAGACGCGGCCAAGCGGGCCGTAGCTATCGCCATTCGCAACCGCTGGCGTCGTCAACAACTGCCGGCGGAAATGAAGGCCGAGGTAGCGCCCAAGAACATCCTCATGATCGGCCCGACTGGCGTTGGCAAGACCGAGATTGCTCGGCGACTCGCTAAGCTGACCGGAGCGCCGTTCATCAAAGTGGAAGCGTCTAAGTACACCGAAGTGGGCTACTATGGCCGTGACGTCGAAAGCATGATCCGCGAATTGCTCGACAACGCAATCACCATAGTCCGCGAGCGGGAGCGAGTTCATGTGAAGAAGGAAGCTCAGGAACGCGCGGAGTCGCGACTGCTGGATCTGCTCGCTCCGCCTCCGCCCAGCTTTGGAGACGATTACGAAGAAGCCCAACAGCGCCATGAACGGACTCGAGCGAAAATGCTCGCTAAACTCGTCTCCGGCGAGATGGATCAGAAGCGAGTGGAGCTGACGATCGAGCAGAAATCCTCGCCAATGGTTTTGGGCGGGATGGGCATGGACAATATCGACCTACAATCCATGGTTGAGAATATCATGCCCAAGCAAACGTCCCAGCGAGAGCTGACCGTGGCCGAAGCACGCGATGTTTTGTTCGAGCAGGAATGCGAGACGTTGCTCGATCCAGATGCGATCAACGCGATGGCCATCGAACTGGCTGAGAACTTGGGCATGGTGTTCCTGGACGAAGTTGACAAGGTCGTCGCTTCCGATTCGCGCGGCGCGGATGTTTCTCGCCAAGGCGTTCAGCGAGATCTGTTGCCGATCGTCGAGGGCACCTCTGTGCAGACGCGACACGGGTACGTTCGAACGGACCACATCCTCTTTATCGCTGCTGGCGCGTTTCACAAAGCCAAGCCCAGCGAACTGATGCCTGAGTTGCAAGGCCGCTTCCCGATTCGCGTCGAGCTGAACGACCTGACCAAGGACGACTTCGTGCGGATCTTGCAGGAGCCAAAGAACTCGCTAACCAAACAATATGTCGCATTGATTGGTGCTGAGGGCGTTGAGCTTCAGTTCACCGCCGACGCGATCGAAGCGATGGCGAGCTTTGCTTTCAAAGTCAATCAGACCACTCAGAATATCGGCGCTCGGCGTCTCTACACGATCCTCGAACGGCTGTTAGAGGAGTTAAGCTTTGAGTCGCCGGAGATGAAGATGGGGCGAGTGGTGATCAACCAGGCGTATGTCCAAGAGCGACTGGAAGAGGTGTCGGACGATGAGGAGTTGAGTCAGTTCATTCTCTGAGAGTTTCTCTCTGGCCGTCGAGCGCATCGTGGAAAACGAATTCATCGAGTGGCTCCAGACCTGCTTGCCCAAACGGGATCACCTCCGCTTGCCCGTTGGCGACGACGCCGCCGTGCTGGATGTCGAAGCCGACCACCAACTGGTCGTAGCCGCCGATGCGCTGCTTGACGGCGTCCATTTCGACCTGTCGAATCACCCGGCCCGACTTGTTGGCCGCAAAGCGCTTGCAGTCAACCTAAGCGACTTGGCGGCTATGGGCGCCCGACCGCTTTCGGCCACGGTCACGCTTGCCTTGCCCCGTCCCGCGAATCGAGCAGGCGAGATTGCTCGTGAGGTGTTGTCTGGCGTCGCGGCCCTGGCAAGCGAATTTGATATGTCGATCTGCGGTGGCGATACGAATTGCTGGGATCAAGCATTGACCGTGAGCGTGACCGCGCTCGGGCTTGTGCGTACGGATCGGGCCTGGACTCGGGGCGGGGGCGCCGTGGGCGACCGCCTGATCGTAAGCGGGCCGTTGGGCGGTAGTATTCTGGGGCACCACTTGAGTTTCACACCGCGAGTTGTCGATAGTCTAATTTGGTCGAGGGAATTTCAGGTCAAGGCTGCAATCGATGTCAGCGATGGGCTCGCCCTGGACGCCAGCCGCTTGGCTGCGGCCAGCGGTTGTGGAATCGCCTTGCAACTGGATCGCGTGCCGATCTCGGCCAATGCCAGGACGCAAAGTCGCTCAACTGGCCGACCAGCACTTGCGCACGCGCTTGGAGACGGCGAGGACTTCGAACTACTGCTTGTGATGGAGCCGGGCGAAGCGGCTCGGTTCTGCTCAGAAAACTCCCAGGCCAGCGACATCGGACGACTGATCGAGCAGGTTGGCCTCTGGAGTCAAGAGACCGACGATCTCCGACCGCTTGAACCAACAGGTTATCAACACGAATGAACGGGGCTTGCAAGTCACTGCACTACCGGATCACCGAAGTCGTTTGAGTTGTCCGACCAGTTTGGGCGCCGCCCCGCATTCATGTTCGCGGCATTGCTCAGCCAGTTTGGAGAGTTGAACATGCATGGGCTGACCTTCATAGCACTGGCGAATTCCCCAGTGTCCAGGCGTCGTTGGCGAGATGAGGAGCGAGCCCGCAAGGCTGGAGTTGATCGCCACAAGCTGCTGACGTTGGCGCTGAAGTCCGAGTTGTCGGCGGAAGAAAGAAATACGCTGTTGGAAATCGAGAACCAGCTGGCGGCGGAGTCGCCAACAACGTCGTCTCGCGACTGCCCTGAGTGCCGCCGGCCGTTCGTTGTCGTCAACGTGTGCTCGGTTGCGATTGATTGCTGTAGGTCTTGTCGCGGAATCTGGTTCGATGCGGGCGAGCTTCAGGCGTTCTCGGGGCAGGCAAAAGAGATTCCCGCAGACAATCTGGCCAATCGTCCCTCGCGATTTGATTGCCCAATTTGCCAAGCCCGCATGATCGAGTTTGTGTTCGTCAATCCGGGGTCCTTACTCGTAGACCGCTGTCCGACCGGGCATGGCGTGTTCTTAGAGGAAAAAGAACTCGAACGCGTGTTCGAGTTGAGCTAGACATTCATCTCGCCATTCATCGCCGGGAAGCCGACCAAGTCCGAGTTGGCTCAGATTCACGCCGGCCCAGTTGCCTGCAGCGGTTGTAAGAAGACTAGCGAGTTCTTGGCTGGTTCCGCTTCTGGAAATAGAGGATGCCTCGCGTCTTGGTCTTTCGGCGGTAGATCTTGTCCCCATTGGCGACATACAGATAGGACAGATCGGGGCCGGCGAAGGCGACGCTGACGAGAGGTTTGGAGGGTTGAGGCGAGTCGATGACGCCACCCATGCGGCCTGTTGGGTCGAACATCTGCAAGCCAACGGCAGACGTGATGTAGAATCGCCCAGCAGAGTCTGTGGTTGTGCCGTCGCCCTTACTCGGCTCCTTCAAGCTCGGCGTGCGCAAGGTGATGTAGGGTTGTTGATGGGCCAGAGTTCCGTCGCTCTCGATTCGCCACACCCAACCGTGCCGCCCGCCGTAGTCCGACACGACCAGGGTCCCCTGCCCCGGAGTCAGAGCGATCCCGTTTGGTTTGGCGATCCCGGTCGCCGCTGACTTCGGTGTTCCGCCGAGAGGAATATGGGTCACCTGTTGTTTTGGCGTCTCGGTGAAGTAGATGTCGCCTTGGTGGGTGACAACTAAATCGTTCGGTTTCACGTTCTCGGCGATGACGGTTGCCGAGCCATCTCGCTCGAAAGCGACGATCCGGCCGAACTTGCCCACCTGGCAGGCGTACAATCTTCCGTCCGGCCCAAACTGCATCGCGCTAATCTTGGGGGCGTCTTGCACGAAGGTCGAGATCGTTCCATCGATGGAGATGCGTTGAATTGAGTCGCCTTGGGCAACGTCGCTGAAGTAGAAATTGCCGTAGGCGTCTGCGGCGCAGCCGTCTGTGAACGCATGCCCGTTTGAGATGACTTGCCACCCTTCTCCGTCAATCAACACCTGCGACAAGGGCATGTCCTGAGCTAGTGAATCGATGGCGCCGAAGAGCGCGAGGGCCAAGGCGCAGGCTGAGGGGATTCTCATTGGTTTCCCTTCTTTTTCGTCGTTTGATTTGCCACGCCCGGGTAGTCTCGCCAAGTCCACCGCAACATTTCGGGCAGGATTGCGCCCCCATGCCGCCCGTTGTGCCCCCCATCGCCCATCTCAAAGCGGTAGTCGTACCCGGCGAACTTCAACGCGGCCGCCATTTGCCGATTGGACAATGGCCAATTCCCGTGCAGGTTGTCCAAATCGTTGACGCCGTCCTGTAGAAACACGCGGATCCGTTTTCGCTCGGTCTTGCGAATCAGTGCGGGATAGACGTGTCCACCGCGGATGTTCGTAAAACTGCCGACATAGCTGATGACTTTGCTAAACGCACCGGGCCGCTCCCAGGCAGCGGTGAACGCGCAAATGCCACCAGAACTTATACCGCAGATGGCTCGACCTTCCGGGTTATCGACGAGCTTGTATTCCTGGGCGACGGCGGGGATGATCTCGTCGAGCAGAAAGCGGGCGTATTGATCGCTGAGGCTATCGTATTCAAAACTGCGATTTCTCCTTCCTTTGGCGCCGGCCAGCGCGGGCGGGACGACGCCCGGGTTAATGAAGATCCCAATGGTGATTGGCATTTCGCCCTGATGAATCAGGTTGTCGAAAACCGTGGGAACTCGGCTGTGTCCCTTTAAGGAAACGTAGCCGCCGCCGTCTTGAAACACCATCACGCAGGCCGGTTCTGTACCGTCGTACTGGGCTGGAACATAGAGCCAATAGTCTCGCTCCGTTCCGGGAAACACTTTGCTCTCGGTCCAAACGTGCTTGGTCACTTCGCCAACAGGAACACCCGCCTTGGGCTTCGAGTCCGGTCCGAGTTGATAGTCCTCGGCCTGGGCGACCTTCGTTGTCAGAGGGGAGAGCATCAGGCAAGCAAGAATGGCGGCGTCAGACATTCGCTGCCGAGTAGGTTTCAAGGTATGGCGGGTGGCGTTCACTGGTTCTCGCTCGTGGATCTATCCAAAGGGATGTGAAGGGGAAGTCAGCGGTTGAGGCGATTTGAGTCAATGTAGCAGGCGGCGAACCGCCAGTGTACAGTCTGGCGGCGAAGGGTTGAGTCGAATGCCTCGATCGGCGACGATAGGCGTCGGTGGGCGCGTTTTTCCAACTCCGGTTGCCCTTCCTCGACTTTGCCCTTCCTTCCTTGACTATGACTTTGCAGGATGCCCCTTGAATAACGCGGCGCCCGATCGGGTCTACGAGTTTCACTGCGCGAGCGAATCAGAGACGGATCGGTTTGCGCGATCACTTGCCCAGTTCCTTCCCGCTGGCGTTGCGATTGGGTTGTTGGGAACGCTAGGTGCTGGCAAGACGCATCTCGTTCGCGGTCTTGTTGGCGCCATGGGAGGAAACGCAGCCGACGTGGTGAGTCCAACGTTTGTGCTCTGCCAGCACTATGTTTGCGGGGAGCGGATGGTGCACCATTTGGACGCCTACCGAATTCGTGATGACGACGAGTTCTTAGAGCTCGGAGTGGATGAGCTGTTTGATTCGCAGGCGATCACCTTGGTGGAATGGGCCGGGCGAGTGCAGGCCTGTCTTCCACAGCGTCAAATCACGATCGAGATCGAGGTTGTTTCCGAGCGTTCTCGGCGTATTAGGATGTGGGCTGCCTGTCCGAAACTTGCGCCGTGCCTGGCTGAGATCGCTTTGGCCTACGGCGAAAGTTAGTAAGCTCCGGCCTCCACAGAAGATAGTCCCTGAATTCCTGGTGAGAGGTGGCTTTTCCCTCATGTTGCGAACGGGGCTGTTCAGATTTGCTGTCTTGCCCAGTTTGGCGTCTTCGGCTGGCGAAATGGGGGGTTCAGCAACGAGTTTGCCGCCCAGTTAGGCCGTCTTCAATACTCAGGCCGTGGCGGGCCGATCTGTTTCACGGACCGACCTGTCGATGGCCCCGCTGTCCAATTGCATAATTTGATCATTGGCGTCAATTGCCGGCGCCAGACCAGATTTGACAGCGAGGGCCAAGCGGCGGACCGAGTCAGAATTTGCGGCTCAGAGAACCCTGTGAGAGAGTTTTGCGCATGAGTCTTCCTCGTCGAACGTTCTTGCTAGCCGCCTTCCTCGCCACTCTCGTCCCCTCGGCGGCGGTCGCGTCCAACATGCGGCGCACGGCGGTGGTTGCCGCCTTCGAGAAAGCTAGCCCGTCCGTGGTTAACATTCACGGGCGAAAGACAGTCCCCTCCGACCAAGTGGTCTCGACTGACAGTTTTCGCCAAGTCAATGGCATGGGCACTGGCGTTGTCATCGATGAGCGTGGCTACATCCTCACCAATTCACACGTGGTTGAGGGAGTTGGCAGGATCCAAGTCACGCTCAATGACGAAACGACCATGGTCGGCCGCCTGATCGCCAACGATCCGGCGAGCGACTTGGCCGTCATCAAAGTAGACGTGACCAGTCCCCTTCGAACGATTACGGTTGGTACGTCGCACGATCTGCTGCGTGGCGAGCCGGTGATTGCGATTGGTAATGCTTATGGCTACACCCACACGGTTTCCGAAGGCATTGTCAGCGCGATCAACCGAAGCGTTCAGATCAGCGATACACAGAAGTATGAGAATCTCATCCAAACGAGCGCGAGCATTAACCCGGGCAATTCCGGTGGGCCGCTTCTGAACGTCGATGGCGAAATGATCGGCATCAATGTGGCCGTTCGCGTCGGCGCCCAGGGCATCGGTTTCGCGCTTCCGGTCGATGATGCAATGCAGGTCGCTTCGCGACTGATGAGCGTCGAACGCGTTGCCCAAACGAGTCACGGCATCACTGCGGAGACGGTCAACACCGGCCAGGCCCAATCGAAACTCGTCGTCCGCAGCGTGCGAGAAGGCGAGAACTCCGAGATCGCAATCGGCGACATCATTGTCAGCGTCGACGGCAAGCCCGTCCGCAGGAGATTGGACTTGGAACGGCGTTTGATCGGCGTCAAGGCGGGCGACAAGGTGGGCGTTCAAGTTCGACGCAAAGATGAGTTGCGGGCGGTGAAGGTCTCTCTTCGCAGCATAGGGAAGTCCCATTCGCGGCTGCTCGAACGGCGAACTTGGGATGTGCTGGGGTTGCAATTGGGACCGATCCCCTCGTCGGAATTCAGCCAGCTTGGCGTCCGCTACAGCGGCGGCTTGCGAGTGTTGGCGGTGCGAGGCCGAAGCCCATCGGATCGGCAGGGGATTCGCCGTGGCGATGTGCTTGTCGGGCTCCACAAGTGGGAAACCGTCTCCATGGAAAACATCGCTTATGTTCTCGATAGCGACGAGTTCCTCGCCGCCCAGCCTGCCAAGTTCTTTATCTTGCGAGGCGATGAAACGCTGTTTGGCCACATGAATGTCGGCTCGCAATTGCGATAGCCGTCAGATAGAACCGACTGCGGCCCCGTGATTGTCCGTCTGGCCTTCGTCGTGTCTCCCGCATCCATCGTGTTCTTGTTGCACGAGCGTCAAAGCACATTGAAATGCCATCATCACGTCCGTCGTCGTCAGGACGCCACAGCAACGGCCGTCCTCGATCACCGGTAGGCAGGAGATGTTCTGAACGAGAAAGGTGGTGATGGTTGGGACAAGTTCAGCGTCGGACGTCGTAGTGACGAGATCTGTCGCCATGACGTCCTTAACCGATTCACTCTGCCTTCCGATGTCCCGATTGCTGACTAGGCCAACAAGTTTCCCGTCACTGGTGCAGACGAGCAGATGGCGAATCCGCAGGTCCCGCATTTTCTGCTTCGCCTCGGCCAGCGAACAATCCGGCTCAACGGAAGCAATCCGATGCGACATGACGTGGCGCACGCGAAACTGATTGCTCAGCAGACAGTCCATGTTGTTCGACATCACCTTGAGGATGTCTTGCCGCTTGTGGAATAGTGCGTTCTTGCTGGCAGTTCGGTCTTCAGGGGCTTCCTCCTCGACTGGTTCACGAGCACGGCGAATCAGCGCGAACCAGAGCAACAGGTTGAAGCCGACGATTACGGCGATGCCAAGCCACTGCCAGGTCGGCATGGCGCTCGCGACGGGATTGTACGCCTCTCTCGAAGCACTCTCGACACGACTCATTTCACGGCTCGCCGCTGCCCGCCCCCGAGGGTGACTTACAACGCTGAGCTGTTTGCGAGTAACCTCGCCAACGTAACAGGTACCAAGGAAAGCTCCGCCGAGTACCACTGTGAGTAGTAGGACGTATTCCACCGTCGTCACGCCGCGACGGGGGCTCCTCGCTCTCACTTGCTGTTCGAATCGCACGCAGCCGCCCCCTTCGTGAGTATATTCCCTGGGCGAAGTATAGGTCGTGATTGCCTTATTGGCTGAAGGGAGCCGGGAATAATTCGAGCGTTACCGTAGTGAAAGGTAGGTTCCGGTGAAGTAATCGGGCATGCCACGCTTGGGGGAGAGAATGGCGTATGCGGCGCCGAGGAAGTGAAGTAACCCGAAAGCGATCCAAACGGTCAGGAGGATTATTGCGATGGGGTCTGCCTTGGTTCCCAATACATAGAATGTTAACCAGCCTGACATGGCTGCCGAGCTTAAGCAGCCCGGCACCCAGGCCAACAGCGTCCGAGCGACCGAGCGGATTCGGCCAGCCGGCTCGCCGTTGAGCCGTCGAAGACTCACGCCCGCAAAAGCGAATACGGCGCCGCCGGGGAAGAAGTAGCCGCTAAGCAGCGGTATTGCGAGAAGCAGGAGTAGAATGGACAGAGACAGTTGTAGCGATGACATGGAGGAGACGATGAACAGGGCCATCAGACTGGCGGTGGCTGTCAGCTGAAGGGCGCTCCACTCGAGCGTCGCCGATATCGCGAGCAAGCCGAATCGTTCATCCCAAGTCATTCCGCGGCTGTCGCTCTCACCAATCTCACGAAGTTTGCTCGCGGCCCAGCGGAGCGTTTCGTCATCTCGAGGTTTCTCGGACAATTGCCGCCGCAAGTCGTGAATCTCGCCCGCAGCGAGCGGCCGCTGGCATTGGCGCTCGACCAGCTGTTCAAGATATCGAACGGCCGTTGCGGAATCGCCGATCGACCGAGTTGGCTCAGTTGCCAGCGTCTCAACTTCGCCGGTCTCAACTTCGCGGTCCTCGACTTCACGCGTCTCGACTTCGCCGGTCTCAACTTCACGGGGCTGAACCACCTGTGAGTCGACCACCGGTGGGTCGACCCAGTCCAGTAGTTTTGCGGTTCCCTTCGCGTCGATCCAAATCTGGCCTGCGGTGAGTGGTTTGGGCATGGTGTCGTCCCGGACCGCCTCGCCCAACTCCGTTGCAACTTGCGCCAGCACGCGGCAAGACAGCCCAAGCGGATTTTCGAAAGTCGAAAATGGCCCCCCCTCAAACGCCTCGTAGGCGTCCCAACGCATGACTCCGGGGTGGTCATCGCCCGACTTTGGGTCGCAGCTGTCATTCCTGAGCTCACCATGGGCCAATTCTCCACCTCGCAGCCAGCGCAGTCGCGTCGCGCGGTCTAGGCTACGTCTTTGGGGAGAGGGTCCCGTCGAGTCGGCCGAGACGGCGATCCATACCGTCCGTTCGAGCCCTTCGTCCCGTGCGAGCCATAACCGCCCGTTTTCGCACTTTCCCAGGTCGCCCAGGATCTTGAACGGACCGATCGTGACTGGCATGTCGTCAACGAGGCAGGCGACGCGAATCGCAGCTTTGTAGTGCGAGCTAGCTCCTCGTTTGTCTCGCCGCACGCAAGTCCGGCTGAGGATCTCGTGAATTCCCATGAGCCCGTTTCCTCGCCGCATCGTGACCATGCAAGCCAACAGAGTTACCCAGCCCATAATGGGATAAATCTGGCTTCGTAGCGTCCACACGGCACGAGCGATGGGATCTTCAATGTTGGCTGGTAGTTTCGACGCTTCGTTAAGCAGCAACGGCAAGATAGTCCCAAAGAACATCTGTAGGCCAGGAAGGATGGCGGCTCGGATCGTTGTCTGGATCAGCCTCGGCGCTGCGCCGTCCACGTTGGTGACGCGCAACCCCATCGTGTATTTGCCGACCGCCTTTCCCCATTTCCATTCAGCGAACGCGAAGTAGCCAATCCCGATCGCCGCGCTGGCGAAAGCGAGGAAGATCGGCAGCATGCCGGGGTCGTCCGCGGTGGGCGTTTTGAACGTAAACGACGCGGGGATTGCGAGTGGGAGAACGCAAACTGTTGTGAGAATTGCCACCACAAAACCATCGATAGAAAACGCTGCCAGACGACGGCTGAGGTCAACGAAAGAGGTTTCGCGACCGGAGAATGGCTCGAGCCTTTCTCGTAAATCAGCCAAGTTCTCAGGGCGTTTTACAACATCCTTCTCCATAGCCCAGGCGACAGCGCGGTCGAGCCCGATCGGGATTTCAGCACGGTGAGACCGCATGGACGGAGGCGATTCGGAAACGATGGCGGCGATCACCTTCGCCGCGTCGCCCTCGTAAGGACCCTGACCGGTCAGCAAATGATAGAGGGTGGCGCCGACCGCGTAGACATCTGTCTGCACTGTGACTGCTTGCGACTTAACCTGTTCGGGTGCGGCGAACATGGGCGTACCCATGAAAGCGCCGGTGCGAGTCAGTCCAGCGTCGGCGACAAGGGACTTGGAGAGCCCAAAGTCGCCCACTTTGGCTCGCCCGCTCTTGTCAACAAAACAGTTGCTCGGTTTCAGGTCGCGGTGAATCAGATCTTTCGAATGGGCAGACTGAAGACCGTCGATGACGTCCAGAATGAAGTCAACGGCCTGCGACACCGGCAGGGGACCAGATTCATCAACCAGTTCCTTCAGAGTGCCTCCAGACATCAACTCCATCACAATAAACAGCCGGCCCTGATCCTCGCCCGCCGCGTACACGAACGTCGATCGAGGATGCGAAAGCGAGGCGGCATAGCGGCCCTCTTGGAGAAACCGCTCCACCCCGTCATCGGTTGTTGAGGCCTGTGGTGCGAGCAGTTTCAGCGCGACCCGGCGGCCGGTCTCCTCCTCCTCGGCTTCATACACCGTCCCCATTCCGCCGCGCCCAAGCTCGCCATGAAGTCGGTAGCCGCCAACCGTGTTCGGGCTAGGTCGCGACTCCGCCATGGGGCCAGAAGTCAGGCGATTCGGTGTCGAACCCGGCGTGGCGTCGAGCGTCACGTCCAAGGTCGGCTCATCCGCCCCGATCGTTGAATGCAACGCGCCGCCGCAATGCGAGCAAAACCTGGGGCGGTCACTCGAGTATTCGACTTGTTTATCGCAGTGCGAGCAGAGGAGCTGCATTGAATGAACGGGTGCTACAGGCGCGCAGAGTGGAATAATGACATTCCGATGGTAGTCGACGACAGACTGGCGGGAAACACCAAGGTCGTCAAAACGGGGTTGGCGTCAGAAAGCCAGCTATTTCGCTGGCGGGACCGAACGAAGAATGAAGGCCACAGGCATCTTCGTGTCGTCCTTGTTGTTATCCGCGTTGAACGCCCCGGCTCCGCCGAGTTCGACCTTGGAAATAACTGGCGAAAAAGCGACGGCCGACGACAGACTCAACAGGGTGGTTTGCACATCGTCTCTCAGCGAAACAAAATAGGCTCGACCCGTCTCGATTGGCTTGACCTCGGCAAACTGGTCGTCTCGCACGCGACCAAGTTCGCGCATCATTTCCATGTCTGACTCATGAAAACTAATGTCCAAGTGCATCCCTTGAACGCCTTTTGTCTTTCGCAGCGTCTCGGCGATACGTCCGAGCGTGTCCACGTCAGCCACCACGATTGAGAATTCAATGTTGCCGCCAGCGTCTGCCTTGCCGCCTTGCGGCTTGATCTTCCCTGGGCCGAACGCGCGACTTTCCAAAATTGCCTTTTGAGCCGCTATGTCGGGCATGATCTCATCAGCGACAGCGATCTCATGCAGTAACAGTGTGTTTTGAAAAACTTTGTCCTTGAGCACCTGCGGATCGACCGCGTACTCAATGACCATCAACAATTCGCTTTTCTTTCTGTCGAAAACAAAATGCATCCCGTCGGCTGATAAATCGGGAATCTCGGGCGATTCAACGGGTTTCGGCTGACTTGGTCCATCAGGAATCACCGCGACCGCTGACTCCGGCTGATCTGGCTTGTCCGTTTGATCTTCGGTGGCGATCTTCGGTTGGTGTTCCGGTCGCTCCAAGTTGGCCGCCCAATACGCCCCATAGAGGACCAGCAAGGTTGTGGCGGCGATGATGACTTGGGTCCAGCGAAGACGCCCGTTGCCTCTATGCTTTGGCCTGGGCGACGCCAAGTGGCTCGTTTCTTCTGCCGACCGCTCGGTGACTGTTGACGGCTCAGTGACCGTCGACGGCTCGGCTTCAACCGCCATCATGATGCGGCTAGTCAGGGAATTGCTTGGCGTCACTTTCTCGAGTTTGGCGAATTCCACTTGCAGCGATTGCAAGTCCTCCAGCAGTAGCCGATGCTCTTCGCTTCCAGCCAACAGATCCTCGACATTCGCGCGGTCCTCGACCGACAACTCACCATCTAGGTAAGCGCTGATCAATTCAAAGCTCGAACTGTCGTTGCCAGTCATTTTACTGTCGGGGGGATCCACGAATGGGGTGGGGAGTTATACCAAGTGATTCGTCACTCGCTGCGGTTTGTCTGCAAATAATCTCGCAGTTGTAATCTTGCTCGGTGTAATCGACTGCGAACCGTTCCCACGGGCAAATCGAGCACCTCGGCGATCTCCTCGTAACAAAGTCCGTCCAATTCTCGAAGCACAACTATCTTGCGGTGTTCGTCGCTGAGCTTGTCCATCGCGGCATAAAGCTCGGCTTCGTCCTCTCTTCGTTCTATTTCTTGACCAATGGGGTCGTTTCGAGCCACCGGCTCTTCGCCCGCTTGGTCTCGCAGGTGGTCAATTGAGTGTTCAGGTCGCTTCTTTCTTCTTCGGCTTACCGAAAGGTTGAAAGCAATGCGATAGATCCAGGTGTAAAATCCGCTGGTCCGCTGAAAGGTGCCCAGCTTAACAAAAGCCTGTACAAAAGCCTCTTGCACCACATCTTCGGCTTCTTCCCGGCGCCCTACGACCTGAAACACGGAGTTAAACAGGCGATCCTGGTATTTTACGACCAGGAATTCGTAGGAACTCCTTTGTCCAGCAAGGGTTTCGTCGATCCAACGAGAATCGTCGCTCACTGGGTTACCGCCTTTGGGACGCGATGGGTTGGGAAAAAGTTCCGCCGGCGTGACAAAGTCGTGCGGAAATCTTGATTATTGAAGAACTTACGGACTATTCAACTCGTCGTTCCCTATCGGGTGCCGCTCGGCCATCTCGCGCGGGCATCACATCTATGGCCAGCTGTTCCGATGCCAGATTAGTCGCTTCAACGGTTTCCCGCTAGGAAGTATCGGCTGTCTTGAAGCGACTGTTCGCTACGGGCCGGCTCAACGTCGGCTCTGGCAAATCCAATAGTTGTCATTGCGGCTCGAAGAATGGCATGGACAAATCCCCATTTCGGTCGTTTTCAGGAAGGGTTAGGTGACGTGGGTGGGGCGGGCAGCCAGAGAGTTTCGCCGTTGCTTGCTTTCCGATCAGAAGCTGAGCCCTTAGAATGACTTGCGTATGAATTGGCCAAGGACGTGTCAGGAAGAACGCCCGCAATGACATCATCGTTTGACGCCTACCATGAGTGGCTGGGGATACCTCCAAAGGACCAGCCCCCGAATTTGTACCGGCTCTTGGGGTTAGATGTCTTTGAGACGAATTTGGCTGTTATTGAGAACGCGGCCGACCGCCAGATGGCCCACTTGCGGACGTTTCAATCGGGCCGGCATAGTGGGGAGTCTCAGCGGCTGCTCACAGAGTTGTCGAAGGCGAAGGTCGTGCTTCTGCGCGAGGAGCAAAAAGAGGCCTATGACCAATCCTTGCGAGCTCAGTTGGCGTCGTCGAACACAGTACCGTCGCAGGCGGTACCGTCGAACACAGTACCGTCGAACACAGTACCGTCGAACGCAGTACCGTCGCAGGCGTTGCCGGTGACGCTGGCCTCTCCAGCGACATTGGCTCCGGCGACTCCGGCTAGGCCGAGCGGTGCAAAGTCGCTTGGCGGAAGAAGCAAACCGAAACCGATTTGGGCGCATCCGGCTGTCCTAGCCGGCGCGATTGGCGGAGCGTTTCTGGCCGTCATTGGTCTGGTGCTCTTCCTCACGGCCGAGAGCGACGAAGGCGAGGTCGGTCCAAAGCCTGGAAACGTCGCCGCCAAACCAGCCGAACAACCTGTTGCGCCTGTTGCTCCTGAGCCCCACAAAGAGATTCCGGCGACATTCGGCAGCAACGATCCGGTCTCCTTCACTGCGTTATCGCTTCCAGAAAAAGAGGTGATGCAAGATGTTCGCAACGCGTGGGGCATGACATCGAAACGTTTCGCCCTCTGTCAAATTGGTTCACTCGACGGACTTGAGGACTTGTCTTTGCGGTTGTCGCGAAGCGGTTACCGGCTCGATCACCTTCGCCCTTACGCTCACAACGGAGGGCTCAAGTTCGCTGCCATCTGGCGCCGAGACGGCAGGCCTTGGCGCGTGGCGCTGGGGCGGACGCCCAGCGAGTTGAAAGCGATTGACGAGGCCTTGGATAAACGCGGCTTCAAGCCCGTTGACGTGGCTGGTTACGCTGACGGCACGAAGTACGCGGCCGTGTGGTGGATACCTGGCGTCGGCGCGGACGAAACAGCAATGACTGTCGGCCTGGACCGCGAGCAAACGAAAGACTTGGCCGCGTCACAGAAAGCGAAGGGTTGGCTCCCCAACCGAGTGCACTACTGTTTCAATCAAGATGGCGTCCGTTACGAAAGTGATATTTGGAGGCGCGGGGAAGCATCCGAGGATGTGGTTATCCATGTCGGAGACGAATCCCAATTCGAGACCAAGAGCAAGACGCAGCTACCCGTCTCCGCATCCCAGGCCTACAACCCCCGGACCCGCCGTCGCCAGTATTCAGCGGTGCTCGACGCCGCGCCCAAATCCCCGCTGGCATGGGAAGTGATTCTCGGCTCCTCGCCTCGCGATTCCATGCCGAAATTGCGAAGTCGGTTGGGCGAGGACATGCTCCCCCATTCACTGGATGTTACCCGTCTAGGGGCTGGCGCGAACGCCAAATTGCTCAGCACGAGCGTTTGGAACCTCGCGCCTGGGGCCGTGCCGAATCCCCGGCAACTTGTGGTGATTTCGAGCCACAAGGGAACAGAAGTGGGCACTCCGGGCGCGCCGGCAACTGGAGTCGCCGGCAAGGCGGGCCTGGACGATCCGCTGTTGTTTCAAGGTGGTGGTGGCGTCGAGGTTCTAGACACTGCCGCGATCACGAAATTGAGCGGCGTATTTACCGCGGAAATGTGGGTGCAATTGTCTCGGCACGAGACGGCGGAGACGCGCAATTGCCTGATGGGGACGGCTCGCGGCGAGGGGCCGCTCGAAACCGGGTGGCAGCTGATTGCAATTCAACCCCCGAGCGGCGCAGCACGGTTAGAGTTCCTTTGCGGAGGCGTCGCTCAACCGATCTTACGGCCCGTTTCCGGCGATTTCTTGACTTGGCGTCACGTCGCGATTGGCTGTCGAAAGGGGGCGACCAACTGGGACGTGACCATCTACGTTGAAGGCCAGCCCGTTTCGACGGAGTCGATCGAGTCTTCGGTTTCACTAAGACCTTCTGGGAACAACCTTACACTGGGCGTGCATCCCTCAGGCAGTTGCGGCGAGCAATTACACGGCGGCATTCGACAGTTCCGGCTGTCCGAGAAGGACCGTTTTGATCAGACGAAATTCACCCCAACCAAGTTGTTCCTCACGGACGCGACCACGCTGGCCATGCTGAATTTCAAACGGGGCCAGTCGACTCGGATGGACGACCTGTCTGAAAACAACCGCAGCGGCATTCGCCGGTCCGGCGTTTGGCTTGCCGACGGCGCGGAATTGCCTGGCCATCCTGGCGGCGGAGTCGCCGCAGTCAAGCCGCCTATGGAACCGGTCGGCGCCGTCACGCCGAAACCGGGAGAAGATCAACGACGCGCGGCTCCAGACAAGGTTGCCGTGGAAGCGGCAGTTGCCGATATTCGCGAGATCTACGCGGATGAGTACAAACGTGCGACAACACCGGCTGCCCGCATCGCCTTGGCTGACAAGCTTCGCAAACAGGCGGATGATGAAGCCGATTTGGTGTCCCATTACGGGTTGCTCAAGGAAGCGGCTAACGCCGCCGCCGCAGGCAACAATCTTGGCATGGCGTCGGCCTATGTCGATGCCATGGAGGACAAGTATCAGGCGTCGCTTTGGGACGACCGGATTGCCTTGATCGGCGTGGCGCTCAAGTCGACTCGATCTCGGCCGGAAAAAATCACGATCGCCCAAGCAGCTTTTGATACGGCGGAGAGGGCCTCTGGCCACGACGAATTCGAGGTGGCCGTAAATCTGTTGGAAATTGCCGCAACCGAGGCTCGTCGCGCGGGCGATACGGACCTCGCCAAGGTGGCGAATCAGCGTAGTCGCCATGTCAAACAGATTCGGGATGAGTTTCGCGCTGCCGATAGGGCCCGAGTGAAGGTGGCCGCAGGATCGGCCGAACCTGAGGACTTCCTCGTGCTCGGACGGTTCCACTGTTTCCTGCGAGACGAGTGGGAGGACGGCTTGCCCCTGCTCGAGAAGAGCGCCGATTCTACCCTGTCCAAAATCGCAGTCGACGATGGCAAGAATCCGACAGTCGCGGCAGAGCAGACCGAACTGGCTGGGCAATGGAGGGCGTACGGCGAAACGCAGAAGGACGAGGCGGGCAAGATGGCGGCCCTGCGGCGCGCCTATTTTTGGTATTCCAAGGCGGTGCCTCAACTATCCGGCCTGTCTCGTGCGCGAGTAGAGCGTTCCCTGAATGAACTTTCCGAACTTACGGGAGGCGCTGTCGCCATTCCTGGGGCGGGCTCGTTGGCCTTCTTGGACGTCAAACCAGGTGAAGTACATCGTTTTGAAGGGCACACTCGCGATATCCAGGCGGTGGCCGTTTCGTCCAGTGGTCGCTACACCGCTTCGGCCTCGAGCGACGGAACGATTCGCGTCTGGAACACCGCGACGGGCGAGCAAATTCACTCGCTGACGACGGATGGTCGTCGGAGCAGCGGCGGCGGCGTGGCCATTACGCCAGATGAGAAATATGTCTTGGCCGGATCGGGAAGTACCGTCGCGGTCTGGGACTTGCAGCAAGGAAAACCTTCCTTCGCTATCCCGGCTGGTTCGAGCGTGTACGACATCGCTGTTTCGGCCGATGGACGCAAGCTTTTGTTTGCCGTCTCCTCAAGCCGAGCCAATCTGGGCGTGTTTGGCTTGGCGAAGAGAAAGCCGCTGGGTCTGATGCAATCTCCCTCCTATCCGCAAAAAGTGCGGATTTCCTCTGATGGCAGCAAAGCCATTTCGGCTGATTCGAGCAGGAACGTGATCCTCTGGAACTTGGTGTCGTTTCGGCAAGTCGCCAGCTTTAGCCCCCCGGGAGGGTCGATTACCGGTCTTGATTTCGCCCCCGACGGCCAGTCAGCCGCCATCACTTCATCCGACACGATTTACGTTTGGAATCCAAACACCCAGAAACAGGAAGCGGCCCTGAAGGATTCCGAAAGCCGGATTGGCAGTGTTCGAGCGGTTCGTTTTACTCCGGATAGCAAGCACGTTGTGGCTGTGGACTACTATCAAGGGATCCTGGTTTGGGATGTTGCGTCGGAGAAAGTGGTTGGACGAATCGGCGAACCGGGGCGGTTTGGCACGTCCTCGCGCTGGAATAGCTTGGCCCTCTTGCCTGATCCTCGCGGCGCGGTCGTTGGTGATTCGAATGGCGTCCTAGCCCTGTTCCGCCTTCCTGATTTCTAGAGACCGCCCTACTCCTGGCGTTATCGCCAGCGTGGATGAAATGCACTCTTAGGCGAAGCTGATTGCGCGACGATCAGCCGAAGAAGACTGGGCGTCATGACGGAATCAGAGTATCTCTTGCGGGAAGTGACGGCGAACGATCAGGCCGACGTGATTGAACTGATTCATCGCGTCTACAACGAGTACGGCGATCGGATCTGTCTCGATGGTGCAGATTCCGATCTATTGGCCTTGCCCCAGCACTATCGGGATTTGGGCGGAGAGTTTGTCGTGCTTCATGACTCGAAACGGCTCGTGGGCTGCCACGCCGCCCATCCGCTTGAAGGAAAGGAGCGAGTCTGTACTTTTCGCAGACTCTATCTCCAGGCGGATCGCCGCGGTGCTGGACATGGCCAACGCTTGATGACTTGGGCTTTGGACTGGGCGCGAGGTGGCGGCTTTCGCCGAGTTGAATTCTGGTCCGACACGCGGTTTCAGAACGCTCACCGGTTCTTCCACCGTCTTGGCTTCCAAACGGAACACGCATCGCGGACTATGCACGACGGTTGTATCGAGTACCGAGAGTACTTCTTCTGGATGGATATCTAACTCGTGTTCGACGAGGGTGAATCCACAAAGGGGCCACGCTTCACGGACTAGAAATCGCGGCCCGCCTTCTCTGCAGGTTTCTTTTCGCCCGGCTTCTCTTCACTTGGTTTCTTTTCACTCGGTTTCTTTTCAGCGGGTTGGCCGCCGAGGGCTTTGAGGATGGGTCCCAGGCCGGGAATACCAGCGGGCGCGGGGGTCATG
>CAZWOU010000002.1:106087-119968 GCA_964635375.1 uncultured Pirellulaceae bacterium | reverse complement strand
CAATATCTCACCGGACAATGTCCCCCTTCGCATCCATTTGGCGGACATGCTCAGACAGCACGGCCGCAACGAGGAGGCGGAGGCCGAGTTGCGTGAAGCGCTGACGCTGGCGCCTGAGGATGATTCGTTGAAACTGGCATTGGCCGATCTCTACTATCAGCAGAGTAAGAACTCTCACGCGCTGGTGATCGTTGAGGAGATGCTCAAACGCAGAAACTCGCCGCCAGCCGCCCGTCTACTGCACGCAAGGCTGCTCGTGCGGACTGGCGATATCGCGTTTGCGATCAGCGAATATCGGGAGGCAACTGACGAGGACGAGACGCTTCGCGACCTGGAATTCGAAGAGCGTTTGGGAATCGACTCGGAAGATCCGGAGGAGGAGGAGATCGTCGATGGCCGAATCCGCCAGGGCTGGGGGGCTGAGGAGGAACCGAGCTCGATCATTACGCCGCTCGACAAGCCAGAGACATCCTTCGCGGACGTGGGTGGAATGGAGTCGCTCAAAGAAGAGATCCGCCTGAAGATCATCTACCCGCTCGAACATGCCGACATGTACGCGGCTTACGGGAAGTCTATTGGGGGCGGAATCCTGATGTACGGCCCACCCGGCTGCGGCAAGACCCACCTCGCCAGGGCCACGGCGGGCGAGATCAATTCGTCGTTCCTTTCCGTCGGCATCAACGAGATTCTCGACATGTGGATCGGCGGCAGCGAGAAGCGACTGCACGAAATCTTCGAACAAGCGCGACGCAATACGCCATGCGTCTTGTTCTTTGACGAAGTCGACGCGCTGGGGGCAAGCCGCAGTGACATGAGGCAGAGCGCGGGACGTCACTTGATCAATCAGTTTCTCTCCGAGCTCGATGGCGTGGAATACAACAATGACGGCGTCCTGATTCTGGGCGCGACAAACGCCCCCTGGCATCTGGACTCTGCTTTCCGCCGCCCCGGTCGGTTTGACCGAATCCTCTTTGTCCCGCCGCCGGACGTCGAAGCGAGAGCGGGAATATTGCGGATCATTTGCCAAGGCAAGCCGACACAGAATGTCGACCACGAACATATCGCAAAGCGAGCTAAGGATTTCTCCGGCGCTGATCTCAAGGCGGTGATCGACAAAGCTGTCGAAACCAAACTGCAAAAGGCCATGAAGACGGGCGTGCCCGAACCGTTGACCACCAAGGACCTAACCGCCGCAGTGAAGCAAGTTCGGCCATCGACGAAAGAGTGGTTCTCTACGGCCCGAAATTACGCGCTCTATTCCAACGAGGGCGGCATGTACGACGATATTCGCAAGTTTCTGGGACTGTAAATGAACGATCATCGACGGCTGCAGCGGGCGCTCTTGCTTTACGAACAGTCGAACTTAACCGCCGCCGAAGACGAGCTTCGACAGTTTCTTCTGGAAGATCCGCAACACCCGGTCGCCCACGCCATCCTCGGTCTTTGCCTCAGTCACCGCGAGGCCTACGATGAGGCGACGCAGGAAGCGAGGCTGGCTATCCAGCATGGTCCGGACATGGGACTGACCCACTATGCAATGGCCAGCGTCCTCGAGGACCGCAACCGCTTGCCCGAGGGGCTCGAAGCGGTAGGCGTGGCAATCGAGATTGAACCTGAAAACGCTTCCTACGTAGGCCTGCAGGCTGCGATCCTCTTGCGGCAGCGACGTTGGAGCGACGCGTTGGAAGCCGCCGACCGAGGGCTGAGCCTAGATCCGCACGACCCATCCTGCGGCAACGTGCGAGCTGCAGCGCTAGTCAAGCTCGGACGCAACGAAGAAGCCAACAAGACCATTGATGGGATGCTTGAGAAAGCGCCAACAGATTCCAGAGCCCACGCCAACTTGGGCTGGTCCCTGCTGCATCAGGGCGAACACCTCAAGGCCCTGGAGCACTTTCGCGAATCCCTTCGTCTGGATCCCAACTCAGAATGGGCTCGAGCCGGCACGCTTGAAGCGATCAAAGCTCGCAATGTTGTTTACCGTCTCTTGCTTCGCTTCTTCCTGGCCATGAGCAAACTCAGCCGAGGCGGCCAGTGGGGCGTCATCCTGGGTCTCTGGATCGGCTACCGGATCATCCTCAAACTCGGTCAAGAGTTTCCCGACTGGGCGCCCTACCTGAGACCATTATTGTTTGTCTACATTGCCTTCGTCGCGCTAACTTGGATTGGTGTTCCGCTCTTCAACCTGATCCTGAGATTCGACAAGTTCGGCCGATATGTGTTGTCGAAGGACGAACGCAGAGAATCCAACATCTTCGGCGTCATGCTCGCGATGACAATCGTGTTCGCCGTTCTGGCGATCCTCTACATGGGCATCTGGGTTTGGGCGGCGCTAGTCACCGGACTGCTGCTGTTGCCCATCAGTGCAACCTTCCGTTGCCAAGAAGGCTGGCCGAGGAACGCGATGACCGCCTACACTGCGCTCGTCGGCGCCGTGGGGCTGGCTTCTTTCGTCAGCCCCGAACTGGTGTTTATCTTCGCCGTAGGTTGCATCTTGTCATCCTTTGTCGGCAACATCCTCGCGAGCCAATCGCCCAAGAAATAACGCTGTGCGAGACCTTCTCCGCAGGCGACGGAGCCCTAGCTCGCTTTGAAAGCGCCGTACAGATGCACCATGGCGACAATAACAAGAGCGACATAGATGATTCGATCGAATTGACCCTTGTTCGCCAAGCGACGATTCACCATCCGCCCCAGGAACGTTGCGGCAAGAACTACAGGCAAGGCGGCGCCGCAGTAACGAAACACCTCAGGGGTCCACAGTCCGCTCGCTGCGTGCACCGATAGTACGATCAGGCACACGGGCAAGTAAAACCCTTGGACGGAGACACGGTACTCACTCGCCTTCCAACGGCGCATCGACCCGTAGACAACAATAGGCGGACCGAAGGTGTTGTAGGCCCCGCCGAAGAATCCTGAAAGCAGACCGAAGAACGGCGCCCAGGTGTCCTTCTTCAACTCAGACAGCGTCGGGCTAAACAGTCGGAACAGGCAGAAACTAATGACAAGTAATCCCAGCAATAGTCTGACGAACCACTCTTCCACCTGAATCAACAGCAAATGGCCGAGCGGCACGCCCACGATCGCGCCGAGCGAGAGCTTCCAGGTTGACGTGTAGTCCAGGTCCTTATGATCTTGAACCAAGATCACAATCGCCACAGACAGCGATAAGAGTGCGACAAGCGGCCTGGCAATGTCAAACGAGACGACCAGAGTCAGGACTGGCATCGCGACCAACGCATCGCCGAATCCGAGTGAAGAGCGCACCATGGACGACAGAAACAGCGTCAGCAAAACCAAAATAACCGTTGTTTCCATGCCTTCGCCCAACGAGTTGGAACGCCTCCTCAGTTGACAAATTGTCCTCAAGGCCCCGGTCTCAACTAAACATCGCGTCGCCGCCCGGGGATGGAACGGCGACGTGAGGCCCCATTCGACGTGATTGGCGTCAATGGTTCAACCGGTGCGCCGCTGTCGACAGCCGATTCACATAAACTATGTTTCTAGTAGAGCCCATCCGCCTTGCCACATCGAAAGAGGACGCTATGCCCCGTTCGCCCAAAGTCGCGTCGATTCCCGCTACGTGGGATCTTCCCCAAGTCTTTCGTGACCGGCTCGGCGCCAAAGCGGGACGTCAACGCTTGATGGAGAGTGAAGGGCACTTGTTGCTGATCACCCACTTGCCGCCCAAGCCAGGGGACGATGAACGCACGCCGAGGTTCTTCTGGCGGCACGCCGACGGGTCCTGGGCGTCCAACGACCTGGGCGGCGGCCCCGGCGCAATCGGAAAACACTTGGATGCTTTCGAGCAAGTCATCGATCAATGCGAAGACTTGGAGCGGAGTGCGACAGGGGCGGAAATGTACTTTGAGTTGCTCGAGAAGCTCGCGCCCGTGCACCGCGCGGCAAGCCACCTGCAAGGCGTGCTGCAGGAAGCTAGGCAGAAGGCGGGCGACGACCGCAACTTGATCGATTTTCGCGACCGCGCCTACGAACTTGAGCGGAATGCGAGCCTGCTATACGCCGGCGCCGAGACATCGCTCAATTACGAAGTGGCTCGGCGAGCGGAAGAACAAGCTCGCTCGACCAACGCAATGGCCAAGTCAGCCCATCGGCTGAATATCCTGGCTGCCTTCTTCTTTCCCATCGCCACACTCAGCTCCATCTTTGGCATGACCATGCTCGACAATTGGAAATCGGGTTGGCCGCCTGCAATTTTCACCGTCGTGATGCTGGTCGGCCTGGCGATGGGGTTTGGCCTGCACCGGTGGGTCATCAGCAGCGACTAAGGGGCGTCATGCGACGAGGTTTGGACCCGCGAGATCTTCTTCCACCAGCGCCTCTGCGCGGCTACTGGGCACAAACTGCCGAGAGAACTTTCGCGAAAGCCGGCAATTCCGCTTCACCGTCGACATCTCCCCAGTCGTCTTGATCGTTGATAAGATGCGTGCCGACGCGGCCGCGCCCTGCCCCACGCCGTTTCAGTCGTCCCAGCCGACATCACGGCCCCAGAGGACTCGGTATGGCGACCCAAGGTTGACAATCTAACTGGAGACATGACCGTGCTTGCCGGCGAGATTTACGACGAACAGAAAATTCGTTTGGTTGAGATTGACGAACCTACGCTGCCTTCCGACTCGACGGGTGAGATTATTTTCGAACCCCAACTCGCATGCCTCTGCGGTTCGGACTTAACGTACTTTCAGAAGACCTACCCCGAGTTCTCGCCAAAGATTGGCCAGTCCCTTCACGAGATGATCGGAACCGTGAAGGCCACCAGCGGCAGTCGGTTCAAGCCGGGCGACACGGTGCTTTGCGTCCCGTTCGAGCACCTGGGTCTTTGGGAACAGTTTCGCGTTTCCGAGACGCGAGCCATCCACGTCGACCCGCGAGCCTCGGACATCGAGCAAGTCATGGCCCAGCCGCTGGGCACCGTCATTTGTGCGCTGCGGAAGATTCCGCACTTAATCGACTTGGATGTCGCGGTGGTGGGGCAAGGCCCGATGGGGCAGCTGTTCTGCGCCGCCCTCAGGAACGTCGGCGCTCGCAACATCATCGCTATCGATATCGATGCGCAACGATTGGAAATGAGCAAGAGGATGGGCGCCAACCATGTCATCGACGCCTCCCGCAACGAGACGGTCGAAAGCCTCCTGGCTGTCAACGGCGGACGACTGGCGGACCTGGTCGTCGAAGTCGTTGGGCACCGCGAGCAAACATTGAACCTGTGCGCCGACCTCTGCCGTCGAGACGGCGAAATTCTCTTCTTCGGCGTCCCCCCGAAACAGCTGGACGGCATCGAGTGGAAATCGCTGTTCTGGAAGAACATCAACGTGCGCACAACCGTTGGACCGAGCTTCGAACGAGATTTTCCGTTGGCAATGCAATGGGTCGCTGAGAAGCGGATTGATGTCAACCCAATCGTGACCCACCATTACGGGTTTGACAAAATCCAAGAAGCTTTCGACCTTTTCTACAACCACCAGGACGGAGCTTTGAAGGTCTTCATCAATTACCCTTGCTACCGATCGTAGAAGGCGCCACAGGCGGATTCCAACCTCACGGACCGGCAAGCGGTTAGGGAAAACCACCGCGACCTGGGATGCCGCCGCGACCGGGAAAGCCGCCGCCAGGCAACCCGCCGCGGCCAGGCAACCCGCCGCGGCCGGGGAAAGACGATCCTGGGCCAAAGCCGCCAGAAGGTCCGGGGCGAGTGCTTGATCGTTGTGAGGCGCGTTTCCGAGCAGCTTCATCCTCCTTCTGGCGTTCCGCGGGCGAGATCCGCGGGCCTTCGCCTTTGAGCGTCAGATCTGACTCGCCCGAAAGCGCCATCACGAGGTCGTGAAACACGTACCGTGGCATAGCGACGTCGACAATGTTCCCGTTCGCCAAGAGCCCCTCGACCGATCGCAGCATCTCGGCTCGGAGGTCTCCTTGGGCGTTGCCCGATCGGACCGTCCCAACACCTCGCATCGTCACGACTTGGCTCCGCTCCCAAACGACCTTGCGAGCCGGATCGGTGAGTGTCAACTTGCAGGTTACTTTTTCCTGGTTGAACGTGGACCCGCCAGTCGGTCTTCCGCCAAAGCCGAACCGACCGAAGGGCGACGAGGAACCCTGACTCAATTGCTCGCCTGTGCTGCCCCGAGTTGTCGTTAGCGTCAGCGAGATCTGCGGGTTTTGTTGATCAATGGCGTAACCCAGTGCGACTAAGCGGTCGGAGATGCCCTTGCGAATCTGGTCGGCTGTCAGCGTCTGCAAAGCCGATGACAGCTGCACCTGGACGCCAACTCGCATCCCAGGATAGAGGGCCAGTTGCTCCTCCAATGAATTGAATTCAGAGGCGCCAGTGATCCCAGCGCCGGGGATCGTCAAAGCGTTGATGTGCCACGCGCCGGCGGTCGACTCGTAGGGCGCGCAGTACCATTGCCGGCCATCGTAACTGGTCGCCAAATGCACGCCGTACTTCAAGTTGTAGCGCCAGATAACAGCCCGGCGTTCCAAGTTGATAAGAAAACGATTGTCGACCAACAGGTGCTCATCGCCACGATACGCCATCCCTCGGACAACGCTGAACGTCGAGTCGCTGAAGACGCCCGGATGGAGCGGGAAGTTGTGGCTGAGGGAGCCGTCGCCCATCGACCACCTGGCGAGCGTCTTGTCCGGCCCATTATCGATGACCGCGGCAAGTTCATTGCCGTCATGGCGAAAAGCCGCTCGTATGGCCTTCACGCCGTTGGGCGGCGCCTGCAGTTCCCCGGCACACTCGCCAGAGAGAAGGTCGTAAATGCGAAGTGAGTCATTCTGGCCAGAAAGCACGTATTTGCGCGCGCCGGAAAGGGCCAGCGGTAAGCCGAAATCAGCAAAAATGTATTCCGCTTTGCACTCGGGAATCTGCCACAAAATCAACTTGCCTCGACTGTTCATCGTGGCGACATGGTTGTTATCGACAAACCTTGCCCATTGCACGACTTGATCGCCCGATTCTTTCTCACCCGCGAACGGCCGCCACGCGCAGATATGTTTCTTGCCTGTGGAGACAACATCAAGCCGATCAAAGCCGCCCCCTCCCTCGAAAATATTGGACTTCACCATCCGAGCCGACTTCACTCCAACCAACACCTGGCTTCCATCGAGATTGGTGTCCACCATGTCGTAAATCGCTGGCAGTTGCGATTGGTTTGCCCGTTTGCCCCGCAGCAGATCGTAAGTCTCGAGCCAGAGTTTGCCTGCCGACTTTCTTAACAGAACCGCCTTACCCGAATTCCCAGCCAACTGCATTCGCTGAACTTCGGCTCCGCTGGAGGCGATCAAAACCGTTCGCTCCATCTTCATTCGCGGGTTCTTCGCGAGGACGTCTGGCTAGACGGACCAAGTGGGCGAGCTCGTTGGGTGCGATTTCGGCACAGCGCTGATTAATTCAGCTGTGGTGAGACTCGGCAAACCCGCATCGATCGCAACGCCGCCGCTGCGTACTTCCGCGACGATCTTGTCGATTTCCCGCCGAGGCAATTGCGCCGTGGCGAGCGTCTGTTTTCGGTTGGAGGAGTCGCGCACCACTCGCAACAACTCGAATGGGCGAATCATCTTGACTGGGTTTGAATCGGCTTTGGGCAACTTCCAAACTTGCTTTCCCGTCTCGGCATCCATGATGTACTCACGCGCAATCAGGATGGAGGACTTATCTGGCGCCCAAGTGAGCACAGGCGCGTCGTCAGAGCGGAAGAAGGTTGAGATCTGTTGATCGTACTCGGCGTCCACCAGCGGCCGACCCGTCTCCATGTCCCAAATGATCAGATGGGATCCGTTGTCGAAGTTGAAAAGAGCGGCAAGCTCTTTCCCATCCGGTGAAAACGTGGTTGCCCAGACTATCGAGTTGGGCCACGACGAAGTTGCTTTCAGCCCGCGGAAAGACGACTTCCGCTCCATCCGGAATCGTCACGCTCAGACGTCCCGACTTGTATTCGACCGGCAGAACTGGCGGGTCAGGTTCAACATTCCAGACGCCCCCAGTCGCCGCAGACGAGCTGTCGCCGCTGGGCGCTGCCGGTCGGAGTCGGCGGATCAACCCGCGTGCTACTGTCGGTGGCAGACTCGACGGCTGTCGGTTTTGCCACGTCCTCGCCTGACGATCCAGCAGAACCGGATGGCGCGCCGCTGGCGCCTGCCGTTGAAGCAGTCGCTGGCGTCTTGGTTTCCGGAACGTTTGCCGCCGAGTTGGCGCGCGGGCCGCCAGCAATGACGCGACTACGAGACGAGCCGCCGGTTAGAAATATGATCAAGACCATTAGGCCAAGCATCGAGGCAACTGCGCCGAGCGATCCATACATCCAAGTCGCGCCCGCGGATGCCGATGAGGTTGGTTCAGCCGCGCCGCGGTAGCTTGGGTCGATCAAGGGGTTGGTTTGGTCGCCCGCGGTCTGGCGGGCTGCACCCTGGCCAGGGCTGGCGACGGGCGAAAGCGACGCCGCCATTTGAGCGCCGGTTGCGGGCACTTGCAACACAGCTCCACACTTGTTGCAAGAAGCTCTTGATCCCGCCATGGAGTCGGGTACGGAGAATCCATCTCCACATCCGGCACAGCTAAACGTGATGGTCATGGTCCACTCTCTCTTGTTCGCCGTCCAACTCGGCTTGCGACGCCAGGAAGATGTTGTGTGAGTGGTCCGGTCGCCGTCTTAGCAGGCAGTCGAACGACTGCGCGATCACGCCAAGAATCCAACTCCGCTCACAATCCTTCGACACTGCTCTTGCAACCCATCACCGTATCCGCCTTGGGGGTTGTAGGCAAGTTGAAAAAACTGCCTTGCGCGGAGCCGGACGACGGTTGCCGTCGCCACTCGGCCATGGGAAAATCACGCTTCCCACTTGAGCGACTGGCAGGTTGGGCGTCCCAGCAGCATTCCACCAGCAGTGGGTGGCTTGAGGCATTCCTTTGGGCAGCCGACCGCCTCGACCCAGGAGCCCGCCATGGCGCCGCCTACGCCCGACTTTCCACGCTGTCAGATCGTGCCCCTCCCCGACCAGCGGGCCTCTTTCCAGATCGACGGGCTCGAGGTAACGCGATGGGTATTTTCCGCCGCGCACCCTCGGCCTTTCTTTTTCCCACTGAACGGGCCATCCGGGGAATCGCTGACTCGCATGGGCCATCCGGGGGCGCCAAATCACGACCACCACCAAAGTGTTTGGTTCGCACACAACAAAGTGCTGGGCATTGATTTCTGGAGTAACACCTCGCTCGCGAGAATTGAGCAAACCGAGTGGCTCGCCTACCAAGATAGCGACGAACAGGCCGTAATGGGCGCCCGTCTCGCCTGGCGCGACGGGCATGAACCGCGCCCTTTGCTCGAGCAGGAACTGGTGGTCGCAGTCGCTCCGCTCGACGAGGGGCAATGGACGATGGAAGTGCAGTCTCGCTTCACGCCAACCTCAGATTCTCTCGAGTTTCAGAAGACGAACTTTGGGTTCTTCGCGGTTCGCGTGGCGAAGCGAATCGCCGAGTTCTTTGGCTCAGGCGTCCTCACCAATAGCGACGGAGCCACGGGTGAGCGAGCGATATTCGGAAAACCATCCCGATGGATGGACTACAGCGGCCCCGTGCGAGGCGGCGGAACGGAGGGCGTAACGTACCTAGACCATCCTTCCAATCCAGGTCAACCGACGCGATGGCACGTTCGCGAAGACGGCTGGATGGGCGCTTCGCCTTGCATGCTGAGTGCAATCGAAACAACCAAGACCGACCCGCTCGTCCTCCGGCACATGCTGTTCGTCCATCGCAACGCCGCTAACATGGAGAGTATTAGCCAGCAAGCATCGCGGTTCGCCAAGTCTGCAAGCTGGGAAATCGTCAAGCCAAAAACCCGCCACACCCACTCGCTGATCCGGCGAGTTGGTTCTTGAGTATCGTTCAAAACTAACCCTCATCGTCGCTTGTTATTCTACGGAAGTCGGGCTGGAGTACGGGGCGAGCCACGTCGCGAACGCCCGCGAGCGACACAAGAAAACTGGACACCCACTGCATGTTCCGCACCTTCAAACAGCGATTGGCCGAGAACGAATTGACTCCCCTGTTTGCCCTCGGCCGAATCCCGCATCCGGTCCTGATCGACATGTTCGCGCTCGCTGGCGGATACGCCGGCTTCTGGCTCGACGGCGAGCATGTCGCGTTGACGACGGAGCAAATCATCAACGCCTCGATCGCCGCCAGGGCCAACAACTTTGACACCTTTGTTCGCATCCCGCCCATCGGCTATTGGACCGTCACCCAATGTCTGGAAGCCGGCGCCGGCGGCGTGATGGCGGCCCAGATTCACACCACCGAGCAAGCTCGAGAGTTCGTATCCTGGTGCAAGTTTTCCCCCCAAGGCGTGCGAGGCCTCAACACCGGCGGTCGCGATGGCCGCTATTCGCACAACCCACCTGCAAATTTCGTCGTCGAGTCAAATCGAGACAACTTTGTCGGCATCCAAATCGAAACGCTCGGCTCGATCGAAGACGCCAATGAGATCGCCGCCTTGCCGGGCGTTGACATGTTGTTCATCGGCCCCGCCGACCTTTCCCTCGCGCTGGGCGTCGTGGGCGAATTCCACAGCGACAAACTCTGGGAGGCCATCGATCGAGTTGCCAAGGCCTGCCGCGATCACGGCAAGGCCTGGGGCTGCGTCGCTCCCGATGCAGCCTTCGCTGATCGCGCGGTCGAATCCGGCTGCCTGATGCCGACCCTCGGCAACGACGTGATCACCATGCGCCGAGGCATCGAAGCCCTGCAAGCCGCTTTCGGCAATCATCTTGAGAACCAACCGTGAACACCAAACGTCTCGGTCACACGTCGAGCCCCATCTTTCGCATTAAGAGTAGGGCGTTGCTGGTTCTGACGACACTTGGCTGCATGAGGTAGTCGAAGCGAATTTCTCCATCAACGACCTTATCGACGAAATGGACGTTTTGGGCTCGCTTACCGAGCCGATCGACCATGTTCGTGAGCTCCAGATCGTGGGTTGTGGCGAGTCCAATCGCGCCACCGTCGACGAGTTTAGCGAGCAATGCTTCGGCGCCTAATAGCCGGTCATGGGAATTGGTTCCTTGGAGGATTTCGTCGATCAGGAACAGCAGCGGTCGCTGCCCGTCTTTGAGCAACTCCATCACCGCTCCAAGGCGTTCAATCACCGCGAAGAAGTGCGATGTGCGACGCTCCAGCGAATCCTGAAAACGCATCGCTGTACCAATCGCAAAAGGTGAGATTCGCATTTTCGCGGCGCACACCGGCGCACCGGCGAGCGCCAGCACGGCGTTGATGCCGATCGTCCGCAACATCGTGCTCTTGCCCGACATGTTCGAGCCGCTGACGAGCAACAATCGCAGGTCGCCGCCCAGCTTGACGTCGTTGGTCACACGCTGCCCGGCGTCGATCAGAGGATGCCCCAGCGCTGTGGCTTCGAGCACGACATCGTCGCAAACAATCTCCGGAAAAACACCATCCCCTTGCTCGAATGCGTATTGCGAAAGGCTGGCCAACGCCTCCAATTCGCCGAGGCAATTCAAGCGGCGAACAGCCTCCCCTCCGATTCGTATTCGCCATCGTTCGGCTGCCGGGAACGCTTGGCATAACAGCGAAAACAAGAGCGGGAATTGCCCCACGACACCGTACGCCGACAGCAGGCGTCGAAACGGAGCGCTGCGCCCCGTCGAAAACGATGCGCAGATTGCGCTGAGCTGCGGAGATTGAAAAGACCGCTGAGGAAGCGCTGCTCCAACGCGGGCGAGGAAGTTGATTGTCAACGTCGCGTAGTAAACATCTCGACTCGCCCGCAGGACCGAGTGCCGGAAACAGAAATAGAAAGACAACTCAATCGCCGCGACTCCGATCAACAACAGCTCGCTGATCCCAAAGAACAGCCAAGCCGCCGTTGTCACCACGAGCGCATATGCGATGGCAGCACCGAGGATTCGGGAAAAGGGGTCGGGAAACAAGACGGGCGCTTCGGCCCCGCGGAGGACGGCTTGGGGTTTGAACTTCGAGCGTTCCAGCGAGACCGAGGCCAAGCAAGCTTGAAAGTCGATCTCGCCACTCAGCTCACGGATCGAATTCTGCCTCTCCCGAATAAGATCAGGTTTCGTCGGTTCTTGAAGCCACTCGGCCAATCGCCGATATCCAACCTCTGTGCGCGCCGTCGAAAGGAACTGAAACAACGAGCCCCGCCCAAAAACGTCCAAGTCGTCCGCGAACAGATCGTCGTCTCGCCGGTACTGCTCGCCCGAATCCCCATCGCCGATCCAACCGCCGTCGATTCTTAGCAGGACGCGTTCGAAGTGTGCGACTGCCAGCCGTCGCTGGTGAAGCCGCCGAGACATGTGGGCCTGCAGAATGGTGATCGGTATCAGGCTGAGCGCCAGGGGTACGAGAACCACAACAACAGTGGGATCGAAGACAGCGTAGCCGATCACCGCAAACAAGACCCAACGTTTGGACCTGACCAAGGTTCGCAAACGTCTCGCCTGCCGCCACGCCTCCTCGCGCGTTCGCTCAACTCGGTCTCGGTACTCTTCTGCGGCGGGCAAGGCTGAGTTCATTTTGACTAGCTGTGCGGGAGTGGCAAGTCGCCCACGATCAAGAGCGAATCGCGGCCCGTGCTATTTCGTCGTTGACTGGGTTGTCGTTGACTGGGTTGTCGTTGAACGGGTTACTGTGGCACCTCGACAAAGCCGGCGTCCTTGAGCTGTTGGACCAGTTTCGCTTGTCTGGCGGCCGCTTCCTCATCGCCCGCTTCTTTATACGTACTCTGCAGCCAATCGCGTACACGAATCAGCGTCGGATCCAGACGCAGGGCTCGCTTCGCAGCCTCAACAGCCTCGTCGCTTTTTCCAACAACATCAAGGGCCAGCGCGCGGCGAGTGTGGGCGGCAGCGATGCTCGGGTTGACCTTCAGCAAGCGATTCGCGTATTTGAGCACATCAGGCGCGCTCCCTTTCTCGAAGCTGGCGACCGTCATCCAAGCTAGACTTGCTTCGTGGTCAGGGTCGAGTTCGAGGATCCGTTTCCAAACCAACTCGGCCAGCTCCCCGCTATTTGCCATCGCGAAGACTTCTCCGACGACCACTAGCGTGGGAACATCGTTGCCGATCGCATCGATTTCCTTGGAGATATCCGCACTGTCAGGCAACAGATGTTGCATGGTTCTCTGGGCCAGATTAAGGTCCTTGGCCCCAATGGCCCGCTGCATCATAGCAAGCGTCATCGCGCGACGGTTCTCTTCGGTTGGCAGCCGTTCATCTCCGTGATCGAAGGGTCTCCAACGATTCATTCCAACATCCATCGTCGCGGGGTCCAAAGACACTTTCGCGTGGCGGCGAATTCGGTGGTCTGTTCGCGTCAAATGCGAGGTGACGTTGCCGGGAATTTCCGGCATGTGGCACTCGAGGCAGGAGCCCTGCGAGGCGCCGGCTTGCCGCTTTGACTCGGAAAGCAAGCAGCCCTTGTCTTCGTGACACCTCATGCACTTGTTCATGAAGAAGGCGAGCCGCTGTTCTTTGCTGGGCTCGCCATGCGCATCGTGGCACGAGCTGCAATTCATAGCGCCGTCGCTCTTGAGATAGCATGGACTGCCTCGCAATTGCTGCACATGACTCGCCAAGCGGAATTCCAGATCGTTCTCTGGCGTTGGCGCCAACACCGCGAACACATCGTCGAGCAACATGCCGGGGCGAAAATCAAGCAAGCTCGAACCGGACCGCGCCACCGTGGCGGCGCCGTGCAAGTGACAACTAGCGCATAGATGTTCGCGGCGGCGCGAGCCAAGTCGCGATGGGTTGACGATGGTGTCATCCGCCGCCCCCGTTTCATTCGGCGTTCCAGCTTCATTCGGCGTTCCAGCTTCATTCGGC
>CAZWOU010000002.1:102073-105987 GCA_964635375.1 uncultured Pirellulaceae bacterium | reverse complement strand
TTCATTCGGCGTTCCAGCTTCATTCGGCGTTCCAGCTTCATTCGGCTGGCGAGCGGCGGCCTGCTTCTCCTGCTTTGCCACATGCCGACCTCCAGGTCCGTGGCATTGCTCGCAACCAATCGCGGTCTCCAGGAAGATCGGAGTCTCATACCGATTTGAGCCTGGCTTTTGCGAACGCGCAGTGCCGCCATGGCAGCGGAGACAGTCGTCCGTAACGCGCGTCTGAAAACGCGGATTCTCGGCCTGGCTCGATTCAGCAATTAAATGCCAAGACGAAGACTCCACCGTCCAAATGAACGGTGATTGATAGAGTACGCCAGATCGCTCCAGCAAGTACGCCCGCTCTCGCTTCCCCGATCCAATGGCATACTCAATCGACTCGCTTTGATCGTACACGTCGCTGAAATACTCGTGATGATACACGTCGCCCTTCTCGTCGCGTTCGGCTCGATAGGAAGCTGAGCCAATCTTGACGGGCTCGGCGTCATAGTCCTCGATCACCGACGCTTCATGAATGGTCTGAAGCGATTTCGATTTTGCCGAAGCGGCGTACTTCTGGGCAATCTCCGCGTGGCATTTCGTGCACTTCTGACTTCCCACATAGTCCGAGGGTGGAGCATTTCGCGAAACATGGGTGACCCGGCGCCGCGGTTCGGTCCGTCCCCAGTCCAGACGTGGGAATCCAACCATGAAGAAGATCACGGCCACGCCTACGCTGACGATTCCGAACAGCATGACGGCGCCAACCACCAAGGTGCGGCGCCGTTCAGCGAGTTCATCTGCATTGGGCGTTCTGTTGTCGGGCATTTTCTCGATCGACTATCTGGTTTTCGGGTCTTCGGGTCAATTCTTCCACTATACGCCAGACCAGTCCGAATGGTTCTGGCGTCGCCAAGCGGGGCCCGTCAAATGCAATCTCGCGACAACGCTCGCGAGCCTGCGCCAAGACCTGGCGCCAAGACCTGGCGCCAAATCGCTGACGCCAAATCACACTATGTACTACGGGTCCGAGCCGGATCTACTTGAGGGTTTCGGCAAAAGCAACCAGGCTGTGCTCGCTGCCGGCTGTAATCCGTAGGCGAACTCGGTCGTGCGGCGAAACAGTTCCTACAGACGCGACGAGCGCCGCGCCGTGTTCATTATCCGCTTCGACCCATTGGCCGTCACCCTCGCGAGCCAAGACCTCACCGACATAGGCCCCCCAAACGCGAACGAGAAGAGCCACGTTTTCCGGATTCGCCCCGCCTCGCATAGAGATTTCAATAGTGTCTGCAAGCTCGTCGAGCTCAGCGAGGCTATCGCGGGAGAAGTCCAAACCCACCACAAAGAACTTGCGCGTAATCTGCTGGGCTTCGAGCGAGTCTTGCTTGACTCGTTCGCTCAACGACATTGGTACTCTCCCGCAACACTCGGTTGAAATGGCACCGCCGAGACAACTCGCGCGATGTATTCTGCATCTTCCTAACAACTCGGGCCGATTGCAAGCGGCCAACACGAACGGCGTGTTCGCGACGCTCCGTCTACTTGGCCGCAGATCAAAGCAAAGGTCGGTTAAGTATTCGATCGGCCACGTGACGAACGATCGCCTGCTTGGCGGGATCCGTATAGTCCTCCCATTTCTTAATGGGTGCAAAACGAACTCGGTTGGCCCTCTCGGCCTGTTCCGCCTCCTCGAGATGCTCGATGCCTTTGCCAGCGTCAGTTTCCGAGTAGACGCCAAACGCGTGAATCTCGACGTCGTCCGCCGTGATTGCCGTCGACTCCCACATGTTAGTTTCCGGCGTAATCGCAGCCACGACGTGCTCGCTCAACGTGACCGGTTTGGCCTCGATAATCGTCGGAAAACGCCGGCGGCCTCGCTCGGCAATCGCTGCCAGCTGAGCTGAATCTCCCGCTCGCCAAGCCTCAATCAACTCGACCTCAGTCGTCTGGTAGATCGGGAACAGGTAATCCAAGCGTATGATGGCGACTGCATTGTTGATGTAGAAGGAATCCGTCGCTTTGTATTTTGACCCGGCGAACGAGGGATCCTCGGCCAGCCGCCAGCGGCCCCGCTCTTGAATCAGCGCTCCGCCTTTTTGTTTGTTGTCTCGCTGAGAGACTTCGACAAGAAAACTGACGTCGTTTGCTTCCATATACCCGATCAAGGCCAGCCACGTATCGTCGAGAACAGCGGGCACATTGTCGATATTCCGTACGCTTAGGTAACGCACGCCTTGGTCGATCAGCTCCGCCGCTTTGCCGGAGGCGATAAGCTGATGAAGGAACTCGCCGTGCCCCGCTGGTTTGGGGACGTTTAGTTGACGTCCAGCGAAGGACTCGGACAATCGACACGCCTGCTCCCAGGCAAGCTGATCGTCGAAATTGTCTCGACGGCGACTCGCCTCCTCCAGCGTGGCGACAATTTGAGGCTCCATTCGCTGCACGACCTTGTGTAGGCCTCCGAGCAGTTCTTCTTGGTCGCCAAACTGAGTTTTGAGATGTTCGCTAATCTCACTCTCATTCGTCTCGCTCACGAATAGCAGACTCTTGGGACCTGAATTCGTCGCTTCGGCAAACCGCTGAACATTGTGCATGAACAGATCAAGAAACGTATAGACTCGGTCCCGGTTCTCGACGACAGGGACTAGCGCCTTGCTTTGCGGCACACAGTCCCGTCCTGATTTGGCAAGCAACTCTCGGGCGGCCTGCGGAAGTTTGCTCGTGTCCATCCGACTACTCGCTCCAGCGGCGAGCAAACCAAATACGACCTCGCCTCGACGAAGCACGCCGGACGCTTCCACCCGCCAGCGCTTCACGTCGTCGTCGCAGAGCGACCGCACGTCGGCAATGTCGCCTTCGTTGCTGGGCCGAATGGCTTCGCTCAGCGCATCCTGACGGAGATCGCCCTCAAGATACCGTTTGCCCATTGTTGAAATTGGGCCAATCTCATCCGGTCTTGTCATCATCAACTGATCCATCGTTTCCTTCCCAGGTCGTGCGGTTTACCGATACAGTCGGCACAAACGACGCCAACGGTTTTCTCTCCGCGAATCGAGTGCCGAGCTTGTTGAGTGGAAGGCTGACTAGGCAATGTCTCAAACTATGCCGATCCACTTTGGCAAATATAGGTCGCCATAGGAATAGCAATGAACTGACGCCCTTTCGGCCGGGCGCGCCGCAGGCGAATCGGTGCTAGGTGCGAAGGGAAAGCCGAGCGTGGAGAGACTTCTTCCTCGCGGGCTTCCGCTCCGCTGGCCCACGCCGGTCAAAACAATCGCCGCAACTAACTAGCCCGAAAGGACTTACGCGACGACCGGCAACTCCGGAGTGGACATCCGAACAAACGGCCCGTTATTAAGAAGGCGAGGCGCGTGACATCCCGCCGCAACGTCATCCAACTTTGTGGGGGTCTGCCTGGAGGCAGAATTCGTGACGCGCACAGGCCGTTCGCCGTTGCTTCGATCGCCGGAACAGAAAACATGATTGTCGCCAATTCAGCGGAGTCGTCGTCGCTTGTGCGAAGGCGGCCCGACCAACTTATCGCCGACGTGAAGCGTGGATCCGCGGGCCGGCTAGGCCAACTGCTCGATAGTTATCGCAACTATCTCGACCTGTTGGCTCGGACACAAATCGACGAAAAACTTCGGGCGAGAATCAGTCCGTCGGACTTGGTTCAGGAGACGATGTTGGGGGCGTGTCGCGACTTCGCACAATTCCGGGGCGAGAACGAACGGCAGCTGTTGTCATGGTTGCGACAGATCCTGATCAACCGGCTGCACGTGTTCGTGCAAGAGCACATTCTCGCGCGAAAACGAGACGTGCGGTGCGAAGTCTCTATCGAGCAAGTCGGCGCTGCCCTGGCCCGTTCGACGATCAGTCTGTCCGCGGGCGGGTGCTTGATGTGTCGTTCAACGTGTGTGCCCACCTAGGCA
>CAZWOU010000002.1:58504-102063 GCA_964635375.1 uncultured Pirellulaceae bacterium | reverse complement strand
CGGGTGCTTGGCCGATCTGGCGCCCTCGCCCAGCGCGCTCGCAATACGGCGCGAGCAAGCAGTGATTCTCGCCGACCATCTCTCCAGCATGCCAGCAGACCATCGCGAAGTGATCGAACTGCGAAACTTGAGAGGTCTGCCGTTTGACGAAGTTGCGGTTCGCATGAACCGCACAACAGGCGCCGCTCGCATGTTGTGGCTGAGGGCGATACGGCAGTTGCGAGAATCGATGGCGAGAGGGGACGACGCATGAGTTCAGACTCGCCGGACTGGGCAGCTTGATCGTACGCCAGCACAACAGTTACAGCTGTCCGAAGTAATGGACGAGTACTTCGAAGCGATGGAACAGGGGCGCGCGATGGATCGCGAACTGCTAATCAGCCGCCACCCCGACTTGGCGGAGCCGTTGGGCGAGTACCTACAGAGTCTCGATCTTCTTCAAGACGCCGCAGCTGGATTTCGCGCACAGCCTGAATCGATTGGCGCAAACGACACGTCCTCGGGCAAGCGCAAACTGATCGGCGATTTCGAAATTGTACGGGAAGTTGGGCGGGGCGGAATGGGCGTCGTATACGAGGCTCGGCAGGTCTCGCTCAGCCGGCGAGTCGCTCTAAAGATGCTGCCGTTCGCCGCATTGCTTGACTCCAAGCAGATCGCTCGGTTCCGCAACGAGGCTCAAGCCGCGGCCCAGCTGCACCACCCGAATATCGTGCCCGTCCACTTCGTCGGCGCCGACCAGGGCGTTCACTATTATGCGATGCAGTTTATCGACGGGCGGCCACTCGACGCCGTCCTAGTCGATCTACGTTGCAGTCCGTTTCCAGACGCCCTCGCGTCAACCGCAGACACGACCAGCGAACTCAACCGACGGGCTCAACCCGCCCAACCCAATTCGACCAACTCCACGAACTCTGCACGGTCTTTGGATGAGCTGGCAGATGGTGAGCTGGTGAGTCCACATTCGTCGGCGCCGACTCGGACCGAGGACGGGTCGCAAACAAGTTCACTCGCAAGCCAGTACTCGAACAGCAAGAGTCGCTATTTCCGCACCGTCGCTCGGCTCGTCGCCCAGGCGGCTGAGGCCTTGCACTTCGCCCATGAACAGGGAATCGTTCACCGTGACGTCAAGCCGTCGAACCTATTACTTGATGAGGACGGAAAGCTCTGGGTGGCCGATTTTGGGCTCGCCCGTTTTCGGCCCGACGAGAATCTCACTCAAAGCGGAGAATTCCTCGGCACAATTCGCTACATGAGCCCGGAACAAAGCCGAGGCGACTCGCACCTGATCGACCACCGCACGGACATCTATTCACTGGGCGTCACCCTGTACGAAATGCTGGCGTTGAATCATCCCGTGCGAGCTCAACAACCGGCTGCCATCTTGCGCCAACTGGAAGGTGAAAACCCGTACCGACTTCGGACTTGGAATCAGAAGATTCCCGTCGATTTGGAGAACATTGTTCACAAGGCCATGTCCAAGTCGCCCGCTGAACGATACTCGACGGCACAAGGCTTCGCTGACGATCTGCAGAGGTTCCTGAAGGGCGAACCGACCGTCGCCAAACGCCCTACAGTGGCGAGACGCGCGGCGAAGTGGATCCGCCGCCATCAGCTCGTCTCCTCCTTCGTGGCTACGCTCATCCTGGCGGTTATCGGTCTGCTCGCTACGATAGGGTTGCTGGCTCAACAGAAGCAGGAAACCGAACTCGCCTTGGCGAAAGCGAAAGGCCATTTCCAGCAGTACCGTGCACAACTCGCACTCTCAAACAACCACCTCGCCCTGTTGCACGAAAAGCAGGGGAGCATCAAGCTGGCTCGCTCGGCTTTCCAAGAAGCGATATCGCTTCAGCGAGAAATTCTTGCCGAGCAACCTGGGAGTGAGAATGGACTGCGAGACCTTGCAGCCACACTCAACAACCTGAGCTTCTTCTACGCAAAACATGAGCCGGCAAAGGCCAACAGATGTTATCAAGAAACGCTTAGGCTTCAGCAACAACTCACCAACTCCAATCCCGACTCTCAGCAATACCAGAATGAACTCGCGCTGACTCATAGCAATTTTGGCGCATACTGTTCGAGGCAAGGCCGTCCGCAACTCGCCGTTGCCGCGTATGGGAAGGCCATCCGCATTCTGGAACGCCTCCATGTGTCGTCTCACGACGACGCAACGTCTACACAAACCTGCACCACCCAAACCTCCCCCCAAGCGTCGGCCTCGGACAACCTGGCGAACGACCTCGCCGTGGCGTGCAATAATCTCGGTTTGGCCCAGGATGCGTTGGGCGACCTGGCGTCGTCGGAAGCGTCGTTTCACAGGGCGATCGACGTGTTGAGCAATTCGCCGCTAGGTCTTGCCACACCCGCGGACGCCAGTCGTCTCGCAGGCATTTACAGCAATCTCGGTATGGCCCTTGAACGTCAACAACACTGGCAAGCTGCGGCGGCAAGCTACGCAAGAGCGATCTCACATCAAACGGCCGCGACAAACCGAGCTCCAAAAGATGTTCGGTTTCGGAATCGGCTCAATATGCACAAAGACAATCACAGACGAGTCACGCAAGTCATGAATAGCGGCTGAGTCTCGAACTCACTGCCGGGAGCTCACCGCCGCGAAACTCGCTGCCGCACGAACCACAAAGCCAAGGTCGAGATGTTTAGACAGAATTTGAGCCGCAAGGCGAAGAAGACGCGAGTCGAGCGAGCCAGCTTGGCTTTTGAAGAATTGGAAAGTCGCGCGATGCTCGCCGGCCTGCCGACGTTGCCTCTGTTGGGCGGCATCGAGTCGGGCCGACCACATGCAGCGGACGAGGCGCCCCGTCACGCACATCCACAGGACGTCTTCACACAAAGTCACAATCGAGGCAGCGGAGCGAATCAGCCGCGTCCCCAGTCGCATCAACATCCGCCGCAACACATCGATCCACCCCGCCCAGCCCTCATCGACACGCCGCCAGCGTCACCTCCTGCGCAACAAAGCGAGTTGTCGCGGCCCATTGTGATCGACGCCAGGCCCGCTGCCAGCCCCGTCGGCCTTACTGAGAACGCCTTGCCGAGCACGCCTCAGGCAGAGGGAGAAGCGACTCTCAACTCCCCAGCAGTCACGCCAACGCAAAGCGCAGCCGATTTTCGCGTCGCCTCAATCACGGCGGCGCCTGCACGAGCGTCACTCGAGAATGCGCCCGAGGGAGTGATTGGCGGGTGGCGAGAAACATCGTTGAGCTTCACGCAAAGAGAAGAACGTGGGCTCAGTTCATTCGGCGCCGAGGAAACCGTCGAAGACTTGCGGCGCCGCGATCTTCACGATTCAGTGTTTTCCGCCTCGACTGTCGCGGCCTATTTCAGTTCACGATGGGAGTCTCTGGTCAATGTCGAAGGCTCCCTCGAACTGCTGATCGGTCCGTCGATACTCGCCAAGCCTAGCGAATCAAACGATCTCGATGAGGCGCCGGCCGCCGGTTCGACCGCGGAGAACGACAACTTCGATGTTGCTTCTGCGGCGGACGATCCGCGGTTGGATCAGCTCAGGCAAATGGACGAGTCGGCCGAGGGAACGACCGTGGCAGAAGGGGCGACGCCGAACGCGACCCAGCCCGTCACGGATTGCCAGCCAACTCGCAAAGGCATGGTCGAATTGTTCCACGCCGGCAACCCGCTTCAGGGACCAGTCGACGCTGCCGCGAGCAATGGGGAGCTGCTTGAGGGGAGCCCGCTTCGAATCGAGGGGGCTGATGCGCGCTACCGAGCTTTTGAAATCGGGATTTCGCCAGCAGAAGTCGAACCGCCAGCGATTGTACGTCAGGCTTCCCAGACGACTCCCTAGGGTTTCAGCAGTCGGAAACTCAGGCGTTTCCCCCATTTCTTGGATTCTCCTCGAAATTGCGTGACAGATCGTCGCCAACTCATCCCCAACAGATAGGGGCGTCCGATTGTGTAGAGATCCCACGGGCGCGGCAAGATCGTCTTCTGGGTGTTCACCCCCTACGGGAACTGTGAGGAAAGCAACGATGCCAAGAAAAACTCTCGCAAAAACGCGCGAAAAAACTCGACGTCAGATGCGGCGTCGCCAACTGTCCGCTGAACGGCTTGAAGCTCGAATGATGCTCGCCGCGGACCTTCAGGCGACGCAGAACCCTGCGGACGCGATGGATGTCAACGATGACGGCGAGGTAACCCCTATTGACGCCATGATGGTCGTTAATCGGCTGCGGCAAGGGGAGGGCGAACGAGGTTTTTGCGACGTCAATGGCGACGGGCAGATCGCGCCTATGGACGCGATGATGGTCATCAATCGCCTGCGAAGCGACCGCCGGGGCGGGAGGCCCAATGGCGATCCGCCGCCACCGCCGCCACCAGGACAAGAGGCGGCCGAGTACTCGGTCGACGGGACCGGCAATAACAGTAAGAACCCCGAATGGGGCAGCACGGACGAAGCGCTGCTCCGACTGACTTCGGTCGAATACGAAGACGGCATCTCAACGCCAGCAGGCAGCGACCGCCCCAGCGCCCGCGAAGTCAGCAACGCGGTCGCTGCGTTCGAAGAGGCCACTCTGAATGAAAAGCAGTTGACTGATTTGACGTGGCTCTGGGGCCAATTCGTCGATCACGACATCGACCTGACCGAAAACGCGACCGACGCCGACGGCAACCCGCTCGAACCGCTACCGATCGAAGTGCCGGCAGGCGATCCCCATTTTGACCCAAGCGGAACCGGCGAGGTGACAATCGACTTCAACCGGTCCAACTTCGACTCATCCAGCGGCGACTCGGTAGACAACCCCAGACAGCAAATCAACCAGATCACCGCCTTTCTCGACGGGTCTGTGATCTATGGCTCGGATGAAACGCGAGCTAACGAATTGAGAACGTTCGAGGGAGGCCAACTGAAGACCAGCGAGGGCGACCTGTTGCCGTTCAACGAAGCTGGACTCGCGAACGCGGGCGGCACAAGCAGTTCGCTGTTCTTGGCTGGCGACGTGAGGGCGAACGAAAACGCCGCGTTGTCTGCCCTGCAAACGTTGTGGGTCCGCGAACACAACCACTGGGCCGATCGATTCGCCGCCGAAAATCCGGAACTGACCGATGAGGAGCTCTTTCAGCAGACTCGGGCGATGGTCACGGCCGAGCTTCAGTCGATCACTTTCAATGAGTACCTGCCGGCTCTGCTCGGCCGCGACGCGATTGACGCCTACGCCGGGTACGACTCCAGCGTGAACCCTGGAATCGCGAACGTGTTCTCCACGGCTGCCTACCGCTTTGGACACAGCATGCTGTCGTCTGAACTGCTGCGGCTAAACAATGACGGCAGCGAAGCGGAAGAAGGCAACCTCTCGCTTAGCGACGCATACTTTGCGCCGAGTGAAATCACTGACAATGGAATCGATTCGATCCTGCTTGGCGCCGCGTCCCAACAAGCAGAAGAGATTGACAACGTTGTGGTCGACGACGTGCGAAACCTCCTCTTCGGTCCCCCAGGCTCGGGCGGACTCGATCTCGCTGCGCTCAATATCCAGCGAGGACGGGACCACGGTCTTGCCGACTACAACCAGACTCGGATTGACGTTGGGCTTGAACCAGTCGAAGACTTTTCCGAAATCACGTCAGATCCGGAGCTGGCGGAGAAGTTGGAACAATTGTACGGCGACGTCGATAACATCGACGTTTGGGTCGGCGGTCTTGCGGAAGATCATCTGCTCGGCTCCAGCTTGGGCGTCTTGTTCACCACCATCATTGCTGATCAGTTCGAACGCATTCGCGACGGTGACGCGAACTGGTATCAGAATACCCTGTCCGGAATACAGCTCAGGCAAGTCGAGCACACCACGCTCTCCGATGTGATTGAGCGCAACACCGAGATCGAAGATCTTCGCCCCAACGTGTTCAGCCTCGCTCAAGGGAATCCCGACGACCACCATCATCGCGACCATCCTGGGCCGGTTTCGCCCGGCGAGGCGCCGAGCGACGAACTGGCCGGCGACGAATTCGACCCAGGTCTGAGACCGGAGCGGCCCGGCCCACCGCCTCCGGGTGGTGAAGAGTTCGACACGGCCGAAACCGAAGGCCAACTCGTAGATCTAGACGCGCCACTGGGAGGCGGGCTGCTGGAAGACGGGCTACTGGAAGACGGGCTACTGGAAGACGGGCCATTGAGAGGCAGGCCACCGAGAGACGAACTTCCGCCGCGCCCCGACGATGCGACTCTGGAAGAGGGGCTGCCCGCCTTGGACGAAGTCTTCGCCCAATTCGGCGAAGACTCGGATGACGACTCCTTGCCCCCGTTCCCGCGTCGGGGCCCACGTCCACGCTAGGATCGGCTACACGGGAATGAACTGCGATTCGAGAACACGATTGATGCAAGCGTTCGTTGCCGCTAGGCGGCGCCTCCGCCCGTGAGGCGCCGCCACTAGCGAACGACAATCAAGAGCACGCATGCGAAAGCAGGCATTTGCAATTCGGTTCGTCGTCGTTTGCCGCGACGTCGCCCTTGCCGAACCGGTCGGCCCGTCGAATCACGCTGCCGAATCACGCTGCCGAGTTAGCTGTCCCAGGCACCAACTACCAGACGCCAGCTTTAGGCTCGACGCCAAAGCCAACGCCGGCCGGCGGCGAGATGCGGCCCTGCTCGATCTTCGGCGAGTTGCTCAAGCAGTCAAACCAACTGCGAGGGGATTCAGCGAGCGGATCGGGGTCGACGGCTAGCAATGCGGGTAGCGCATAGGGCTCACAACCTCGATGGGGACAGACGGCAATCGGCGTCGAGGCCGTCATCTCGTAGATTTGCAAGAGGGTGGTCAAGCCTCCGCACCAATTGATGTCCGGCTGCAGGATCGAATGCAGTTGATCGTCAATCAGCCGCTTGAACCCGGCTCGGCCATACTCGTGCTCGCCTCCGGCGATGGGCGTGGTGCACGAGCGGGCAAGTTGTGCGTAGCCCGCAAAATCGTCTGGCGGCAGAGGCTCTTCAATCCAGGCGACGCCAAACGGCGCCACAGCTTCGTCGACACGTTGTGTAGAGGCCACGTCCCAGCGCCCGAAGGCGTCCATCATGATCGGCGCCTCCGGTCCCAATCGCTCGCGAGTTGACTCTACAAGTTTCGCAATTGCCGCGGCATCGGGTCGATCGCCGAACCGTTCGACGTGGAGCTTGATAGCTTTGGCGCCGCCCTGAATCGCATCGGCCGCCGCGTCTTCTCCCCAGACGGTCGAGTAGGTTGGCAGCGAACGCTTCAGTTCGCAGTCGCCCAGCAGCTCCGCGATGTAGCGATCTTCACGTTTGCCTCGCAGGTCCCAAAGCGCCAAATCAACGCCGCTGATCGCCATCACGACAAGTCCGCTGCGGCCGTAGAAACACGTCTTCTCGAACATCTCCTGGTGAAGTTCTTCTACTTCCGACGAATCACGGCCTACGAGCATTTCGCGCAATACGGTTTCGATCACGTGAATCCCCGCGCGGCCTCCCCCACCCACGCCTAGCCCGACGAGCCCCTCGTCGGTTTCAACTCGGACTAGAATCTGGCCGAGCTGAGTGCGCCAATCGGGCGGCGAGCCGGGCGTATCGGGTTGAATCGCCGTGGCGTTGATGATCTTCATTGGTCTCGCCCGCCGCGCCCGAAGTCAAAGCGAGTTTCACCGGCTGCAATCGTCTGGACGATGCGCAACCGTTCGCCTCGTTGAGGTTCATGAAAGAGAACTAAGTCAGCTCGCGAACCGGCATCGAGTGAGATCGGATCGATGCCGAACCAGCGCGCTGGATACTTGCCCGCCATGTCGAAGCAGTCGGCCAAGGACGCTTCCGTGACGGCGTACATGTGCCCAACGCAAACATCGGTCTGCTGTCCTGATCCGGCCAGCAGTTGCCGCTGGCCAGCGATCACGATCGGACCGTCTGCAAGCACCTCGACATCGACCGATTCAAACTGGTAAGGACCCGGCTTGCAACCAGCGAGCCCCGATGCGTCACAAGTAATAAAAGTCTTGTCGGGACCCTTCACACCCAGCACTGATCGCAACACGCTCGGCGGAAGGTGATGGCCGTCAGAAATAACGCCGGCCGCCAAACGCGAGTCGCCGAGCTGTTCCCAAATGTAGTTCGGGTGTCGCCGCAGTTGACCGTGGGCGCCGTTGCCCAGATGGGTGCTGAATCGCGCCCCAGAGTCGGCCGCCGCTTGAATCCGTTCTGGTTCCGCGGCTGTGTGTCCAATCGAGACTGTCACGCCGCTCGCCACGGCTTTCTCGATGAAGGGAATCCCATTCTCGACTTCAGGCGCGATGGTGAGCAGCTTGATTCGTCCGCCGGCGGCCTCTTGCCAGCGTTGAAACTCATCCCAATCCGCAGCGCGAATTTGATTTCGAGGATGGGCGCCGCGGGGGCCGTCCTCGCCCGAAAGATAGGGACCCTCCAAGTGAAACCCGGGCAGCATCCGGTCGACCCACATGTTCGACTCACAGGCTTCTCGCAACGCCCGGAAGCCCCGCTCGAGCGCTGGATACGAGTTGGTAATCAAAGTTGGAAACAGTCGCGTGATACCGAACTGAAAATGAGCTTCAGCCGTTCTTAGGACGTCCTCAACGTCCAGTTGTTCATCACTGAACCAGACTCCTCCATAGCCATTGATCTGGTGGTCGAAGAACGCCGGAGCAACCATCGGTAGATTGTCCGCCGCCGAGTCGCCAGGTTGAGACGAGCTGCGATCCACATCGGCAGGGTCGACTGCCGCGATCGTCTCACCTTCGATTCGCAACACCACCGGCTGTCGGTCGTCATAGCGGCGGGCGAGTAGTTGATACATGCAAGAGGTTCCTTCGAGTGTCCAGCGCAAACTCCCTTCAGCCCACATGTTTTACTACGTCCTGAGCCGCTCCGGTCACGCGAACTGCCGGCGAGACACAAAAAATCGCGGCCACACTCCACTTGAGAGCCCCGGTCAACTATCTTAGTTGCATCAGCGATGGCCCCCTGGTTTCGCCTTGCCCGTTGATGGCGGCGCGAAGACCTGGACAGACACACCACCGGAGATCAACGATGCGCCGACTTGTATGCTCAGTTTTGCTCACTCTTTCCTTTGCCTCGCTCAGCGCTGCTGAAGAGGGTTGGAAGAAGATCTTTGACGGCAAGTCTATGCAGGGCTGGAAAGCGAGCGAAAACAAGGACAGTTGGAAGGTAAAAAATGGCGAGTTTGTTTGCAACGGACCGCGCAGCCACCTGTTCTACATGGATTTCGACAAGCCGCTTCGCAATTTCGAGTTTCGCTGCAAAGTGATGACCAAGCCCGGCGCCAACGCCGGCATCTACTTTCATACTCGCTACCAAGAGCAAGGCTGGCCAAAGTACGGCTACGAATGCCAAGTGAATATCACCCACGGAGACCCGAAGAAGTCGGGCAGCCTGTATGGAGTTGTCAACGTGGCCAACCCGCCGGCGAAAGACAATGAGTGGTACACTCAACATATCATCGTGAAGGATCGCCGCGTTATTCTTAAGATCAACGATAAGGTCGTCGTCGATTTTACCGAACCCAAGAATCAGAAGGCGTTTTCAAAGGACTTTGAACGCCGACTCGGCAGCGGAACCATCGCCTTCCAAGCACACGACCCGAAGAGCGTCGTTCACTTTAAGGATATCGAATTGAAACGGCTGCCCTGACTGTCGGCGTTCGCATCATCCGTTGCGAAATCGGCTCTCGGCTCTCAACCGGCGTCTTCTGGCCGCGATGGGTGACACGCAGGCGGGACAAGCGACGCGGTAGCGAGAGTCGCAGCGCTTTGCTTATTCAGCGACGCTTGCGACTTGCCGCGCCGATTCGTCGCCAACCAACACAGGCTCCTCTTCCGAGTCCTGCGGCTCGCCCCAGAACTGTTTGAGCGTGGGCCCGACTCGGACACGGTTGTCCGAGAACATGAAATCGTAGAGTTCGCGAAACCAAACACGTCTCCCCATGCGAGTGTACCACTGCATGCCTTTCCGCACTTGCGGATCGCGATGCAACAAACACCGCCAGAGGGCCTTCGGTCTTATCTGCAATGAGACTTCGATTAGCTTGATCCATAGATAGACTCGCCAAGCGGGCATCGATTCCGTCTTGAGAACTTGGTGCTTATAGTCCCACAGTCGCTGGTCGAGCTGGATGACCTGGCGATCCTGCACCGACTGGAAGAACGACGTCCATCGGTGTGGCGTTGCGTAGATCGACATGATCTGATCCGGGTCGTACGACAGAAGTGTGCGAAACGCCGCCCAATAGTCGCGGTCTTGCTCCTCTTCGAATCCAACTGCCCATGTCGCCAGCGAGATGATGTCGTGTTCGCGAAGCAGCCGAATCGCCTCGCGATCCTTGGCGGTCGAACCACCTTTGCGGATTTCCCGCAGCGTCTCCTCGTCCGTGTTCTCAGTCCCCATCAGGAATCTCAACACGCCTGCTTTCTTATAGAGGTGCAGAATATCAGCGTCGCGAACAATGTCGTCGGCCCGGGTGGATCCAATCAAGACCAATGGCACGTCTTCGTCGATCAACGCCTCGAGAAACTGACGCCAGGCAGTTCGTGAAGACGTTGGGTTCTCGTCCGCAAAGTTGACCAATTCCACGCCGTGTTCACGGTGCAAGCGAGCGAGTTCCGCCGCGAACCGTCGAGGATCCCGGTGCCGCCATCGCGCCCAGAACCCTCGCTGTCCGCAGCACGTGCACTTGTGCGGGCAACCGCGAGAGAACTGAACAACGACCGCTCTGCGTCCGGCCCAATACGAGTACCGTGAAAAGTCGATCAACTCCCAGCCGACGCGATAATTGTCCAGATTGCGAATCATCGGCGCCGATTCGGTGGCAAACGGTTCGCCGTCAACTCGATAGGCGATACCAGCCACGCCGCGCAGTGAGGAACAAGAATCAAGTGAGTCGACCAAGTGAACGACCGTCGCCTCGCCCTCGCCGCGAACAATGTAGTCAATCGCCGGGCAGTCGCGCAACACATCGTCCCAATGGTAGGTCGGGAAGACGCCGCCATAGACTATCCCCACGTCTTTCGCTTCTCGGCGCACCAGCGTCGCAATGCGGCGAACCGTGGGGTCTGCGGATGTCGAACCGGAATACCCCATCATGACCAAGTCCGGCCTGCGACGGACGACTTCGGCAACAATATCCTCCGGTCTGGCCGGGCCGAATTCGGCGTCGAACAATGCCACCTCATGCCCGGCGTCAATCAGCGGACCACCGAGTGCCAACAAGCCCAAGGGCGGCAACTGTTCTCCCGGAACGCGACTTCCGATCGCGGTGTGAGGCGGGTTAACGAGCAGTATCTTCAAGACAACCTCTCGATCATGCAACTCGACTCGAACACCGCTGGAACCTGCGGAATCACCAGGAGCAGCCAAGACTCATCTTGCGGCATTCATCTTGCGGCTTGCCCTGAACGAATTCTCGGCAATGGAGGACCGCCCGTCAAATTGCTAGCGTCTCACCGTGACAGCTCATGGCGGACAACACCGTCCGATTGGACCTCTCCGCGCCAACTCGCGAGAACACAGGCCTCCTGCTTATCGACAAGCAGACTCACCATACGAGTCTCGGCGGGAATTGGAGCTGGGAGGGTAGTCAGCTCAACGACGAAGGCATCCGGCACATCTTCACCGCGGATAGTGTCACGCTGTAGAGTTACTGCGGAATTGCCTCGTCTAAGGGGGCAATCCGAGTCGCAAACGGGTTCGCAAGGTGAAGGCGAATCGCGCGCCTTCGAAACACCAACCTTTATGTATTACGCAACAGACCAAACGAACCGTCCGCACTATCGTGTACAGGCGGCAAGCTCGACAACCAAGCTCGCCGCTTCCAATCCCAACGCCGCAGCGCTTCAGCTCTGCTCGCGCAATGGCTACTCGCAAGATGGCTACATGGCCCCAGCGCGTGTCGACGAGGTGGCTGCCAAATCTCGAAAAACTCCTCGCCAGGGACGCATCGGAAAGTGATCCACTCCAAACTCAAACACCTAGATTTCCACCGTGAGACCATCAAGAGTTTCAACAACGCTTGGGGCATCCCCCCAGAAGACTCAGGCCGTCATCGATGCATTTATGAAGCACAGCGGCAAAACCGTCGTGAGCAGACCGATCTGCAAGGTCGGCTCACTGAGTCTGCGAACTTCTAGAACATGTCGCGACACCCGGCCGATGCCGGCAGGAAGCTGCTCCTCTTGAAGCGGTCGGACGAGGCAGTGCTTGCTGCATTCAAGGCCAGTTGCAACGATCTAGGCACGCGACAGTTGGTTTTCGTCGGTGTGGTCAAAGGTTTTGCCGTAGATCTCGACCACCGTGGTCTGCGTATAGGTCAGCGTATCACCGTCGACGGTGATCTTGCGTCGAAATTCAACTGTGCGAGCCTGCTCCTGCATGAACTACGGCTGTACGATGCCGTAATTCGGATTATCGTGACGCGCCGCGACTTCCATATTGAGCGATGCGCCGTCGGCTGACGTCACTTTCCCGCCAGCCAGTACACAAACCGCTCGCGGTATGATTAGCGAGTTCATGATCGTCTGAGACTGCGCATCCCAAATCCAATAGCCCTGTTCATTGTGAATCGCCTTGTTGTCAGACTTCCGATGCACGACTTGAAGGTAGCGGGCTACCAAGAGTTTTTGACGTTCCGCATTGGTTACGTCTCCGACAGGTTCGATTGTCAGCGTCTCTCGATACAGATTCTCCTCGCTGCCATCGGGTTCGGGAGAGACGTCCCTACCTTTGTCGCCGATCCAAGTTCCGATCAAGCTGTTCAAGGGCCAAGATCGATGTCGGTCGATTCACTGTTACTCACGAGATTCCTTCTCCTCCGAGACTTGCGGTAATGACGGATCACATCGCCATTGTACCCGTGAGCGCGTGCATTGTCAGCAATGGCGAGGTTGCCCCGCCGCGCACGTCAGATGCTGCGGGAGTGTCAAAACTCATAAGAAATGGGACACGCAGAAGACTGATTTTGGCGCGACCCATGCCCCAACAATTGCAAATATGACGACCCAGTGCGCGAGGCGGCGAATCAACCGTCGCGCCGAAAGCAGTGATCACTTATTCGCATGCTGCGAGATCAAGGCCAATAGCTTTGGCCGATCAATGGGCTTGGTAGCGTAGTCGTCGCAGCCCGCTTTGAAACATCGGTCTGCCGCGCCAACCATGGCATCTGCAGTCAGCGCAATGATCGGGCCCTGGTAACACGAATCTCGAAGTTGCCTAGTTGCGGTGTAACCGTCCATAACAGGCATTTGCATATCCATCAAGACAACGTCAAACGGTTCGCCAGCGTCGCTTGCCGCCAGCGCCTTGTCGCGGGCGATCAACCCGTTCTCTGCAAGCGTTACCCGGGCCCCTGCCTTGCGCAATATGAACGAGAGCAAGCGTTGATTGTCTGGACCGTCCTCAGCCAACAGCGTGCGGCAATTGAGCTTGACGTTCGCATCCATGCCCGTCTCCAGCCGGTTCTTGCGTGGGACCGTTACCTCGGTAAGGTCGTAGAGCATTTTGACGCTATCAACCGATTCGGTCTCGATAGTAGCGATGAATGTACTTCCGGCGCCAGGTGTGCTCTTTACTTTGATGTTACCACCGAGCATTTCCGCCAGCCGTTTGCTAATGGATAACCCCAGTCCCGTCCCGCCAAAATTGCGTGTCGTCGAAGAGTCAGCCTGTGTGAATGGCTGAAACAGCTTGGAGATATCTTCTTCAGCTATTCCGATGCCCGTATCTATCACTTCGAATTGAAGTTGGGTTCGGGCGTCTTCATGTTCCACGAATCGAGTAACCACACGCACACTGCCAACCTCGGTGAACTTGATTGCGTTTCCTACAAGATTGATCAGTATTTGGCGAAGACGTGTTGGATCAGACAAAATGGTCTCCGGGATGCCGCCGACGAACTCGACAGTCAATCGCAGCCCTTTGGCTACTGCCCTGACCCGCATCAATGATGCGACGTCAGCGAGCATCCTGGCGGGTGAGCACGTCGCTTTTTCGACATCGAGCTTACCCGCCTCGATTTTCGAAAGATCAAGGATGTCATTTATTAATTCAAGCAGGTACTCTCCGTTTCGCTTGATCGTCTCGAATGCGACGACTCGGTCTGGTGGCGCGTTTTCCAACCCCTCTTCACCAAGAAGAACGTCCGCGAACCCGAGGATGGCCGTCATCGGCGTGCGAATCTCGTGAGTCATGTTTGCCAAGAATTCGCTCTTGGTCCGGTTGGACGCCTCTGCGGCCTCGTTTGCCCTCGACAGCTGCGAGGCAAAGCGCCTTAGGTCCTGTTCGGCTCTCTTTTGAGCAGTCATGTCGCGGGCGATGCTCGACACGCCTATGACACGCTCGGCCGAATCCCTGATTGGGGAAACGTTCAAAGACACATCGACGCGCGAGCCATCGCTGCGGAGCCTGACGGTGGTGAAATGATCAGTGCGTTCGCCTAGCTTCGCCTTTCGCAACAGCGACTGCTCTTCAACGGCACGACTGGCAGGGACGAGAGTCGACATCATGCGACCCAAAGCTTCGTCTCTCGTGTGGCCGAACAGTAGTCTCGCCCCTTCGTTCCAAAACGTGATCCGGCCCTCGAGAGATTCTGCCATAATCGCATCGTCGGACGACTCGACGATAGCGGAAAGGAGACTGGGCGGTTGCTGGGGATGGGAATCAATAGTGGTCATGGCAACCTGCGTGACTTGGTCGGGCCCCTCGCTGATTGGATCTATCATTTCACTGGATGCATCGGTCGTTTTTTGACGCCGGACGCCGAGATTGTGGAATCCCGCCGATTGAATTGCGGATTTTACGGGCAAGGACAGTTCGTTCTGGGGGGCAAGCTCGCTGGCTGATTCGCAACTGTGATCGTTCGAGCATATCTGTCACTTTTCTCCGCCGATTCAACGTTTACGCTTGTTGCGTATTCCGCAGAGGCTGCCGCCTGCCCACCCTGATTTCACCGAAGCTGGGCAAACCGCCGGTTTCGCTCGAAAAAAGAGCGTCTATAATTGGTCGTTTGACATGATGGCCGATTGTGCTGGAGACATGGGCATATTGTGACTGGTTTTGAAATAGTACGCCTTGTTGGCGACGAAAGGCTCGTCGGCGATTCGCTGGCCAGCGTCTACCCGAATTGGCGGGCTGAGACGGAGTGTTTTTGCTTTGTCAGCCCTCATGACGACGACGTGGTGTTGGGCGCGGGGCTGGCGATTCAGCTGGCCAATCGCGAGAATGTGCCAGTTCATGTGCTCGTCGTGACCGACGGATCCATGGGCTATTGTTCTCTGGAGGAAAAGAAGAGCATTGCCCAAGTGCGCAAAGAGGAAACTTACGAGAGCCTGATGTCGCTCGGGGTCCCTCGGGAACGGATTTACTTTTTGGGATTCCCGGATTGCCAGCTTGGCGCGTTCACTGGAAGGCGGCCGGGTGAGAATGAACTGGGATCGATTGAAGGATTCACCGGCCTGCAAAACGCCTTCACTCATCATTTGCGACAGATACGACCAACGCAGGTCATTGTACCCACGATGAACGATCTGCACCCCGACCACAAAATCACAAACTCGGAACTACAGATTTCGTTGTTCCACGCCAATGGCGACATCTGGCCGGAACTGGGCAAACCGCTTGAAGCACCGCCAGCGCTGCATGATTTCGCAGTCTACTGCGACTTTCCAGAGCCTCCGACGATGCGCATTACGTGTAACGAAGCGGCCTTCGAAAAAAAACTTGAAGCCATCGCGGCCTTCCGATCGCAGAAGCAAATCTCCGCGCTGATCGAGAACGTCCGCTTCGCCGGCCCGCAAGAGTATATTCGCACGATCAACTTTGACTTCTACCACCCCGAGACTCACCACCATCTGTTTCAAGATCCGAACAGTAGAAAGATCGTCGAAGAGTGATGAGCGCGAAAGTCCTCTATCTTGGCGATACCGCGCTGCAAGGCGCCGCCAGCTATCTGGCCAGCGTGATGCATTTTCACGGCATCGACTTTGACTATGTCGCGTCGGATGTCGCCTTCTCAGCCCCCCGCCTTTCCGATGACTGCGATGCGCTGATCGTCAGCGATTACATGGCTGCCATGTTCGCTCCGGCCGACTTTGAGCAGATTCTCGCTCGCACTCGGGCCGGCATGGGCTTGTTGATGATTGGCGGTTGGGAGAGCTTCACGGGCCTCGGCGGCGACTATCACGACACGCCGCTGGCGAGCATCTTGCCGGTGGCAATGAAAGGCAGCGATGACAGGGTCAATAGCTACGCGCCCTGTATGATTCAACCCGAATCCGATCATCCCATTACGGCGGGCTTGCCATTCGCTGAGCACGCCGTGGCGATCAATGGGTACAACCGCTTTCGGATCAAAGAGGGTTGCACAACGATCCTCTCGATCAAACGTTATTCAGCAATCTTTTCAAACCGCGATTTTCAGTTCTCGCCCGAGTCCCTTGATCCGCTGCTCGTCGTCGACCATGCTGGCGAGGGCCGAGTCGCTTGCTATGCGGGCGACGTCGCTCCGCACTGGGCGGGCGGCTTCGTCGATTGGGGTGATCGACGGCATGCCTTGCAGGCCGACGGTGGTGAAGAGGTTGAGATCGGCAATTGGTACATCGAATTCTTTGGCAATCTCGTCAAATGGGTCGCCGGAAAACTGTAAATGGCGAGCAAGACGGTGTTGCGATTCTACGATTCAAACAAACAGGAAACAAAAGATGCCGGAGGGTATGAAGGGTAACGCGATCGTCGGGCAATCCGGCGGCCCGACGTCGGTAATCAACGCCTCACTCGTTGGCGTCGTCGACGCTGCGATGAAATGCGACTCCATCGAATCAGTGCTCGGTATGCGATTCGGAATCGAAGGATTCTTGGAACAGGACGTGATCGACCTGGGCGCGGAGAGCAGGGAAACTCTCGACCTGCTCAAGACAACCCCATCCAGTGCGCTTGGATCTTGCCGGCTGAAACTCAAAGACGAGCATCTACCTAAGGTGCTTGAAACGCTGGCGAAATTCGATATTCGATTCGTCTTTCTGATCGGCGGCAATGATACGATGGACACAATCCATCGGGTTGAGGCATACGCCCAAGATCATGATTACAGCCTAACGGGAATCGGGATCGCCAAGACCGTGGATAACGACTTGTTTGGCACGGATCATACACCCGGGTTTCCCAGCGCCGCCAGGTACATGGCGCTCTCCGTGCAGCAAGCCGGCGTACTCGCCCGCGACATGCAAAAGGTCGATCAGTTCGTGATCTTTCAATGCATCGGACGTGAAGCCGGGTGGCTGGTTGGAGCGACCGCCGCCGGGAAGAACTCTGAGGCTGACGCCCCGCATATTATGTGCTTCCCAGAACGACCTTTCGATCGCGCCAAGTTCATTGCGGACGTGCGGCGCTGTTATGAGAAGTATGGCTTCGTGTCCGTCGTCTGCGGTGAAGGCATCACCTACGCAGACGGCACGCCTGTCTCCGCATCGGAGACAAAGGACAAGTTCGGCAACACCGAATTCGGCGCGATGGGAGGCACCAGCGCAGCGATGGCGCTGCACCGGATCATCTCCGATGAGTTCGGATTCCGAGGTGAATTCCAAGTGACCGAATCGTTGCCCATGTGCGCCGCTGATCGGGCCGTGGACGTCGACATCGATGAGGCTTACGGTTGCGGCCGGCGCGCCGTCACGATCGCGTCCCAGGGTGCGACTGGCGTAATGGTGGCCATGCGGCGCGGCGCCGGGGCGAATTACAAATGCGAATATGCCGTCGCGCCGTTGAGCGATGTCGCCGTTAACGCGAAACCTCTGCCGGACGAGTTCATTAATCCGCAGGGCAACTTCGTGACTGACGCCTTCCTCGAGTACCTTCGGCCACTTGTGGGTGAGATGCCCAAATACGCTCAGCTAAGCAACAAGAAAGTACGACTCGAGACTACATAAAGACAGCAGAGGTTGGACATGGATACCAGTCAGAAATACTGCCGGTTTGAGCTCGTCAAGGAAATGATGCAGACGCCCGACATCGTTCGGCAATTCAAGCTTGGCGACTTTGACAACGTTAAACGGGCCATCGAAAGTACCGGAAACCTCTTTCTCACTGGCGAAGGGTCTAGTCGCATATTTCCCGCCAAGAACGCGATTTGCTCCGAACTGTCACATGAAGGAGCTCTCAACATTGTTACTGAAGGCGGCCGACAAGCGGCTGAGTACAACTTGTCCAACTTCGTCGTGTTTGCCGCGTCCAATAGTGGATCCACGAAGGAGGCCATCTCGCTGCTCAACAAACTCGTTGAGGCGGGGCATACGAGAATCTTCGGATTGACGGCGCGAGAAGAGACGACGCTCGCTCGTTTCGCTGCCCAGACGTTTGTTCTCAATTGCGGTTGGGAACAGGCGGTTGCCGCGACGAAAAGCGTCGCCGAACAGGCGCTCTTCTATCAAGAGCTGCTCGCTCAGCTCAGGGGCGCCACGTTGAGTAATGAGTTGCCCGCTCTCGCAGACGCCATCGAAGTGGCTCTGACGATGGGAATTGATCCGGCTATTACTCAGTCGATTGCCGATGCTGGCACGATCTATTTCGCTGGAAAGAACAACGGCGTCGCCGAGGAATTGACGCTGAAGACTAACGAAATCACTCGCAAGAAGAGCGATTTCCTCGAGGGCACGTACGCGGTTCACGGCATCGAAGAAGTCATGGACGGCGGTGATGTTGTGATCGTCATTGACCCCTTCGAGGAAGAACTGGAGAAATTCAAGGAAACGTTGGTCGATGGCGTTGGTTTAAACGTCGTCGTTGTCTCCACCGAGCCAACGATCTTCCCGAGCATCGTCGTCCCCCGCGTCGATAAACTGCAGAACTTCGTCTTTCTGGCGGCAGGTTGGAATATCTTGATCGAGGTCGGCATTCGCCTAGGCGTGAATCTCGACAAGGCGGAACGAGCTCGCAAGGTCGGAAACGAGTTTACCGGCACCTGAACAACTTGCGAAAGACGATCCGAACCTAGCTTTGGCCGCATGCCCGCAGCATGCGCCTCCGGAAGCCGCCCTGAACGAAGACCTCACCGTTCCTTAGAGTTCCTTAGGCCCGAAGGGTCGGCCCTATGCGAGCCCTGGGTAGAGCTTCCCGCGGCGTTCGCCGCGAAGCGCCGCCCTGGGCGGAACAGGCGTTGCGACAAACGCGTGCATCGCGGCGCCGGTCGCGTTGCATGCCGTTTATGTTGTGGTCGCGTTGCGTTGGTGGTCATCCGTTTGGCGAATCGTCACGATGCCTTGGCCCGTTCGAAGCCCTCGATTTTGGACGGGATTCCCAATGCGGCGGGGTTTCCAATGCGGCGATTAATGGCGGAACGGGCGATGCGACAAACGCGTGCATCGCAGTCACCGCCTGAGGGCTGGGCGCTTCGAGGGCAGACGTATGAACGAGGTTGAGGTGGGTCTTGGAGTGGGGCGGCGATTGATTCGCAGAGCTGTTTCGTAACAGCATCTCGCGGCTCCGCCAAAGTGACGTCCAACGGCTTCAGCCGATCGCTCAGCGAGTTGCCGGCCGCGACCGGGTGCGGACATGATGGCCAGTCGCGGGGCCTTGGATGGAACATGGCTCGCTTCCGCCGGACCTGGCCGCGTCGCGGGTTCAGAAGGTCTAGAAGCGATTTCCGGCGCCTCAGGCTGCTGGAGCCGACCGAAGGCCAGCGAGAACAGCAGCACCAAGGCCAATGATTCCATCACGAGTGCGCGAAAAAGTTGATCGAGTCCGTTCATAGCGGCGGCTCCAATAGCATCCGAGCAGAGAAGCAGTGGGTAGGTCAGATGTGGGCCCGTTTGGGCTGGCGAAAGCTTCCTGCTGGGTGCCGCCAACTGAAGTCGCGGCTTGGCCAAATCTTTGGCCGATGTGTTCCCAATAGTACGCACGGCATCGGCGAGCAGGCAAGTCAGTGCGAACATGCAGCGATAGTGATTCTCCGCTGGCGCCTGCGTTTCTTGGAGGAACATCTATTTCTTTGGCGGCTAGGGGGGCTGCAAACCGCACGAACAACGCGAATCCGCACTGGGGGGACACTTGGGCACTCGCCCCAAACGGCAATTTGCGTTAGACAGTCGAAATCTAGCAACCGACACTCGCCAATATGAGATGAGCTCCCTTGCCCGATGTGACTCGCGAAGATCTTGCCGGACGTTACCTCGAACAACTGCCCTTCGAGCCGTATCCGGTTCAAGAGGAAGCTCTGCTGGCCTGGTTCACCTCCGAGCACGGCGTGCTGGTGTGCGCCCCGACCGGGACCGGCAAGACCCTGATTGCCGAGGCAGCGATCTTCGAAGCGTTGCACTTGGGCAAGCGTGTCTACTACACGACGCCCTTGATTGCTTTGACGGACCAGAAATTTCGAGAGCTTCAAGACACAGCTGAGCGATGGGGGTTCGCCCGCGACCAAGTTGGCTTGGCGACCGGTAACCGGCGAGTCAACCCGGAGGCCCCGGTGCAAGTCGTCGTTGCCGAGATCTTGCTCAATCGCCTTCTGCACCCGACGGCTTTTGAATTCGATGATGTGGGCGCCGTTGTGATGGATGAGTTCCACAGTTTCAACGATCCGGAGCGCGGCATCGTGTGGGAATTCTCACTCGGCCTGTTGCCGCCGCACTCCAGGCTGCTGCTGCTCTCCGCCACGGTTGGCAACGCCCGCGAGTTCGTACATTGGTTGACCACGAAACACGACCGGCCGGTGGAGTTAGTGGAAGGGAATGAGCGAAAAGTGCCGCTGACCTACCAATGGATCGGCGACCAACTTCTGGGCGAGCAAATTGAATCGATGGCCCAAGGTGAAACGGAAGCCGCCTTTACTCCGGCGCTCGTTTTCTGCTTCAACCGCGAAATGTGTTGGACGCTCGCTGAGCAGCTCAAGGGTAAGAACGTTCTCCGCCGCGACAAACGCCCGCAGCTGATCGAACAGCTCGATTTGCACGATTGGTCGACAGGCGCCGGCGCCAAGCTGCGGCAGATTTTGATGCGCGGCGTAGGAGTCCACCACGCCGGCGTGATGCCCCGCTATCGCCGCATCGTAGAGTCGCTTTTCCAGCAGAAACTGTTGTCGGTGGCCGTCTGCACGGAGACGCTCTCTGCCGGGATCAACTTGCCGGCTCGCAGTGTGGTAATTCCGAATCTGCTGAAGGGGCCGCCGGGCAAGAAAAAAGTTCTCGAGCCGAGCGCGGCGCACCAAATGTTCGGTCGAGCCGGACGACCGCAGTTCGACAGCCAAGGTTTCGTTTTTGTGATGGCCCACGAGGACGATGTCAAAATCGCCCGATGGCGGGTCAAGTACGATCAGATTCCGGAGGACACCAAAGACCCCGGGCTGAGGACAGCGAAGAAAAAACTCAAGAAGAAGATGCCTAAGCGGCGTTCGACAGAGCAGTATTGGGACGAGGGTCAGTTCAATAAGTTGCGTGAGGCGCCGCCAGCCAAATTGGCGAGCCGCGGCGATCTCCCCTGGCGAATGCTCGCGTACTTGCTCGACGCGTCGCCTGACGTGAACACGGTTCGCCAGCTCGTGCGCAAGCGACTGCTGCATGGCAAGCTGGTCGAGCAGGCCCAGCAATCACTCGACCGGATGCTGCTGACGCTATGGCGAGCGGGCTATGTCGATCTGGATCCCAAGCCACCCAAGGTAATCGGGGACGAGCCGCTTGAAACGCCCTATCAGGCTGCGACCGCCACGCCCACCGACGCCATGGGCAATCTGCTCAAACTGCGCGGCGTCAATCCTCTGTACGGAATGTTTCTCGTCAATCACATGGATATTGCCGACCCCGTCGAACGCATCCAGGCGATGGAAAGCCTGCTGGAGATCCCCGGCTCGATGGCCTACCACTTGCGCACGCCATCCCACGAAGAGTGCCCGCCAGGCCCCTTGGCCGTCACACGACTCGATCCCCACCTACTGCAACTTGGACTCGCTACGGCTGAGGAACTTGGCGCCTCAAGCGGCGACGACGAGGAGGAGGACGACAAGGACCGGCGCCGTGGCGCGTTCGATGAGGATCGGCCGTTTGTGCTGACCCTGGCTGACAAACTGCGACTGGCGTTCCAGTACGATTTCCCCGGAGTCAGTGTTTACATTCGCCCCGTTTGGGCTGCGGGCGAACTGCTCGAATTCGGCGGCGATTTTGACAACTACGTCAAGAGCAAGCGATTGCAGAAACAAGAGGGCGTGATCTTCCGGCACCTGATGCGGCTGATTCTGCTGGCCTACGAGTTCGCTCCATTGACCCCGCCCAACTGGGAAGCGGATGACTGGAGCCACGAGATGAACAGCCTAGCCGAGCGGTTGACCGACTCGTGCCGCCGAGTCGATCCAGATAGCACCGATCGAACTCTCGAAGATACTCGCAAAGATAACTCCCTGGACGAGGGGCAGTGATTTGTACGGCGACGAAGGGGAGAGTTGGAAACAAAAGACGAAGGACCATCTCAGCGAAAGAACATTCAATGGATATTCGAAACATCGACGACGCAACCGCCTTCACAACCAAGGACGGATCTGAGATTCGCGAACTACTCGCCCACCGCAATTCGTGCATCGAGTTACAGAGTTTGGCCGAGGCCCGGTTGCCGCCCGGTCTCTCGACGACCCCCCACTATCATCCGAGAACCGAGGAGATCTACTACGTGCTGGAAGGCTGTGGTCGGATCCGTATCGACGACGAACAGCGAGACGTCCGTGTGGGCGACGCGATCGCCATCCCGCCCGGCGCCCATCACCAAATCACAAATTGCGGAGACGACGAGTTGAAGTTTCTCTGCTGCTGCGCGCCAGGCTACGAGAACGACGACACGATTCTCTTGAGCTAGAGCGCTGTTCGTCTCTTCATGCGTCAAGCGATCGCTTGTTGCTGAAAGACAGAGAGCCGCTGAGAGGTCGCGACTTCCCGCCGGTTCTGCGACTGGCGCTGAGCGGTGCGCAGGCGAGGCTCAAGGACGCGGCAGATCATCGACGTCGACGATTGCGATTTGGGCTGGTGAATATCGGCGGACATCCCAAGTGGCCGAACTGGGCAGCAAGTCACAATCAAAGCGACTGTCAGACTCCACGATGATCAGGCTGGCCGGGGGAGATCGTTCGATCCAACTTTGTATCAACTGCAACATCTCGTCTCGCTGCTCAACGAACAGGTCATAGGGCGGCGAGCAGAAGACGGCCCAAGGCCCCGGTTTCTGAATGTCGGCGAGCCGGCTGAAGCGAAACGTATCGCCCCGCACAACCTCGCAGATCGGCTCGACGCCAAGGGTTGTCACGTTGCGTTCGATGATCTTGGCGGTGGGGAAATGTCGCTCGCACATCACTCCGCCTGCGGCGCCTCGGCTGATCGCCTCCAGAGCCAGAGCTCCTGTGCCGGCGAACAGGTCGATCGCGTAGGCGTCCTTTATTCGCGGCCCCAAGAGGTTGAAAACCGCTTCTCGAGTGCGGTCCTTCATCGGCCGAGTGACCATGTCGCCATGATGTTCCAACTTGCTGCCTCGAAATCTCCCGCCCACAATTCGCAGTGCTGGCGGCGTCGCCTGCCGTGAATTGGGCGATGCGGATTTCGTCTGTTTTGGCGACTTTTTGCGAGCCATCCAGAATCTCGTGCAGGCAGATTCGTCGTCGCCATGCGGAAACGACGGCTTAATTTCGGCTGAGAATCTGTTATCTTAGCGTTACTCTGGCGGCCCAAATAGTCGCCCGCGCAGTGGTGGCCCCCGCCCACGATTAAGGGGTCCGAACCAAGACGGACGGCGGTGCGTATCGGGGTGCTCTCGCACTCCTCGATTTTCACTGCCTCGATTTTCACCGTTTCGTTTTCCACCCCTCAAGCGACAAACGTACAATCAAGACCACCCCTCAATTCCTGCCATCTGGGTCGACTTATGTTACTCTCCATCCTGCGTGCCCTCTCGCTGAGCGTTGTTGTCTGTCTGGTTTCGCCCGTTCTGGCCCAAGACGGCAAGAAAGAAGCGCCGCCAGCCTCACCCAAGAAGGACCAGCCGGCGGAAAAGCCAGCCGACCCACCGACCGCGGAGCCGAAGAAGACCTCCGAGCCAAAAGAAACGGCTGCGAAACCGGAGGCGGCTGAGGCCAAATCAGCCGCGCAGCCAGCCGGCAAAACACCAGCGGGCAACGCAGCGGGAGCCGAGGCCTTCGCCCTCGACATGCTTCAATGGCGGCAAGTCATCACGAAAATGCGAAGCTTGCAGAAGCCAGGAGCGACGGCGGAAGGCGACGCGGCCGTGGAACTTCAGAAACAATGGGACACACTCAGCGCTCAAGCCGATGCACTACTCCCCCAGATGCGAAAAAACGGAGTCGCAGCATACATCGCGGCGCCCAACCTGGACCGACGACTCTCGCGTTTCCTGGTTAAGCTGCTGCAAGACGATGTGAAGCAAGACGCCTACGAAAGAGCTCTGGGCCTCGGCGAGACGCTGATCAAGGGGCAATCAACGGTCCGTGAGATCTACGATCAAACGGGCCTTGCCGCCTATTCAATGCATGACTTCGAAAAGGCCTCGACGCTGCTACTGCAGGCCCAAGACCTCGATTCACTCTCCGAGGACGGCCAGAAAGCGCTTGAGAGCATCGAAGAATACGGCGGGCTTTGGAAAGCCGAGCTGGCCATTCGAAAGAAGGAAGCGGAAGCCGACGATTTGCCACGTGTCAAGTTGACGACAAACAAAGGCGAAATGGTGCTCGAATTGTTCGAGAACGAAGCGCCGGAGACGGTTGGCAATTTCGTTTCGCTCGTCGAAGGAGGTTTCTACGACAACGTGACGTTTCACCGAGTTTTGCCAGGCTTCATGGCCCAGGGCGGATGCCCGGACGGCAACGGACAAGGCGGACCAGGCTACAAGATCTACTGCGAAACCGAGCGAGACGACGCACGAATGCACTTTCGCGGCTCGCTGAGCATGGCCCATGCTGGCAAGGACACGGGCGGTTCACAGTTTTTCACGACGTTTCGGCCAACACCTTTCCTCAACAAGCGACACACCGTTTTTGGTCGAGTGATCGAAGGACTCGATGTGCTTAGCAAGATCCAGCGACGCGATCCAAGCGGCCCGAATCCAGCACCAGCTGACCTGATCGTCAAGGCCGAGGTCATTCGCAAACGCGAACACGACTATGCCGCGAACAAAGTACAATAGCCCTCACTCCATACGATTCCTTCCTTCAATGGGCCAAAGGCCCAACACGCCCGGAGACCACCATGTCACGCCTTATGACGATAATCGTCCTCAGCCTGTTCATTGCGCCCACAGTCGCATGGGCTCAAGACGCGAAGAAAGACGATACGAAGCCAGCGGCAGAGGCCAAGGTTGACGGCTTCGCTTCCGTATTCAAGGTCTTTAGCGGACTCGAAGATCAACTCAACGCCATCGCCAAGAAATACACCGATGCGCCCGCCGCCGAACGCGAGGGCCTGATGAAGGACTACCAAGCACACCTTGCCAACATTCGAGCCATGGTGCCGAAGCTTCGCCAGGCTGCAGTTACTGAATACACGATGAACCCCAACAAGAGCGAAGATGTGACGGAGACACTCGTCGGACTCCTCGCCAACCACGTGCGAAACGACGAATACGAACAAGGTCTCGAGGTCGCCGAACTGCTAATCAAGAACAAGTGCGAGGTCAAAGGCATCCAAAACTTCGCTGGAATCGCCTATTATTCGACCGAGCAATTCGAGAAAGCCAAGGCGTCCCTCGCCGCCGCCGAGGCTGCCAAGGCCATGGACCGCGTGGGTCAGCAGATCTTCGCTGAAATCGATTCCGTGATGAAGAACTGGAAGATTGAAGCGGCCATCCGAGCCAAAGAGGCCAAGACCGACGATCTACCTCGCGTCAAAATGACCACCTCGAAAGGCGACGTGACCATCGAACTGCTTGAGAACGAAGCCCCCCAAGCAGTCGCCAACTTTGTCAGCCTCGTAGAGAAGAATTACTACGACGGACTGACGTTTCACCGCGTCCTTCCCGGTTTCATGGCCCAAGGCGGATGCCCCGATGGGACTGGTAGCGGCGGACCTGGCTACAACATCTACTGCGAATGCGACAAAGAAGGCTACCGCAGGCACTACCGCGGAACACTTAGTATGGCCCATGCTGGAAAAGACACCGGTGGCTCACAGTTCTTCCTGACCTTTCGGCCAACCACCCACCTCGACGGACGCCACACCGTGTTCGGCCGAGTCGTCGAGGGGATGGACGTACTCGCCAAGATCCAGCGTCGCGACCCTCAACGTCGCGGACAGCCGGATCCTGACAAAATCGTCAAGGCTGTCGTCCTCCGCAAAAGACCAGGACAAGAGTATCAGCCGACAAAAGTAAAGTAACGGCGAGTCTGAAATTGAACTAAGTTGGGTCTAGTAAGCCAGTTAGCAGCACGTCACACATCAGGGCTGGAACCCCGAAGAGACTGAATTCGTGTCTAATGCCTCTCCAAGCATTTTTGTTGCGGCGGCTGAGCACAACGATTAGGCTCGAAATCAAGTCGCTTCGGCCGCCCTGGTCAATGGGCTCCTCCTCCGCTCCCGTGTCCATTCCCGTCACGTCTGGATGTTGAAGTCACGATGCCTACCGAATGGTACTATCAAGAACGCGGCCAAACGCTGGGTCCACTGACTCCGAAACAGCTGCTTGAAAAAGTCAAAGAGGGCGAGGTGATGCTTCAAACTCTCGTCCGCAAGGACGATTCGCAGTGGGTTGAAGCTGGCGAAGTCGGCGGACTCACCGACGCCGCCACGAAGAACCGTGTCTACAGCTGCCCCTTCTGTGGCGCTCCCCTGAAACGACCTCCGTCGACCTGTCGAGGTTGTACGCGTTGGATCGAATTCAGCGACGATTACCGCGATCCTACCGAGGAAGCGGAGGTCGCTGCCCAGAGTACTCCGAAAGTCGTTCAGAAAGTGGCAAACTGGGTCCGTTCTCTAATGATCGATGGCGACTGACTTAGCCAGTGCAACAAGGGCCTTTCTCCCGGGTTGAACTGCCCCAAGCCCTCTTTGTTACGCTGTCTGCCGGGCTGCCTGAGAGGCTCTTCGTCCGGCCTAGGTCCGAACCCGGCCTGCTTGACGGCAGGCGGCCAAACACGTACCTTATATTCTCCAATTTGATCTTAGAGTGGCGTGATATTCCAAAAACTAATATTGCAGACGGGGTGAGCATAACAGGCCGTCGGCGGGTTCTAAGAAATGCACTTCAAATCGCTCAAAGTGTTTTGCGACGTCGTCGACAAGCGAAGTTTTTCGCGTGGCGCCAGCGAGAACGGGATCACCCAGTCGGGCGCCAGTCAGATCGTGCATCAGTTGGAGAGGAGGCTGGGGGTCAAATTGCTGGACCGCTCCAAGCGTCCCTTTGTTTTGACGGATGCGGGGCAAGTCTACTACGACGGTTGCCGCGAGATTGTGGAACGGCTTAGCGGGCTGGAGGAGCGGGTTCGCTCGCTGCACACCGAATTGGCTGGGCGTGTTCATGTGGCTTCGATCTATTCGGTGGGATTGAGCTTCATGCAGCAGTTTGTGAGGGAGTTTTCGGTTCGTTTTCCCAAAGCCCACGTCAAGCTCGATTACGCCCATCCTGACCAGATCTACGAGATGGTGGGGCGGGACTTAGCGGACCTGGGACTGGTCAGTTACCCCAAGCCGTCGCGTTCAATAGCCGTCAAGGTATGGCGAACTGAGCCAATGGTCTTGGCGGTGGCGCCAAATCACCCTTTGGCGGGCCGCGAGGCGATTACGCTTGGCGAGCTAGACGGGTTGGAGGCGGTGGGCTTTGCCGACAATCTGCGGATTCGCCGCGAGCTTGACAAGTCGCTGGCGGCCCGCGGCGTCTCGCTGAGCGTGGCCATGGAGTTTGACAACATCGAGACGTTAAAGCGGGCAATCGAGATCAATTCAGGAGTCAGCATTCTCCCCACGCCGACGATTCGCCGCGAGTTGGACTCGGGGTCATTGGCGATGGTGCGATTAGCTGATTTGGATCTGACGCGTCCTGTGGGGGTGATCTACCGCAAGGGCCGCTCGCTCGGCGCCACAGCTCAGCGCTTCATCAACCTGTTGCTCGAGACATCCGAAACCGGCCGCGACGACTCACCCAACGCCGAAACAGATACAGATACAGGCTCGACCGCTTCGGTTTCGAGCCGGGGTACATACCACCAGCCGCCGCCGCAATCTGCGTAGCGAGCCGCCAAGTTAGAGATGTGAAAGCAGACAGAATGTCAGGAAAAATCGGGTTTCCAGCGAAGCAGGGTCTCTATGATCCGGCCAACGAAAAAGACAGTTGCGGTGTCGGGTTCGTGGCCCACATCAAGGGGCAACGTTCACACCAATTGATCTTGGACGCGGATGAAATCCTTCGCAACATGGACCACCGAGGCGCCTGTGGTTGCGATCCGAACACGGGCGACGGCGCCGGAATCTTGACCGCGCTGCCTCGGCCGTTCTTAGCGAAGATCGCGGCGGATGAGTTGGGGGTCGAGCTTCCCGCCGCGGGGCGTTTTGGCGCGGGGCTTGTCTTTCTTCCCCAAATCGAGTCGGAGCGGGCGGCCTGCAAGCGCGAAGTTGAACGGATCGTGGCGGAGCAAGGTCAAAAGCTGCTCGGTTGGCGGCCGACTCCAACCGAAGCAAAGCGAGCGAATATTGGCCCGACTGCGCTGGCGGCGGCGCCGGTGATTGAACACCTATTCATTGGGGCGGCCGATGGTCTGGAGGGTGAGGCCTTTGAGCGTCAGTTGTATGTCATCCGCAAGCGGGCCAGCCGACGCCTGCGAACCGACGCGTCTCTCTCGCAAGCTTTGCTGTTCTACATTTGCAGCCTTTCGACCAAGGTCATTATCTACAAGGGCATGCTTACTCCGGGGCAGCTGTTGCCCTTCTTCCCGGACTTGACCAACCCGGCCTTCACCACGCATTTGGCCATGGTGCACTCGCGTTTTTCCACCAATACGTTTCCCAGTTGGGACCGAGCTCAGCCCTTTCGTTTCATGTCGCACAATGGCGAGATCAACACGGTCAAAGGAAACATCAACTGGATGTGCGCTCGCGAAGGCAAGGTGAGCAGCGAGTTGTTTGGCGAGGAAGTTAACAAACTGTTTCCCGTCGTCGAACCTGAGTGTTCCGATTCCGGCACGTTCGACAACGTGCTCGAGTTTCTTCTGATGACCGGCCGAACACTGCAGGAGTCGGTCATGATGATGGTTCCGGAGGCTTGGCAGAATCACGACTCGATGTCCGAGAATAAGCGTGCGTTCTATGAGTACAACAGCAGTTTGATGGAGCCATGGGACGGACCAGCCTCGATCGCGTTTACCGACGGCCACTACATTGGCGCCGTCTTGGACCGGAACGGTCTTCGGCCAAGCCGCTATTATTTGACGCATGACGACCGCGTGATCATGGCCAGTGAAGTCGGCGTGCTTCCCGTTGAGCCGAAACTGGTTAAGGAGAAAGGCCGCTTGCAGCCCGGCAAGATGTTCCTTGTCGATTTCGAGGAAGGCCGCTTGATTTCCGACGCCGACCTCAAGTCCGAGTTCTCCGCACGGCGGCCGTACGCCGACTGGGTGAGGCAGGGCCGAATCGAACTCGCTGAGCTGAAGCCTGGCGAGGAGCCGCACGGGTTTGATCCGGAGACACTGTTTCCACGGATGCGTGCGTTCGGCTATTCGATCGAGACAATGCACTTCATGCTGATCCCGATGATCCACGAAAAGCGGGATCCAGTCGGCTCGATGGGGAACGACGCCTCACTGGCCTGCCTCAGCGATCAGCCTCGTCTGACCTATGACTATTTCAAGCAGCTGTTCGCCCAGGTGACGAACCCCGCGATCGATTCGATTCGCGAAGAGATCATTATGTCGCTTGAGTGCTACATCGGGCCGGAACAGAATCTGCTGGAGACAACGGAAAAACATTGCGAACGGTTACGAATCCGCCATCCGATTCTGACCAATGAAGAACTCGCTGCGATCAAGCACATTTCGACTCGGGGTTGGAAGTCGCAAACCGTCGATGTCACGTTCCCTCGGTCGCAAGGCGAGGCGGGCCTTGTGGACGCTCTCGATCGTATCTGCCGCCAAGTTGAAACGGCGATCGACGATGGTTTCAGTCTCGTGGTGCTCAGCGATCGGGGCATTTCGGCCGAGCGAGTGCCGGTCAGCACTCTGTTGGCCTCGGGCGCGGTGCATCAGCACCTAGTCAGCGTCCACAAGCGCACTCAGATTGGAATCGTCGTCGAGACGGGTGAAGCGAGAGAGGTGCACCATCACTGCCTGTTGATCGGCTTCGGCGCCGATGCCATCAACCCATACATGGGTTTTGAAGCGCTTTGGCAAGCCCGCCGCGACGGGTTGTTGAACGCCAAGGAGTTCGTCGATGACGACGCCATCGTTTCGGCTTACCGCAAGGGCGTCGCCAAGGGCATGTTGAAAGTCATGGCCAAGATGGGCATCTCGACGCTGCAATCCTACAAGGGAGCTCAAATATTTGAGGCCTTGGGGTTGGGCGACGAGATCATTCAACGCTGTTTCACCGGAACGGCGAGCCGAATCCAGGGCGTCGACTTTGCCGTGTTGGCAAAAGAGTCTCTGCGCCGCCACGACTTAGGCTACCAACCTCAGACCGTGTCGCAGTCCAACCGGTTGCCAAACCCGGGCCAATTCCATTGGCGAGCAAAGGGCGAGCGGCATGCATGGGACCCGATGGCGATCGCCGACATTCAAACTGCGGCGAGAATGAACGACCGCTCGGCTTACTGGCGATTCTCCGAGCACACCAATCAGGGCGAGCGGACTCGCTGTTCCCTTCGAGGGCTGCTGAAGTTCAAAGAAGCGGACAATCCCGTTCCGATCGACGAAGTGGAGCCGGTGACCGATATTGTAAAACGTTTTTGCACCGGGGCGATGAGCTTTGGCTCCATCTCAGCCGAGTCGCATGAATCACTGGCGATCGCCATGAACCGACTGGGCGGCAAGAGCAACACGGGCGAGGGCGGCGAAGACCCTGTTCGCTTCAAATCGCTTCCCAACGGTGATTCCAAGCGGTCGGCGATCAAGCAAATCGCCTCAGGACGTTTTGGCGTCACCGCTTGGTACTTGACGAATGCGGACGAGCTCCAGATCAAGATTTCACAAGGGGCCAAGCCAGGTGAGGGAGGCGAACTGCCGGGCGCCAAAGTCGACGAAAACATCGCTCGCATTCGCTGCTCGACTCCGGGCGTTGGCCTGATTAGCCCCCCCCCGCACCACGACATCTACTCCATCGAAGACTTGGCCCAATTGATTCACGACTTGAAGAACGCCAACCCCTCCGCGCGTGTCAGCGTGAAGTTGGTTTCCGAAGTCGGCGTGGGAACGGTTTCGGCGGGAGTCGCCAAGGCGCATGCCGACCATATTCTGATCTCTGGCGACACCGGCGGCACTGGCGCCTCGCCGCTGACCAGCATCAAGCACGCTGGCCTGCCCTGGGAGCTGGGGATTGCGGAGACCCACCAAACGCTCGTCTTGAACGACTTGCGAAGCCGCGTCGTGTTGCAAACCGATGGCGGCTTGAAGACGGGCCGCGACGTCGCGATCGCCGCCCTGCTCGGCGCCGAGGAAATGGGGTTTGCAACGGCCCCACTGATCACACTCGGCTGCATCATGATGCGAAAATGTCATCTCAACACATGCCCCGTTGGCATCGCCACCCAAGACCCCGAATTGCGAAAGCGTTTCGCGGGCAAGCCGGAATACGTCACGAACTACTTGTTCATGGTGGCCGAGGAGACTCGACAGATCATGGCGAAACTTGGTTTTCGCACGATGGACGAGATGATTGGCCGAGTCGACATGCTCAACAGCGACGACGCCATCCGACACTGGAAGTCTGACGGTCTCGACCTCACTCCGATACTCACTCCAGCCCAGCCGCCGCATGACGAGGTAGAGGTGCGTTGTACGAAGCCTCAGAACCACGGACTCGACCTGGCCCTCGATCAGAAACTGCTCGAACTCGCCCAACCGGCGCTCGAGCAGGCTCAGACGGTTTCTGAGCGAGTGCCGATCATCAACACGAACCGGACGGTGGGCACGATTCTCAGCCACGAGATGGTGAAGAAGTACGGGCCGGAGGGCTTAGATCCAGGCACGATTCACTTCAAGTTCACCGGCTCGGCTGGGCAAAGTTTCGGCGCATTTGCGGCGCGCGGGCTCAAGCTGGAACTCGAGGGCGATGCAAATGACTACGTCGGCAAGGGTCTCTCTGGCGCGCAGTTGATCCTCTACCCACCCCAGGAAAGCACGTTCGACGCCGAGAAGAACATTCTGGCAGGCAACGTTTGCCTTTACGGCGCCACCAGCGGTCAAGCTTTCTTCCGAGGCCGGGCGGCAGAACGATTTTGCGTTCGCAATAGCGGCGCCCAGACCGTGATCGAAGGCGTGGGCGACCACGGATGCGAGTACATGACGGGCGGAGTGGTCGTTGTTCTAGGGCGTACCGGCCGTAACTTCGCCGCCGGCATGTCTGGGGGCGTCGCATTCATCTGGGACCGCGATGGCGACTTCAACTTGAAGTGCAACTTGGCCATGGTTGAACTCGATCCCGTGGCGGGCGATGAAGACATCTCACTCCTTCGCGGGCTCATTGAACAACATCAACAAGCCACCGGATCCACAGTCGCCCAACGACTACTCAACGATTGGGCAGCCTCGCTGGGGCAATTCATCAAAGTCATGCCAACCGACTACAAACGCGTGCTCGAGCAGCGTAGGCTCGCTGACGAAAGCAACCCGGAATTGGTCGGCCGCACATCAGAATAGACGCCTGTCGTTCGGGCCCTGCCAATCCGGGCCCGCGATTCTCAGGCTTGCATGAAAATAAGAGAAGGAAAACCAATGGGTAAGCCAACTGGGTTTATCGAGTTCGATCGGGTGACGACGCCGTACCGTCCTGAGCTGGAGCGGTTGCAGGACTACGACGAAATCTACACGGATCCGGAGGAGAGTCTGCTCATCACCCAGGGAGCGCGGTGCATGGATTGCGGCGTCCCGTTTTGTCAATCCAGCAGCGGTTGCCCTGTCGACAATCTGGTTCCCGAATGGAACGATTTGGTCTACCGCGGGCGCTGGCAAGAGGCTCTGGATCGCCTGCACCGAACAAATAACTTCCCCGAGTTCACTGGACGCGTCTGCCCGGCGCCTTGCGAAGGGGCCTGCGTACTCGGCGTCACCGCGCCCCCGGTGACCATCAAGAACATCGAGCGAGCAATCATCGATCAGGGCTTCAATGCAGGTTGGGTGACAGCCAACCCGCCGACGACGCGAACCGGGAAGAATGTCGCTGTCATTGGGTCCGGCCCTGCCGGCCTCGCCGCAGCGGCTCAACTGAACTCCGTCGGTCACAGCGTCACGGTCTACGAACGAGCGGACCGTATTGGCGGCCTGCTGGTGTACGGAATTCCCAGCATGAAGTTAGACAAAGGAATCGTCCAACGCCGGATTGACCTGCTGGCCTCGGAGGGCGTGCGGTTCATCGCCAACGCCGACGTCGGCAACAACGTCGACGCGCAAGAATTGCTGCGAGACAACGACGCCCTGCTGCTTGCCACTGGAGCCACCAGGCCTCGCGACTTGCCCATCGCCGGCCGAGATCTCAGAGGAATTCACTTTGCCATGGACTTCCTCAAGGCGAACACGAAGAGCTTGCTCGACAGCAACCACGACGACGGTGAATTCATCTCCGCCGAAGGCAAAGACGTGATCGTAATCGGCGGCGGAGACACCGGAACGGATTGCATTGGGACGTCACTGAGGCATGGGTGTTCCAGCGTCGTCAATTTCGAACTGCTGCCCAAGCCGCCGGCCAAACGAGCGGCCGACAACCCTTGGCCGCATTGGCCGAAGATCTACCGCGTCGATTATGGACACGCCGAAGTCGAAAAGAAATTTGGTGAGGATCCCCGCGAATATTGCGTTCTCTCCAAAGAGTTCCTCGATGACGGCAGCGGCGGCCTGGCTGGCGTCAAGACCGTTGAAGTCGAATGGACCAAGGACGTCAACGGTCGTTGGTCGATGGCGGAAGTAGAAGGGTCCGAACGAGAATGGAAAGCTCAACTCATCCTTCTCGCAATGGGGTTCCTGGGACCAGAACACAACGTCTCCGATCTCTTGAACCTCGAGTATGACGAGCGTTCAAACTACCAAGCGTCCCACGGCAAGTTCGCGACGAATGTGGACGGAGTTTTCGCAGCCGGTGATTGCCGGCGAGGCCAGTCGTTGGTGGTTTGGGCGATCAATGAAGGCCGCGGCGCCGCAAACGCCGTCGATCGCTATCTGATGGGCGAGTCCAGATTGCCAGAGTCCTAGACGGTCACTGGCCGGTGGTTGGCGGGATCGCGGTCGCCCAATGGCGGCCATCCGCTAACGACTTACGCGGGCAACGGCTGGCAAGTTGGGCGAAACCAGGAAGCGACGCTGTCCAACCGAGCACCGTTCGACGTATGATGAGTTCATGGATAAGAACGTTGAATGCCCGAACTGTCAGCACCAGTTTGACGCGCCAGACGGCGCTGCGGACGCCAGTTCGCTTCTTCCCAGCGTTGCGGTTTCCGACGCCAGTGCGAAACCCGCCCGCACTGGCATTGGTCGAAATCGACGATACACGGGGCGTGGGATTCTGTTTCGCTGCACGCTGCTCTTGATGCTCTTCGCGTGCGCCGCTGGGATTCACTTCGCGGTTATTTATGCGGTTAGGTCCCCGGAATCCTCCGCCAGTTCCAGCAAGATTGGCGCCTCCAAGCCAGCGACGAGCGCCCAGACAGGAGGCCCCGATCAAGCCGCGGCCAAGCACTCCGCGGCCGCGGCGATCGATCGGCTCGAACGTTCGGTCGTTTTGCTCGAGTCGGTTGGGGCGGCCGGTGATAGCAGTTTGGGCTCGGGATTTGTCATCGACGACAGCGGACTAATCGCGACCAACTATCATGTGGTGGCTCACGCGACTCAGGCCTTCGTTCGATTTCGAAACGGCGAACGTTGCCGCGTGCTTGGATTGGCCGCCGTCGAGCCGGAGCGAGATCTGGCCATCATTCGACTCGAATCGACTCCGCTGCGGCTTGTTCCGGCGCCGATGGCGGGCGCCGAGAATCCTCAGAAAATGGCGCCGGTTGTCGCTCTTGGCCACCCAAACGGAGTGGCCTACTCGCCCTACGACGGCAAGGTCAGCCGAATCGTCAAGACGTCCGACCTGCCGCTGCACTCGCAGCGATTTCTGCAACGTATCCTCAGCGGGAGACGGGACGCCACTTGGATTCAACACACAGCAAGACTCTCAGATGGAAACAGCGGCGGGCCGCTTCTTGATCGGCATGGCCGCGTGATCGGAATCAACACGTGGGTCGATCGGCAGTCGCAGTTCAGCTACGCGTTGCACATCAAACACCTGCACGATTTGCGAAAGCAAACCACCAGCGAAACGAAACCCCTGGGATCCGCTACCCCGCGCGACGCCTGGGTCACCGAGTGGCTGAACGAATTGAATTCCGCCCGAATTCGACAGTTGTTTGATCAAGCAGCGGGTTTTCGATTTCTTCCGGCGTCGGCAAGCGAATATCGGCACTTGCAGAAGCTGGCCTGGGCCGTCACCGTCGCCAACTCGCCCTCGTCGCTGACGCTCGATGTGGAACTCGAGAAACAGTTCGACGAACTACAAGGCGAAACCGACCGAGTTTTGGCGAAGCTGCGCAAGCGAGAATGGAACGCTCCGGCTCAAATCCTCCTGATCAACGAACTCGCCGCCGAGCATATTGAACAACCTCTTTCGGGTGTTTTTCTGGTCGGCACGTTGTTGCGAATCGTCGAGGGAAGCGATCGTTCAAGCGGCGCCTTGATCCAAATCTCGGGCCTTGAGAAGACCTTCTTCGTGCCCCTCGCCGGCCGGCTCTTCTCGGCGCCCCCAGGAACTTCGCTGTTGGTGTTGGGCGTCAACTACAACGGACGCGTTGTGCGCTACGGCGACAATCCCCTCCAGCTGAAAACCGCTCCAGTCATCGTCACTGGCGCACTGATCCGCATGGACCAGTGAGCCGGTAAGGACGACACGGCGCTTAGGAGCAGTTTCATTCAGACTTCGATCATACGCAAATCGTGATGGCCTTCAGGCGTGGCCATTTCGTAGTAGAGTCGAGTTCGATCGCCGAGCGAAACCGCGTCGAAGTACCGCAACGCGCCGTTGCCTTGCGGCGTGGTTAACCAGGGACCGTTGGGCGTTGTGTTGTGAAACGTTCGCAAATCGGAACTGTAGGCGATGCCAAGCCGCTCCTCGTAGTTCTCGGAGACGTCCGCTGAGCCATCGTAGAGTCCCAACCAGAGGCCGTCTCGGCGGAGCAAACAGCCGATGCGCTGGCAATAGCCGTCCCACGCCCCCTGGCTCTCCGCTGTTGGCCCAAACACCATCCCCTTCCAATCCCAATGCAAACCATCGGGGCTGACGGCAAGTCCAGTCGCCGAGACGATCCGGCCAGTGTTGAAGGCGTCAAGCGTGCCGTGGAGTTGTTCCTGACTTGAATCGGTCGAGGAGAAAGCGAAACTGGCCAGCATGTGCCTCATCCCGCCCACGCGAAAGACATAGGGATCCTTGACGCCCTCCACGTCCAAGTCGGCGGCCGTTAGCGCGGGCTTTCGGCTCGCTAGATCAAAAGCGTCAGGTCGATCGGCTTGGACGGTATCGATCCGCCAGCGCCCGTCGTCAGGATCGACGTAGCTTATCGTCAACACCCAACCACCGTCGTCCAGTCGCCCAATTGCACAGCGCTCGATGCTCGCCGAATTCAGTTGGTCTTTATGCCCGCGCCAAATCGTCTCGAATTCAATCCCGTCGCGACTGCGAGCGAGAAATGTCTCGGCGCCTCGATCCGGTTCCACGCCGCGAGGCCGTCGAACACGATAAGAGAGATACGTCTCGTTCGTGGCTGGGTCGAAATAGACGCCGGGAGCGCCGACCCAATAGCCCTCGCCAACCCCTGGCGGTTCGCAAATCGTAACACCCGCCGACGGATCGAACTGTGGCGGCTCTGCCCAGGTTGATATTCCCAAGGTCATTCTAGAACGTCTCCTCAATCTTGATTATTTCACTGCGCACACTCGCCTCTGCGAGTCCGCCCTTCTGCCGTCTGGATTCTTCTGCCGTCTGGATTCTTCAGTGGGTGAAATCCAGTTCATTGACCACGCCTCCATTGACATCGTGATGCCGAAACGTAATGGTTGGCGCTTGCTTGGTCCGGTGCACTTCCACGCTGAGAAACCCGCCCTTCACTCGATGAAAAGGCTGCAGTTTCGGGTCGTGTTTGGGAGACCCGCCGGCGTGCTTGTCGCTGGCCGGTCCGCAGGAGAATTCCCGCAAACCCGACTTTGGGTCGATCGAATAATACTGCCAGTGCCGGTCGCCGCAACAGACAAAGAAATTCGACAACTTATTGTCCTGGGTCCACTTGCGAAACGCGTTGCCGGCAAACGCGAATGCCTGGTTGGCGTGGTTGTCAGCCTTGCCGCTGCGATCCGGTCCAACGATGGGCGTCGGGCTAATCAACACGCGGAAGTCGGCGTCGCTTGCCAGGATCGTGGATTTGAGCCAAGCGAGTTGCTCCTTGCCCCAAATCATCTTGTCGGGCCCGTCGGGCGCATTGTTGGGCGAACGATAGTCGCGGCCCTCAACCAACCAGACTTGCAGGCCCTTGCCCCAACGGACCGTGCGGAATGTCTTTTCGGCCACTGGGTTCTGCTCGCGAAACACGCGAGCCCCTTGCGGATAGGTTAGCGGCGACATCCACTTCGCGGTCATCGACGGCCAGCCATCGTTGCAAAACGAGTCGTGGTCATCGACCTCCCAGTAGCCCGGCGTCGTCCGATGAAACTCAACGACTCGGGGCAGGGAGTTCATCCGACGCCAATGATAACGCGCCAATTCAATCGTACGAGCCCGCGGCGATTCGCTGTCTAAATAGACGGTGTCGCCCGTGGTGATCATGAAGTTGAGATTCTGTTTGCTCATCGCCGGATAGATGTGGTAGCCCCGCTCATGATCGAGGTCCCAATAGGACTGGCCCGTGACAACAGAAAACTTGACGCGCTGCCACGAATCCGCACGCTGGGCCGTAACGAAGCGCCCCTTCGTCGATGCGGATATGGGTGAATCCCCGTTGTCCCTCGCATCAACTCGCACGAAATACTGCGTGCCAGGACTGAGTCCTCGAATCGTCTGCTTGAAGACAAAATCGTTGTGCGGCCCCACGCGGATCCACTCAGTCGCCCGCGCATCGACCATGTCGGCGCGCTCGCTATAGGTGACGCGAATCTCGCCCGGCGCGCCCTCCACGTTGCCCTGTCGAGCGGCCACGGCAATCGGCGACGGCGTGTACTCGGCAACCCGAGGCTCTCGCTTCTTTGGATCGCGATGCCCATTCCAGTTCCGCTCGGCCGTCGCGGTCACTCGCGACCAAATCAGTACGGAAGATTGCCTGACTTCGCCAACTCGAAATCCCATCGCCAAGTGGGCGCCGCAACACTGGGTCGCCGAACACAGGCCCACGCCAAACGAGACGGAAACTAGGCAAGCGCGTACCAATCGAATCATTAAGTTACCTCAAGGTAGACATATCAAAGGCGAATAGACCCAAGTCACGTGTCCCAACGGGCGCCGAAACTCCAACCAGCTAGCATGGCAAGAGGTACGAAGAGAGGAAACGAACAGATGAAGCCCCAGTATCCCAAAGACGCCCCGCCGTCGCCGACCAGCAGGAATGCGATCCACAACAGGAGCCAACCGCCATGCATCGCAAATATCGAAGCGATCATGCTCCCCGTGATGCCGCCTGTCCCAAACGATGGCGACCCATCTAGTTGAGTCTGCATGCCCAAGGCGCCGAGAATGATGAAGGGTGCAGCAGGCATAACAAAGGCGGCAAAAATCCCCCCGACAACCTCGAAAACATCACGCGGGCTGGTGAGTGCGACGAGCCAATAATTGTCGTTGACTTGAAATCCAATCACACCAACCAGATTCATCAGCGGGCCCAAAACGGCCAGGGCCCAAATCAAGGCGAGTACTTGCGAGCGTTTCATTTGGTCAGTGCTTCCGGTGTGAAACAACGTAGGCTGGGCGGGGTCGATTTCACTGGGCCAATCGCACTGGGCCTGCACGCTGGCGTCGCCTGATCAGTATAATGAACCAGATCAAGCTCCGCCAAGGCGGCCATTGAGAGAGGAAACGCAGATGGAGCGGGAAGAAAAACTGAGGCAGCTGTTAGCACCGATGATCATGACGGTTGGCTTGATCATGTTCGCCATGGTGAGCGGCGTGGCGGCCTTTCTGGCTGTCAGCGTCGCCCTGGGGGGACCGCCCGATTTTGGCAACATCGCAAACCAGCCACTCGGCCCCTGATGTGCATCGCTTTGGCGCTCGGCGGCGTCGTGATGGCCAACATCATTCCAAGGATAATCGGGGCAAACTCGGCCCAGCAAGTTGCCCCCGACTCGCCGTTGGAGAAGGCCACGTTTCAGTTCGGCCAGATCTATCAGCTCAACACGATCGTCGCCGCAGCTCTCCTAGAAGGCCCGGGGATCATGGGCGTCATCACATTTCACACTCAACACAGCGCCGTAGCATTTGGCGTCGCGGTGCTGATGATATGCGCCCTCCTCACTCTCTTTCCCACACCTGGTCGAGTCTTGCGTTGGGTCGAACGCCAACTCGAAAACACTCAGGCGGAGCAGAATTCCAAAGAGAGCTTTTGACGACGGCTATACGACCGTGGCTTACTGAGTCAAGAACCTCTGCCGTGTGCTTGCGGTAAGGCTGCAATTTCTCAATCAGCACGGATTGCAGCCTGCTTGCGAGTTCCTTTCCAGGCATCGCTTAGTTAGGGCAGTGGTTGCGTCGCACGTAGATAGGCGAACAGGTCGCGGATCTGTTGGTTGGAGAGTTGCTTGAGCAGACCTTCGGGCATGACGGACGTCGGCAGCGCGCGGGTCTCTTCGATCTCGTCTCGCTTGATCACGGTGCGTTGCCCGTCGGCCGCCTTGAGGACCAGCACTTGAGCGTCCTGGTCCTCGATGAACCCGCTGAGCGCGCGACCGTCGGCGGTCAGCACGGCGTGGTTCTCGTATCCTTCGCGAATCTCGATGCTGGGGTCGAGCACGTTGACGAGCATCCGGCGAAGATCGTCGCGTTTGAAGGCGGTCAGGTCGGGGCCGATCTTCCCTCCTTGAGTAAACAACACGTGGCACTTTCCGCACGAATCGTTGAAGAGGATCTTTCCGTTGTACGGGTTGCCCGAGCCGATGCCGATCACCTCAGTGTAGTGACGAAGCGAATCCTTCATTTCCGCCGTCGCGGCGCCTTGGATGTCACCCCATATTTTTTTCACTAGCCCGTCAACTCGTTCGTCCGAATGCAACTGGGCCCGGCGGACGAAATGCATCGGCACCTTTTCTTTGAGCAGCTTCCCCCCGTCGATCTGGCTGAGCAATTCGAGAGACCATTCCGGGCGACTCGATAACAGTGCGAGTCCCGCTTCAAAGGTGTCCTTGGAAAAGGCTGGAAGAACCTCCGTTACCCGAGCGCCGATTTCTCGATCGCTGTAGTTTTGTAGAGCGTAAAGCGATGCCTGGCGGACCGATTCGTTGCGGCTCTTGAGCAGCTTCAAGAGCACGTCGCGACCGCCTGGAATTTTGGTCTGCCCGACAACTTCGATCAGTTCCACTCGCTGTCCCGATTTTTGCTTCTCGTCGCCAATCAGGGAGGCGGCCTTCTTCCAGGCCGCGGCGTCGCCTTGTCGCAACTGCAGCGAGAGCGAACCGCCGCCTGCTTTGGCCAGGGCCGCAGTCAGCGTGTCAGGCAAACCCACGACGGCACGCCCTTCAAAGGCCTTCTCAAAACCCTTCACGACTCGGCTGGCGTGGTCTGAGGACGGCGCCGCGTCCAAGAGCTTGGCGGCCAGGAGAAAGTCTCGTCGCGAACCGGTCGAGCTGAGTCGTCTCATGAGCCGTTCCAAGATGTGCTCGCGGACCATGGGAAGATCCCACGATTCTTTTTTGCTCAGCAGTGACAGGACAGCCTCGCCATCAAGGTTGACATTGGATTCGATCGCCCACCAGAGAAGTAACGGGATGTGAATGTCGCCCGCATCCTCGGAGCGTTGCAACAGGCTCGCAACAATGGGCAGGCCTTGAGAGGGCGGCAGGCGCCGAGCCGAGCAGGCCAGCTGGCTTCTCACCTCCACGTGCGGTTCTCGATAGGCGAGTTCCGCGAGGTGCCGCGATAGCTCAGGCGAAACCGACTTCTGCTCAGCGAGCAACCGCACACACCAAAGCCGCACGTAGGGATCGGCGTGCTCCAAGTTTTCCTCCGCCGCTGCCTTGTCAAAACCGCCGCACTGATAGAGCGCCCAGAGCGTTTCGATCGCCTGTTGCCCAGTCTGTTCGGCCAACTGTTTGCGCAGCAGTTGGACGGCCGACAGATCCTTGCGATCCCCAAGCAGCCGAAGAGCGGTTTGTCTCCTCCACTTGTTGCCGCTGCTCAGCTGGTCGACAAGTTGACGAGTGGAAAGCTTCGCCAAGTCGAACGGCTTCATGCCCGCAGCAGCGTTCTTGGCGCGAATGCGATAGATGCGGCCCGAGTCACGGTGCACGCGTCCCTGGTAGTGGCTGGAGTGATCGATGCGTTGTTCGTAGAGGTCAACGACGTACATCGCCCCATCGGGACCAACTTGAATATCGACAGGCCGAAACCACTTGTCATCCGTTGTCAGCACGTGCCCGATATCCTTGGTCTTGAAACTCGACCGGTCCAAGGCGACATCGCTGGTGACAACGTGGCCTTGCAATGGGGCCACGCCAAACAGCCGGCCCACATAGGACGACGGCAGCGATCCGCCGTCATAAATCACGAACGTGTGGGTGAAACGAGCCACTTCATGATGGGCCATGTTGGCAAAGTAGCCATAGGCGAACGGATTGGAGAGCGGACCGTGCTTGCCAAATCCTTTTCGAAAATACCCGCCCTGGACATAGTGAAATCCACGCGTGTCGCCACCGTTGTGCCCTGAATAGATCCGGCCTTTCGCATCAACTTCGACGCCGAAAGCGTTGCCGCCTCCTTCCGCGAAAATCTCGTACTTGGCTGTTTCCGGGTGATACCGCCAGATCAACTGCCCCATCGAATGGACAGCTTCCTCGGGCTTCTGACTCGGCTTGCGAATCGCCCCCGTCACAGTGCTGCCCTGGGCGGCGTAGAGCCAACCATCCGGTCCCCATCGCAGGCTATTGGCGATCGAGTGCGAGTCTTCAATGCCGAATCCTTGCAACAAGACCTGCGGATCGCCGTCGGGCTTATCGTTTTTGTCTTTGTCCGGATAGAACAACAGGTAAGGCGGGTTCAGTACGAACAGTCCGCCTCGGCCAATGGCGAACGACGAGGCAAGGCTCAGTCCATCGACAAACGTCTTGTGTGAATCAAATTGCCCGTCGCCATCCGTGTCTTCATGAATCGTGATTTTGTCTGCACCGCGAAAGTGATTTGGGGGCGCCGGTGGCATCTTGTCGTAGACCGTGCGCAAGTACTTGTCTCGACTTACCATCTTGATGCCAGCTGGCGTCGGATATTGCAGATACTGCATCACCCACAACCGCCCCTTTTCGTCCCACTTGATCGAGAGCGGTTGGCGAACATGCGGCTCGGCGATGGCGAGGTCGGCCGCGAGATCGCTAGGTACTTTCATCCGAGCGAGCGCTTCTGCGGGCGCTAACGCGCCCTCGTCATTTTCCAGCTTCTTGAACGTCTTTTCCAAAGCCTGAGCCGCTTCCAGTTTGGCAAACGGCTTCAGCCCGTAATCCGCCTCGGCGACCGACTTGACGCTGAGATCACCCGGTTGAAACTCCCAATCGCCTCGCATCCGAATCCCTTGGTCGGCAGACACGATCGCGGGTGCGGCCACATTGAAGTTCACTCGAGCCGCTTGCTGGCAGCAGCGAATAGCAAACACGTTGAGGCCCGCCTTGATCTGATCTCGCGTAACACGCAGACGAATCGTCTCGCCCAAGCCCGATCGATAGGTTGGCGGGAAATTGCCGGATTGGCCGAGCAGTTTGCCGTTGAGGTAGTACTGCCTGGCGTCGTCGGCCGACTCGGCAATCGCCGTGACCTCGCGGCCAAGCCAGTGCGACGGAATATTGACTTGGCAGCGGTACCAGGCAAAACCGCGCCCGGCGCCTTCGATTTCGCCGGGAGGCCGTTTCCACACTGTTGGAACCGTGACCTTCTTCCAATCGCCGTCAGCGACAGCGAAATTCGAAGCAAGAGCGAAGAATAGCAAAGCGGCGAAACTATCGAGCTTGAAAGAAAATGGCATGAGGTGGGTCCGTCAAGGAAATGGGCGGATTGGCCGCGGTCGGTGTGAACGTTGGATTGTATTTGTCTTTGCCGCTCGATGCAAAAAACCTGACGCCAAATTTCTCGCCAACCGTTTGGGCTATATTAAGGGCTGTGTTGGCATCCAGCCACGTAAGAAACCTCGCTCTGGCCAAACC
>CAZWOU010000002.1:49529-58404 GCA_964635375.1 uncultured Pirellulaceae bacterium | reverse complement strand
GCCAAACCGCCCAATGGGCCAGGAGACCCTGGGTCCCATGGGAAAACGACTGACGAAGAAGGCGTTGCTGGCCGAACTGATGGACGAATGGGATCGATTGATGGAATCCCTGGATGAAGCCAGCGACCGCCAACTGACTCGGCGAGGCCGCAACGACGCCGATTGGTCGATCAAGGATGTGCTCACCCACCTGTTCGACTGGGAGAACCGCGGAGTCGATTGGTGGGAGGCCGGACGGCGATCCGAAGAGGTCGAACTGCCGGCCCCCGGCTTCAACTGGGGAGAGATTCGAGCTCTCAACGATGCAATACTACGACGCCACCGACGCAAGTCTCTTTCGACCGTACGAGCAGAGCTGCTGGCGGCCCACCAACGCTCACTCAAAGCGATTGCAAAAACCGATGACGAAGAGCTGACCACGATCGGATACGCAACCTGGACCGGAAAGAGTTGGACGCTTAGCGATTACTTCCGAGCCAACACGGCCAGCCACTATCGCTGGGCTAGAAAGAAAATTCGCCGATGGCTGAAGGCGGACCAAATGGCGAAGAGGTAAGAATCGCAAGGCGGCTCGATGGCGTTCTGCCAGAGACCACAGAACTTAGACCAGAGGGTGTAACCACAGATGACAGAAAAACCGAAACCGGGCTCTATCGGCTGGATGGACCTTACGATCGAGGACGCGGATGGAGTTCGAGATTTCTATGAAGCCGTTGCTGGTTGGAAGTCCTCGCCCGTCGAGATGGGCGACTATGCCGACTACTGCATGTCCCCTGCGGACGGGACACCTGTCGCGGGCATCTGTCATTCCAGGGGCGAGAACTCGGGACTGCCAGCATGCTGGTTGATCTACATCACCGTCGAGGATCTTGGGGCGAGTATCGCGGCCTGCAAAGCCCTTGGCGGACAAGTGATTCAGGGACCAAGGTCCATTGGCGAGGCCCAGATAGCGGTCGTCGAAGACCCTGCGGGCGCCGTTTGCGCACTTTATCAGCCATAGCCCCTTTTCCCAACTCAGCATCCGGCGCGCCTACTACCCCCAGTTTCTGCCGTCTCAACGATTTCGAGGCCTTTTTAGAGCGATCCTTTTCTAGTGGGGGCCAGAGTCCTACAATGGACTATTATCCTGAAAGGCCATAAACGGCATTGGAGAGTGCCCCAAATCATGTAGTTTAGTGCGGCTTTCTGACACTCCTTTCCTTTCATCCTGACCTTGCTCGGACACGCATCGGCATCATTCTATTCACTGTTCGGCGGGAATCGCGAGAGACGAATGAAACAGGAGCACGGTCGAATGAAAGTCAAGCTTCGCATGATGCAAGGTCAGTTTCAGAAAGCAAACGGTCACCGCGCCGAGGAAGTACCCATCACGCGCAACATGTACTTCATGGGCAGTGACGCCAGCTGCAATATGCGCTGCCCTAGTAAGAATGTCAGTCCGCGACACTGCGCAATCATGATCGACGACGGACGCGTTGGCGTCCACGATCTAAACAGTGAGACTGGCGTGTTTGTCAACGACTGCGCTATCAATGGTTCCCGTGATCTCGTCGATGGGGATCTGCTACGAGTCGGCTCTCTCGAATTCGAAGTACTGATCACTGGCCCGCCAGCTGACGACGAGACGCAACCGGAGGGCGACTCAGAGACGGATAGCAATCGATGGCGAGGAACGCCGGTCCGCCTGAACACCACTCCGCCCGAAGATGTCGAAAAGATGGATGGCGACATCACGGACATGTTGAATCGCGAGGATGCGGAAGCTCGCAAACATCGCTTGACCAATCCGGATGAACTCCGCTACGACACCGCCGAATTGCAAGCGATCAACCGGGCAAAAATTGACGCTGAAATCAAGCGTCAGGACGACGAAAAGGCTCGCACTGCCAGCCAGGCAAAGACCAAACGTCACAAGCATGCCAAACCGGGAAAACTCCCCGCCGCCAACAGGCCTGCCTTAGTCGAGGGCGCGAACCCCACCGAGGCGGCTGAAGACATGCTGACGAAGATCTTCAAGCCGAATCAGTAATCTGCTCGTCGCGAATTCACTTCGATTGCTCCCAGCCGCCCGCTGGCGCCATGTGGACTGACTGGCCAATCGGGAGCTAGAATTCAGAATAGGTCTGTAGCAACTGGAATAGCTTCCAATGCCGCGCGAGACAACAGGGTTGCAGTTGTCTTATTAGTTGGACCGCGAACAAGGTTGGAGTGTTTCAGTAAAATGAATGAAGCGAAATCAGCGGCAGTCGCCTCGCCGTGGCGGATCATCGGATGGGCTTGTCTCGGCGTCATCGCCGCCTCGGTGCTGGCGTGTCTCGGAATTGCCGCAACACGAAGTTCGGCGCTAGCCAGCGTCACCGTCACCGTGCTCGATGCGGATAATGAGCCTCAAGACATCAAGGTGCCATTGGCCGACCCGAAGAGCGTTCTTCCCGACTACCAACTCATCGTCGCCTTGATCGATGGCGGGCAGATTTCTCTAGGCCAGAAACCCAATACATCGGCCGTCGGCGGCTTGACATGGCAAGTCGCAAATTCGCTGAGTGTGGCGGATGTGTCGCGAATTCGTTTGGAAGATGTCGACGTCGCGGTGTCAGACACAATTGCCGAAGTGCAGATCCGGGATGGCGTGGTGACGGAGAATGGCTACCAGTTCGAGTTTGGTGTCGAGCGTTCGATGTTAGTAGGCATCCAGTCGTTCTTTAAGACGCCGATTGGCGCCGCCATCGCGGCCGGCTTCGGCATCGCGATCGTGATCATGGTGCTCGTCGTCTTCTTCCAGTAGGACTCGCCAGCGCCAGCTTCGCCAGAAGCAATATCAAGTGGACGATTCGGGCTATCCGCCGGAAATAGACTCTTCGAACAGGATCTCATCTTGGGCGAGTGAGCGGCGCTCCCAGTCCTCCTGCCAAGCCGCAACGACCAGCAGCGTATCGAATTCGGCACTATCACCTCGCTGGAAGCCTCGTTCGCTAACTTGCACGTACTCGTGCAACTGCCAACCCCGCAGTTCCGCCTGTTCCAGATGCTCGATGGGACACTCAGAATCGATCGTCGCTTGGCGATCACAGGTCCACTGAAAAGCCTTGATAGCCGCCTCCAATTGGGACGCAGCATCCAGGACCAAACGCACGGGGCCGGATTGAACATAGAACTTTGCCATGGGTCATTCTCCAATTTGCGGTGATGATTTTCTCTCTGTTTTCAGTTATCGCGACACGCATGACACGTCTGGTCCCGACTCGGGCGACCGCCTGACAAAATCGGTCCGCAGGCTCATCTGGACGGCGACGAGACTGGGTAACCCCTGAATGGCAACTAGGTTACGAATCGCAGACGAGGTCAAAAAACTCTGGCAAATGTGGCAGAATTGCGCGGTCCTGCCGGTTGCAGCGAGCGTTTCTGAGAGCAAGAGGCCGGATCGCGTCATCCTGGTCGATTGAATCCGCCGTGGGCGCCGATGGTTCCCAGAGGGAAAGACTCGCGCAAACCGCTTAATCCCGATAATTCGGAAGCGGCCCTTTCTCGATTCCGACGATCAACTAGACCGTGGCCAAACCGAGCGGCGAACCAACATGCAATCTTTCCAGCCACCCCGGCGAACTTCGAAACTCAACTCATCGATCCCTGCGCCGCCCTCGACGAATCTCGATCCGAACCGGCCCCTAATCCGCCCGCCTCAGGCGACGTGATTGAGAGCACATGCCCCGCCTGTGGACACCATGTGGCGGTCGACTTCTTCGCCGGCGGCGATCAACCGCTCATGACGCTGGCTTGGCCCAAATCGAAAGAGCAAGCTCACGCGATGCCGCGCCTGCCGCACCAATTCGTTCGTTGCGTCGATTGTGGCCACATTTACAACGCCAAATTCGAGTATTCCAACGTTCCGTATTCCGACAAACCCAACCTGATGTACAACCGGGGCGCCATTTGGTCAAAACACATTGATTCAGTCAAACAGTTGATACTGAAACAACTGGCTGCCGAAGCGACCGTCATTGAGATCGGCTGTGGAGACGGAAGTCTGCTGAGTTCGCTCGCCGCCGCCTACCCGAAGGGTCGGTTTGTCGGCTTTGATCCGAACTCGACGATAGAGAACCAAAACGGGAAGATCGAGGTCCGCGCTGAATTGTTCAACCCGTCCGCCCACTTGGCCGAGCTCAAGCCCGACATCATCATCAGCCGCCATGTGCTCGAGCACTTGCTCAACCCACTGGGCTTCATTCAACAGCTGGCCTTCGCGGTCAGTTGGCACAACATCGATACGACCTTGCTGATCGAAGTCCCTTGTGTCGACGGCGCCCTGAATTCAGGCCGGACAGCCGACTTCTTCTACGAGCACAATTCTCATTTCACGACCCAATCGCTCGAGCGGATGCTGGCCCGTTGCGCATCGGACGTGCGGCTGGCGCAAACGGCCTACAATGGCGAAGTCGCCTTCGCTTTGGCTGATTTTCGCCCTCGTCGCGAACAAGTCGAACACGCCCGACAATCGTTGGCGTTTCGAGCTCGTGCTGTTGACGCGGGCCGGCGGCTGGCGCGCGAATTCGACACGCTCGCCGATTCCCCAGGCCGGGTCGCGATTTGGGGCGGAACCGGCAAGGCAGCCGCCTTTATCAACCAGAACCAACTCGACGCGCAACGATTCCCCTTGGTGGTCGATTCCGACGCGAGCAAAGTGGGGACCCACGTACCAGGCGCGGGCCAGGCGATCGAATGTCCTTCTGTTCTGTTGTACCGAAACGTGGAGACGATCGTCATTGCGACTCAGTGGCGAGCCTCCGACATCGCGCTTGAAATCACTCGCCGAAACATCCCCTTCCGACGAATCCTGCTCGAATTTGAGGGCCGTCTGATCGATTTCCATCGCGACCCCCACCCCTACGAGTTCGAGTCTGCGGGCGAGCAACCGGCCGGACACGGCCCAAATTCGCGACCTCCCGTTCCCCACGCTCGAATCCGGGATCTCAGCTCAAGGCTTGCCTCTCTCGCCAATAACGACTGAGGCGGCCATCTGGATTGTGGCGATTGTGCAAATTGGGCAACCGTGGATCGAGGAAAAACGCCGCCCTCCGCCAAGCCCATTCGGGCGGACTGGCGTTTCACTTCGCTATACTGCGGTAGCGGATCCCGATTGGGCCCACTTCGCCCGCGCAAAACGCCAGCCTAGGCATATGCGACTCTACTTTGTGGGCCAGTCTGTCGGACGATGACTGGCCAAGTAGCGACGGAAGATCCGCGAATGTGTTCAACCAGCACCACTCAACGAGGATGGATCAGTGAATACGTCGTATGCCGTCGCAATAATGTTGGGACTCGTCGCCACGACCGCGTCTGGCCAAGTCGAAAAAATCGCCGCGAGGATGGCCACGTACAAGAAGTCGACCGGCGAAATCTACTTCGCGCTCAGCTTGGCTCCCAAGGTAATCGCGGCGCCTGTCGAGAAGGCAGATGTGGTGATTCTATTCGACACCTCGGCCAGCCAAATTGGACTGTTCCGCGACGATAGCCTCAGCTGCCTGGAGCGACTGCTCGAGGGTCTTCGAAGTACGGATCGAGTGCAGTTGTTTGCGATCGACTTGAAGGCCCTCCCCTTGAACGCGGAACTGGTCCCCGCAGACCACGCCGCAATCGCAGAAGCAATTAAGAAACTCAAGAAACGGACGCCGCTCGGTTCAACGGACGTCCCCGGCGGACTGCTCGCGGCCGCGTCGGCGCTGGAGAAGGGTCGCGACGGCGCGGCCCGCAGCATTGTCTATATCGGTGATGGCGTCAGCCGCGCGAATTTCGTCAACGTGGCTGAGATGAGCGATGTCTTGGCCCAACTGCGTAAAACCCGAACGTCAGTTTCAGGCTTCGCGATTGGACCTCAACGCAACGTGGAACTGCTCGCCGCTTGGGCAAATCATTCTGGCGGCAACCTTCTGCTCGACGCCGAAGGGTCCGACGTCGCGATCCGCGCCGGCGGCTCGCTCGCCGCCGCCGTTCAGAGAGCCGTGCTGTGGCCAACGAAAGTCACGCTCGATAAGACGGTGTTGGCCGTGTACCCCGAGACCTTCCCACCGCTTCGCATGGATCGCGACTCCGTCGTCATCGGCATGCTCAAGAACCGCGATGCCGAGCAGACAATCACGATGACCGTAGACGGCCCGAGCGGCGAGCAGCATCTCAGCTGGAAGGTCAAGCCGGAACCAGAGAGCCCCGAATTCGGCTTCCTACCGAAACTGGTTGAGCTGGCTGCCAAAGATGGTGGCGTGCGATTGCCAACCGTCGGCTCCAGCGGGCTGCGTGAAATCGGACGCGTGATTCTGAATGACGCCCAAACCATGCTGAAGCTCGGCGCTCAAGCGATCAAGCGAAGCGACTTCAAGGCTGCCGCGAGGGCCGCCAAATCCGTCTTGGAACGAGACCCCGACAACCCAGAAGCGCACGCGTTGCAGCGGGCAGCTGAACGTGGGTTGCGCCGTCAAGCGATCAAAGCAAAAAACGGCCAGCAGGAAAAGAAAGAACCAGCTACAAACTGAAACTCAGCGGGCGAGTCCCGCGGGGCCTTGTGGCTGAACTCGCCCGTCCAGACGCGGTGGGCCAACTGGTCGCGAACAACTGTTAGGCGACGCGAGAGAGCAAACTAGCGGTCTGCAACTGAGAAGCGTCAGAGCTTTCCAGACTATCTCGGTGGTTCAGTTGCGCACCCATTTGCGAACTCCCCTTAGCCGCCAGTGACTTCGTTCTTCAGCCACTTGAGAAATGGCGCCGCTCGTTCGCGACTCATATACAACTTGTGGTCGTGGTCGAACTCAATGACCACATTGCCTTCATCGCGTTGATCCGCAACGGCTCGCACTTGTTCGGTGTTGATGTACTGTCGCCGCCCGTCTTCCATGGGAATGACAATAAATTTGCTCATCACAAACCTCGTTTTTGGGGGAAACACGGCGCCAGTTTCTCAATTCGGCCGAACGGCGCTATCGTGCTCATCGTGTTAGCACGGCAGTTATCGTTGGCAGTTTAGCGGATGCTGGAAGCTGGCGTCGAGATCCACAGCGGATCCATGGGCGAGAATCCGCGCATCGCCGCCGAGGGGCGTCGCCGGTTTCGGTCGAGGTGACGAAATGGAGCGTCGCCAATCGCGTGAAAAACTGGGCAAAAACGAGTATCATGCGGGGATACCATCGCTATTCCGGAAAGAACCCATGCCAAAGCTCATCGTCGTCGAAGGAACAGATCTCGCCACGTTTTCGCTCGATTCAGACGAGACCATCGTAGGCCGGCACCCCGACAGTGCGATGCATCTTCGCTCCAACGCGGTATCCGGCACCCACGCCAAGTTGATCAATGAAGATGGCGCCATCTATCTCGAGGACCTAAAAAGCCGCAACGGGACGTTTGTGAACAATGAAAGGATCGCGTCCAAGGTCGAGCTGCGAGACGGAGATCAGGTTCACTTCGGTCCGGTTCTATTGCGATTCGAGGGTGAGGCGCAAGAGCCTATGTCGGCCTTTGGCGGCTCCTCCCATGTGGCCCCGTTTCAGGTCGGCTTTGCCAGCGAAGACGAAGATTCCGCGACGATTACCGGTGCATTGAGCCCCAGCGGTCGGTTTGGAGTCCTGGAAACCAATGCCCAGAGCAAGCTGGCCGCTGTGCTGGAGATCAGCACGGCGCTCGCGGGCACCATGGACCTCAACGTCTTGCTGCCCAAAGTCCTGGAGACCCTGTTTGGCATTTTCCCCAGCGCCGACCGGGGTTGCATTCTGCTGAAGAACGAGAAGACGGGAGAGATGCAGTCGCGGGCTGTCCGACACCGGCGCCAAGGCGAAGACGCCACAGTGAGGCTCAGCCGGACTGTGGTGTCGAAAGTCCTGGAAGAGAAGACCGGCGTGCTGTCCGCCGACGCCGCCGCTGAGTTTAGCGCGAGTCAGTCGATCGCCGACCTGTCCATTCGCTCGATGATGTGCGTGCCCATGCTGGGTCTCGACGGCGAACCGCTGGGGATCATCGACATCGATTCGCAAAACCCCTTGGGCCAGTTCAAGGAAGACGATCTGGAACTGCTCATGGCGGTGGCGGGACAAGCCGCGCTGTCCTACGAGAACGCTCGCCTGATGGAAACGTTCCTTGCCAAGCAAAAGCAGGACGGGGAACTGGCAATTGCCCGCGACGTCCAGCGAGCCTTGCTGCCCGAGGACTTGCCGGGCTGGGATGGATGGGAGTTCTTCGCCTCGTACGATTCCGCACAGGCGGTGGGCGGCGATTACTACGATGCCTTTGTGCTGGACGAAAACAAGATTTGCTACGCCTTTGGCGACGTCGCCGGCAAAGGCGTTCCCGGCGCCTTGATCATGTCTCGAATATCAAGCTGCGTGCAGAGTACGATGAAGTTCTGTCACGATCCGGTCGAGGCCGCCATGGCGATTAACGACCACATGTGCGATACCGCAGTCGAGGGCCGCTTCGTCACGTTCGTTCTCATCATTATCGATTTTTCCACCAACGAAATGTCCGTCGTCAACGCCGGCCATATGTCGCCGCTGATTCGCTGTCTGGATGGCAAAATCGGCGAATTCGATGATGACAAGGTGGGGCCGCCGATCGGCATCGTGGAGGACTACCCGTACGAAGTCGACACCCGCGTCGTCGAGCCGGGCGAGACCGTAGTCGTCGTGACGGACGGAGTCGATGAGGCAATGAATCCAGCTGGCGACCTGTATGGCAAAGAGCGAATCGAGCAGTTCATTCGCGACAACTCGCCCAAGGCCGACGAGCTGGGTCGAGCCCTACTTGCGGATGTCCGCAAGCACGCTGATGGCCGACCGCAAAACGACGACATCACGATCATGACCATCGGCCGCAGTCGTTGATAGGGTCTCTCGATAGG
>CAZWOU010000002.1:0-49429 GCA_964635375.1 uncultured Pirellulaceae bacterium | reverse complement strand
GATAGGGTCTCTCGATAGGATCTCTCGATAAGCGACGGCAGTCGTTGGGCCTCGCGGGCCGACAAGGATTTGCCAATACACGAATCGGTCTGCCCGCAGCAGTCAGCGCCGCCGCGACCCACAGCCTCCAACGCTTGGGCGCCGATAACCCAGCACGATAACCCAGCACGATAACCCAGCACGAACTGGCTCACCTCAAGGAGAATGACCCATCGCCGAGCCGCAACTTCCTCTGCTCGTTATCCCCGGTGACGCGCCTACTCAAATCGGCAATTCGCCTCAACTACAGCGGCTTAGAAACCGTGTCAACATCAAGCTCTACTCGGAATGGCCAGGCAGCCGGGCCGAGCAAGTCGAGCGGGTGCGCGAAGCGGACTTGATGATCAATTCTCGCGGCAACATGCACTGGCGACGAGAGGACTTGTTGCAGTTGGAGAAGCTGAAGATGATCTCCACCTGCTCCATTGGCGCCGACTCGTTCGATCTCGACGCGATCCGCGAACGCAACATTGCGCTCTGCAATATTCCGGGGAAGACAGCCGCTATCGTCGCCGAGCATGCGTTGGCTCTGATCCTCGGCGCCGCCAAACGTCTCTGTTACCAGACAAGTGAACTGCGAGCGGGTCGCTGGCGCCGTTGCGACAACCTGCTGCTTAGCAACGCAACACTGGGCGTGGTTGGCACTGGCGCCATCGGAAACCAGGTCGTGCGCTTGGCCAAAGCAATTGGAATGCGAGTGATTGCCTGGACGTTTAATCCCGATGCGGCGCGAGCCGCCGAATTGGGTGTGGAGTATGTCGAGCTCGATCAACTCCTGAGGCAAAGCGACGTGGTCTCGCTTCACATCATGCTGACAGACGAGAGCCGCGGGTTTATTGGGCGTGATCAATTGGAACAGATGAAGCCGGGCGCCATATTGGTAAATACAGCGCGAGGCCCCATCGTCGACACCCAAGCGCTCGTCCACTACCTGCAGTCCGGACGGCTGGGAGGAGCAGCGGTGGATGTTTACGACGAGGAACCGTTAGGGGAAGGACATCCGCTGCTCGAATGCGAGCAAGTGGTACTCACTCCTCACAGCGCAGACCACACGCCCGAAGGCGTCGACGCTCTCAATCAAGGCGCCGTGGACAATGTCCTGGCCTTCCTCGACGGACAACCGCAAAACGTCATCTCCTAGTCAATCGGCGATCGCAGCCTCCCCAAGCCAGACGTTATCCGCAACAATAGTCGGCCAGACGCACAGTGAATAACTGAACGAGAAAAGGATGCTTGCATGTCGGATCGCCCCCGCGTATTCGTGACTCGAAAGATCCCCGAAGCTGGTCTACAGCAAGTCTTGAAGCACTGCGAGGCCGACGTCTGGGATGGGCCGCTTCCGCCGGAGCGAGCGGAATTGCTGAGGCGGGTCGAGGGATGCGAGGGCGTTCTGTCATTGTTGACCGAGCGAATCGATGCGGAGTTTATGGACGCGGCGGGGCCGCAGCTCAAGGTCATCAGCAATTTTGCGGTTGGCTACAACAACATTGATATTGAGCAAGCCAACAGCCGTGGCATTCGAGTTGGCAATACGCCCGATGTGCTCACCCATGCAACCGCCGATATGGCTTTCACGCTTCTGATCTCCGCAGCGCGGCGGATCGTCGAAGCCCAAGACTACATTCGGGCGGGAAACTGGAAGACCTGGGAGCCATTAGGGCTGATCGGCTGCGATCTGATCGGCAAGACGATCGGCGTCGTGGGGATGGGACGTATTGGTTTCGCGATGGCCAAACGTTGTCACGGCGGTTGGGACATGGATGTTCTTTACCACGATAATTACAGCAACGAAACGGCCGAACAGCAACTGGGCGCCAAACGAGTGGAGCTAGATCAGCTGTTGGGCGAATCCGACTTCGTTTCGGTGCACACCGATCTCAACGAAACAACCAAAGGGTTGTTCAATGCGGAGACGTTCAAGAAGATGAAGAACACGGCAGTCTTCATCAACACCGCGCGCGGCCCGATTCACGTCGCGGCCGACCTCTCTCAAGCCCTGAGCTCGGGCGAAATCTTCGCAGCTGGCCTCGACGTCACTGACCCCGAGCCGATCCCGATGGACGACCCCCTGCTCTCGTCGCCCAACTGTATCATCGCACCCCACATCGCCAGCGGGACCGTCTCAAGCCGCAACGGGATGGCCGAAATCGCCGCGGATAACCTGATCGCCGGGCTCTCCGACACGCCGCTCCGCTGTTGGGTCAACCCGACCTAAACCCAGCTGGGCCACACACAAGTCAGTAAGCTGAACAAGCACTCCCTCGCGGCGACATCACGGTTGTTGGTAGTGCCGAGTAACCAAGTCGTTTTGGATCCAAAACAGCTTGTTGAACGCCCGCATGGTGCGCGCTTTCGTCTCCTCGTCCAGACTCAACCCGAGGATGGCTTCGAACACCAAGTCGGCAAGCAGTCCCAGCAGAGCGTTCATCTGCACAAGCGACACGTCGATCTCCTCATTGCCCGCCTTGGGCGTGTGGATCTTGCCCGCCATGTCGAGAAATAGGGCCATCTTGTCGTTGTAGGCGTGCCCCACAAGATGCATCAAATACCGGTTGAGGTGGTCTTTGCGGAACTGGATCTGCGGGTGGCTCGACGCGAGGTCGTCCAGCGAAGTCGGCAGAGGCCCATCGTACCCTTTCTGCCGAGGCACAAAATGTCTCGCGGTGGCGTCATAGGACAGCAGCTTGTCGTAGGTTTGCTCGACAATCTGAGGGATTAGCGGGGCCAAATAACCAGCCGACGCGTGAATCGCTTTCACGTCTTCCTCGCCAAATCCGATGAATTCGGCCACAAATCGATAGCGCGCGATCAGGTCACTCTCCAGACTCGCCTCGTCTACATGCTCCATCGCCTAGTTCCTCAAATCAAGTGATAATGGCGCTAAATTGGATGTTGACATCCGATTTTAAGTATGCAACTATGTCTGAACAAGATGACTCCGACGCGGAGGCCCAGCGTTGCCGTGACGTATCGCACTGCTGGCAGACGCAAGAACAACTAGTGAGAGGATTGGAAGCCATGTTTTGCAATCAATGTGAGCAAACCGCCAACGGAACTGGTTGTGTCGATGTTGGTGTCTGCGGCAAGGACGAAGACATGCAGTCGCTGCAGGAGATTCTACTCTACGGCGTCAAGGGTGTGGCTGCTTACGCGAATCATGCTCGAAGGCTGGGCAAGACGGACGACGAGGTTAGCGAGTTCATCGAGGAGGCCTTGTTCGCCACGGTGACCAACGTGAACTTCGATCTTGGCAGCTTGCTGGAATTGGTGCTGGAATGCGGACGAATCAATCTCAAAGTGATGGAAATGCTGGACGTCGGGCACATAGAGCAATATGGCACGCCGACGCCCACCGCGGTCTATGAGGGCACGAAAGCGGGCCCCGGCATCTTGGTGACCGGCCACGACTTGCCGGACTTGGCGGAACTGCTTAAGCAAGCAGCCGGAGCCGGCGTGAATGTCTACACCCATGGTGAGATGTTGCCGGCCCACAGTTACCCCAATCTGCGCGCGCACGAACATCTGGCGGGCCATTTCGGCACGGCTTGGCAAAATCAGCAGGTCGAATTCTCTCAGTTTAGCGGTCCCATCGTGGGCACCACCAACTGCGTGCTGATCCCTTGGGAATCGTACAAAGACCGACTATTCACAACTCGTGTGACTGCGGTCCCGGGCGGAACGCGACTGACTGGCAGCGACTTCTCCCCAGTCATTGAAATGGCGAAGCAATGCGCGCCGCTGGCCGACAACAAGACGGGCGAATCGACAATCGGCTTTCACCACAGTGTGATTCTGGGGCTGGCCGAACAAGTAGTGGCAGCCGTCAAGTCGGGTGAGATCAAGCATTTCTATCTGATTGGCGGCTGCGACGGAGCCGAGTCCGGCCGCAACTATTTCACCCAGTTCGCGGAAGCCACGCCGAACGAGTCCGTCATCTTAACCTTGGGTTGCGGCAAGTTCCGCATCCGCGACCGCGACTACGGCACCGTCGCTGGAATCCCCCGATTGCTAGACATGGGGCAGTGCAATGACGCCTACGGCGCGATTCAAGTCGCAGTGGCGTTGGCGGGGGCGTTCGAGTGCGGGGTCAACGACTTGCCTCTGACGATGGCCATCTCATGGTTCGAGCAGAAAGCGGTCGCGGTGTTGCTGACTCTACTCCACTTGGGCGTCAAAGGAATTCGGATCGGACCAGTGGCGCCGGCCTTTGTCACCCCGAACGTGTTTAAGATTCTACAAGACACGTTTGATCTGAAACTCACCGAAAGCGTACCGCCAGCAGAGCTGTTTCAGCTTAGTTAACACGAGCGGCACAGCGACAATTTAGGCGAGCTGCATCGGAAGGAAGGCGAAGATATGAAACCTGACCATGGTATTCAACGACTGGCTTCAGTCGCTTTGGTTTCAATCGTCCTGGCGATTGTCGCCGCCAGCGAGCAGCCCGCGAGGGCTCAGATTTCTTTCGATCGTGAGCCGATCAACTACTCCGCCAGCGAAGTGAACGACCCGGTCGCCCAGCTGCAGCGGCGGATGGACAAGGGGCAGATCGAGCTGAAGTGGGACGAAGAACACGGCTATTTGAAGTCCGTGCTCGCTGCCCTCGACATTTCGCCATCGTCACAAATGCTGGTCTTCTCAAAAACGAGTTTTCAATTGCGGCGAATTGCCCCATGGACTCCGCGAGCCTTGTATTTTAACGACTCGAACTACATTGGCTGGGTGTCCAACGGCGAAGTGATCGAAGTCTCTTCCGTCGATGCGCGTCAGGGAGCAGTCTTCTACAGTATGCGGCAAGACGGAACCAAGCCAGCCAAATTCGTACGCGACCAGGGGAGTTGCCTGGTCTGCCACGCCTCCTCGAGAACGGAGGGCGTGCCGGGGCACCTGGTGCGCTCTGTCTATCCTGCCCCCAGCGGGCAACCGAATTTCGGATCGGGCACCTTTCGCACAAACCACGCCAGCCCTCTCAAACAGCGGTGGGGCGGTTGGTATGTCAGCGGAACTCATGGTCGCCAACGTCACATGGGCAATGTAACCACGCCCAGGAGCAGCGGTCCGGAGAACCTCGATATGGAGGCTGGCGCCAACATCACCGACCTGAGCAAGCTGACGCGGACCGATCTGTACCTCAGCCCCCACAGCGACATCGTGGCTTTGATGGTCTTGGAGCATCAGACTGAGATGCACAACCACATCACCTTCGCCAGCTACGAAACGCGATTGGCCAACCATCACTGCGACGTGATGAACCGCGCCCTGCAGAGACCCGAAGATTTCGTCAGCGCATCGACTCAACGAAGAATTGCTTCCGCCACTGAGAAGCTAGTCAAGTACATGTTGTTTAGCGACGAATTTGCTTTGACGGATGAGATCAAGGGAACTTCCAATTTCACGGAACACTTCGCGGCCCTTGGACAGAGGGACAAGAAGGGGCGTTCCCTGAGGGACTTTGACCTCAAACGCCGCATCTTCAAGTATCCATGCAGCTACTTGATCTACTCCGATTCGTTTAAGACTCTGCCGGCCGATGTGAAGAGTCAGGTGTATAGACGATTGTGGGAAGTCTTGTCGGGCAAAGATCAGAGCAAGTCGTTTTCACACCTTACGGCTGTCGACCGGAAGGCGATTTACGAGATCCTCTTAGATACAAGTTCGGATCTACCTGAGTATTGGAAGACCGCGGCAAAGTAGAACGTTGGTCATTCCCGGAGTCCGAACATGTTTTCACAAACGGCCGAGTACGCATTGCGGGCGATGTCCGTACTGGCCGCCCGATCGCCCTCTTTGGTCACCACGGTGGAGCTTGCCAACGCCACGCGAGTTCCGCCCGCATACCTTTCCAAAGTGCTGCAATCGCTGAGAAAGGCGGGGATTGTCCAGTCACAACGCGGCATCGGCGGGGGCGTTTCGCTTGCCAAGGACGCCGCGGACATCACGATTCTGCACATCATCAACGCTGTCGATCCCATTCGGCGAATCACGGAATGCCCCATCGCCTTGGCCGCACACGGGGTGAAACTCTGCCCCATGCACTCGCGACTCGACGCGGCGCTCGCCACGGTCGAAGACGCACTCCGCAGTTCGACTCTCGCCGACGTGTTGGCCGAAGCTTCCGACCGCGAGCGAGCCTGTCAGTTTCCGAGCCCCCATTGAACGATCTGCTGGTGCGTCGCGACAGAGATTGAGCTCTTGTTCGACGACTAGCGTGATCCGCGAGGCAGTCGCTCTTTGCAAATCGGGCGACATCTGCCAAACTCGCGCCATCTCAGGCCGTCTCAAGGAGGAATCGACATGTCGGCGTTCGCGCGTAGTGTTGCGTTTTGTCTCATAGCTGGATCCATGGTCGCCGCCCCAGGTTGGAGTGTTGCCCAGGACAATGCGAAGACCGAGGAAGCCAAGAACAAGACGGCTGAGCCAGTGGACCCACTGTTGGCGGAGAAGCTTCGGTCGCCGCAGAGCACGATGCAGGCTTTCTTGTTGGCGGTCAACGAGAAACAGCTGGACGAAGCCGCAGACTGCCTCGACTTTTCAGACCAGAAACTGACTAAGGATGCTCTGGCCGCCACTGGCGGGCGGCTTGCCTTCAAGCTCAAGGACACGATCGACCGGATGATGCGAATCGATCTCTCGCAAATCCCTGACGAGTCCGAAGGGGAGCCCTACCGGCTGGCCTACCAGGCAGATGGTATGGGCGACGAGGAGCTTGGAGATGCCGGGCTGATCACGATCGCCCGTAGCAGAGACGGGCTGTGGCGATTCACTCCTGCGACGGTGGCCGAGATAGATGGTCTCTATTCGCGGTGGGAAGAGCGAGGGAAGATCGTAGAAAAAACGGCCGCCAGCGGGGCTTGGGAAGACCCTAGTATCTGGCTAGAAAAACAGTTTGACTCCAGCCTGAAACAAACTCACTTTCTCTTCCCCGACTACCAGTGGCTCAGCATCATCGTCGTGATCCTGATCGGCTTCCTGGCCGACCTGCTCACTCGCGGGATCTTGAGGATATTCACCGCCGCATGGTTCAAGTTTCGACGAGGGGAAGAACCGCCAGAGCAGAAGAAAATGTGGAAACCCGTTGGCTTGTTTGCCCAGTCACTCGTTTGGTACAACGGCACGTGGGTGATCGGCCTGCCCGCTTGGACTTTGTCAGTTCTTCTTGGCGCGCTGAAGGCATTCGCTGTGATTGCAGCAGTCTGGACGGCGTTTCACCTAATCGACCTGGTGTCGGGAATCATGAAACGGCGAGCGGAACGAACGCCGACAAGATTTGACGACCTCCTGGTCCCGCTAGTCTCCAAGTCACTCAAGTTCATCGCAGTTTGCCTTGGCGTCGTCGTTTGCGCGGAGGCCTTCGATTGGAAAATCACTGGTTTGCTGGCCGGCATTGGAATCGGCGGCATGGCGTTGGCGCTGGCGTCGAAGGACGCGGTGAGCAACCTCTTTGGCTCCATCACCGTGCTCTTGGACCGGCCATTTGAAGTTGGCGATTGGGTCGTTACCGGCGACATTGAAGGAACCGTGGAAGCGGTTGGTTTTCGCAGCACGCGGATTCGGACCTTCTACAACTCCCTGGTCACCGTCCCAAACAGCAACCTGACCACAGCGGTCGTCGACAACATGGGCAAGCGAAGTTATCGCCGAGTGAAGACGACGCTCGGTCTGCAATATGATGCGACGCCTGAACAGATCGACGCTTTTTGCGAAGGAGTCCGCGAGTTGCTTCGGCGTCACCCCTATACTCGCAAGGACTATTACCACGTCTACCTCAACCAGCTCGGCGGCAGTTCACTCGACGTGATGCTCTACTGCTTTCTCGATTGCCCAGACTGGTCTGTGGAACTGCGTGAGCGGCACCGATTGCTCATCGATATCCTGAAGCTGGCGGATCAATTAGGTGTGGCCTTCGCCTTCCCCACGCAAACTCTGCACATGTTTCAGGAACAATCGGGCGACGCCTTCGACCCAGCGACTCTGGGCGCCCCCGAACGGGCGGGGCAACGCGCCGCCGCCCAAATCGCCGGCCCCCTACTCGTCGCCGAAGACCGCCCTGGCGGCGTCCAATTCACTCCGCCATCGGAATAGATCCAACCGGCGCATGGCGACGAGTCGATTCTGCTCTCCCACGACCGGGACCGACTGGATGCTGGACGATGAGGCAAAAGGGAAAGAATCGCCTGTTAGCGGTTCTGTGGGTTGGGATAGTCTTGCCGTCTAACAAAGCTGGGAGTTTTTCTTATTTTCAATTCCCAACTGTCGGTCTGAGTGTATGTTTTCACAGCATTGCTCGACAATGCGTGATTTTGCGGCGATTCCAGCTATGTATGACTTGTACTCGAAACAGACGAGCCGACGATGCAGCCGATTCAAACTGATCCAGCCGTTATTCTGATCGTCGATGCCGATCCGATCACCTTGACCGGCGTCGCCGCCGTGCTCAGCATGTCGGGCTATGAATGCCACTGCGCCAGCGACGAAGAGGCAGCGACGAAAGCCGCCAAGTCGCTTCCGCTCGACTTGATCATCTGCGACGTCAACCTGAAAGGCGTAAGCGGTTTGGAGCTCTGCAAGACACTGCGGCAACAGCCTGGAATGAGTGATGTCCCGCTGATGTTTGTTTCGTCGAGCCAACGGCCAGACATAGTCCGACGCACCCATGATGCGGGCGGCGCCTACTATCTGCGAAAGCCGTTCGATCCGGAAGTGCTGATCGAACTGGTCAACAAAGCGATTTGGATGCCTCATCTCGTTCGCACTAGAATCGAGCAAAATGAAGCCGCTCGCCCCTCCGCCATGATGGGCAATCTGGTTGACCGCCCGTCCGAAGTCGCGCCAAGCTACTCGACGCATCGCGGCTACGGCGTCTAGCAAGATCCTCGCCCTGCTGGATTGCGGGTTCAAGCAGATAATTCGTGGAGCGGCAGCGGGTGGTCCTGCACGACTCACTGTTTGATCGCACTTTCAACGACGCTCAAGACGTTCTCCGCCGCCGCGTGTGATGCGGCAACGACGTCTTCAGCATCTACCGTCTCCGGCGAATCGGGACGAGCGACATTAGTGATCACTGAAATGCCGAGCACAGGAACGCCTACGTTGGCTGCGGCGATCGCTTCCGGAGCTGTTGACATACCGACCGCGTCGCCTCCAAACTTGCGAAAACAGCGGTATTCGGAACGAGTTTCGTAGGATGGTCCGCTGACCGCAACATACACGCCTCGATGGGCTTCAAATGTCGGCGTGATGCTACCCCGCCAAACGGCGCCCAATAACTCCGCACAATACGGATTGCCAGAGACAGCTCGGCCCGCGGGCGGCCCACTCCGATCTCGGCTCGCCAAAGCTGCGGGTTCGCCCCACATCAAGTTGACATGGCTGTCGATCAACATCACATCACCCATCTGATAGTACGGGTTCATTCCGCCGGCCGCGTTGGTGATGATCATTCGCCGCGCGCCCAAGGCGCACAACGTCATGGTTGGCAGGGCGACTTCGTCCAGCGAGTAGCCCTCGTACAGATGGCACCGCCCCTGCAGAACCGCGACGCGCGCGCCAAACAGTTCGCCGCATACGAGACGACCGACGTGGGCCAAGGCAGTTGAGCGAGGAAAGTGGGGAATGTCGGCGTACGGAATGGTCACCGGCCGACTCACCCGCTCAGCCATCGCCCCGTAACCCGTGCCCAAGATGATCCCGCAATCGGGCGCTTGGCCCCATTTCGAGCGGATGTAGGCGGCGGCTTCGGCGACCCGCAATTCCTGCGTCATCGGTTTGCGTCTCCGCTTATTGCCAGCCTAGCCAGCTTCACCAGCCAACACGCCTCGGACAAGCGTTCGCAGCTTCGGCTCAGCTTCATTGGCGGTGGCAATAATCTTCTGCACGTCCGCAGGCTCCAAGGAGTCGGGGAAGCAGAGGTCCGTCACGATCGACATTCCCACGGCGCGCATTCCGCAATGCACAGCGACAATCACTTCTGGAACCGTCGACATGCCAACACAATCGGCGCCGATGCCTCGCAAGAAACGGTACTCCGCCCGAGTCTCCAGGTTTGGTCCGGCGACCGCTACGAACACGCCTTTGTGGGCGACAATGTTCTCCTTCCGAGCCACTTCCAACGCTCGATCTACCAGCGCCTGCGTATAGGGCTCGCACATGTCGGGGAAACGAGGCCCTAGGCGGTCATCGTTGATCCCAATCAGCGGGTTGTCTCCCATCAAGTTGATCTGATCTTCAATGACCATGATGTCGCCAAGCTTGTAATACGGGTTCATCCCGCCAGCGGCGTTCGAAACCACCAGAAGGTCGGCGCCCATCGCCTGCATGACTCGAACAGGAAGCGTTATTTGCGAGAGCGGATAGCCCTCGTACATGTGAAACCGCCCCTCCATCGCCATCACGGGAATTCCGCACAGGTTTCCGCAAACGAGTCGGCCGCGATGGCTTGTCGCCGTGGAGCTGGGGAAATTGGGAATGTCGCCGTAGTCCAGCGAAGCTTCGACCTCGACCTCCTCGACCAATCCCCCAAGCCCTGTGCCCAAAATCACGCCTGCCTTGGGCTGTCGATCCCATACCGATCGAATCTTGGCAACCGCTTCCTCAACTTGTCCAAATAACTTCAACATCTGGCCACCCTATTCAATTCCCTTGCTAGAGCACGGTGCGCATTCACTTCGGGCATCGCCCTTGCGCCGGCAACGCAGCCTAGTGCTGGTTCGCCCATTCAGCAAGACCCACGGGAGAATCTTAAGGCTGAAGACGAAGGGGTGACATGAATGCCGCCAACGGGAAGTGTTGGCCGCGATCGATTCTGGACGAGTGTCTCTGGGCAGTCCGCCCTCTCAGCCGCGACGGCGATCCGCTCTTACTCGACAAGGAGACTCGCTTACTGCTTGTTCTTCGCCAGTCCGGGCGCGGCGGTGAACGCGACGACAGTCTTCCCGTCCTCGATGTTCCAGACAATGACTTTGCCGTCAAAGCCGCCCGCTGCGACTCGCTTGGCTCCCCCGTGCGAGTCGACTGAAATCGCCCAGTCGCTGTGTCCCTTGAATTGCCGAACCTCTTTCTGGGACTTGGAGTCGAACTGGCGAACCACCTTGTCGGCGGAGGCGACGAACATCGACGCGCCTCGTTGCGGAATCTTAAACGCTTCATTGCCGAATTTTGATTCAGCGGCCTTTTTGCCGTCCGCGATTTTCCAGCGATGCAGCTTCTTGTCGGCGCCGGAGGAATAGACTTGCGCGCCGTCGGGGTGAAACGCGACGCCGAGGACGCGATCGCCGTGGCCGGAATAGGTCGCCGTCAACTCGCCCGTTTTGGCGTCGAACACTTTGGCTGTCTTGTCTCGACTGGCCGTCGCGATCTTGCTTCCGTCGGCGCTCCAAGCCGCCGAGGTCACCCAATCCGAGTGGCTCGTGATCTCCAACGACAGTTCGCCGGTCGCCACTTCAAACACTCGCAGGTTGCTTTCGGCCGAGGTAGCCGCAATGCGTTTTCCATTGGGGCTAAACTGGACGTCCAGCACCACATCGGCGGAGAGACTGAGAACCGTCTTGAGTTCGCCGCTGCCCGCATCAAATATGCGAACTTCGCCATGCCGCCCCGGCGCGCCGCAGGCGACAGCAAGCAGCTTGTTGTCCGGGCTCAAGTCGATCGCAAAAGTCCGCTCGCCGACATTGCTGATACGGCGAATCAGTTCGCCGCTAACTGGATTCCATACCGTCAGTTCATGGTAGCCGCCGACGAACAGTTCTTTCCCCTCGCCGCCAAATCGAACGGCCGTGATCGGCACGGCATGAGAGTATTTCTCAGGCGCTTGCGGATGGGTGGGAGCGGGAATGATGACCGTCAAGCTGGCCTTAGGATCCTTGCCGTCGAACGCGGCGCCTTCTTGAATCCACCTCTTTAGAAGCTCAATCTTCTCTTTAGGAAGCGGGTCCGCTTCCAGCGGCATCCGCTCGTCTTCGTCGGCCGAAACGACGCGCGAAAGGGACTCGCTGTCGTCGAGGCTCTTCGCAGTAAACGCCGCCTCGCCCGAATCGCCTTTCGCTATCGAGCGTTCATACGAATCAACGCGATAGCCGCCTTCAGCTTTCTTCGGTCCATGGCAAGCCAAGCAGTGGTCGCGCAGAATCGGCGCGACATCACGGCGAAAGCTAACCGGTTCAGCCTGGGCCAAGCCGGCGCCAAGCGATCCGGCGAACCACAGAATCAAAAAATGGACTTGCCGTCTGTAATGCATGATGGTTCTTTCCGACTGCCTTTTGATATCCGACGCCAGGCCCATAACGCCGGACATGCCGCCGATGCAGCAACCAACGGCGACACGCCAGCAATGGTCTTAGTGATTGAATAAAAACTCGTTGGTGTTCAAGATCGCCCAGCAGATATCTTCGAGCGCGACCAGGCGACTTTCACCGGGCGTCTTCTTGCCAGCGGCCAATTCAGCCGACTGCTTCACGCCGGCCGCCAAAGTCTTCTTCTGTTCTGCGGATAGTGCCGCCTCTACATCGGCGTCGGCGACGACGGCGAGCGGTCCCAACTTGGTAACGAGGTAGGATTGAACTTCGCTGCGTTTGTCCTTCGGCGTCTGCAGGGCCGCCGCAAGATCGGCCCGCACTTCCGCAGGAACGGCAACTGACTTCTTCGCAACTAACTTCGCTTGGACATCGGCCCGCAACTTCGAGCCCTCTGAGCGAATGGCAGCGACTTGGACATCAAGTCGCTTGTTTTCGGCCTCAATCTCCTTGGCTTTGGCGGCCACGTGGGCCACGCAGGCGAGCAGTTCTTTTTTGGTCGGCTCTCGGCAGACGGCCGCCAAGTAAAGTTGCCTTACGATCTCGCCATCATCGACCTTGGCCGCAATCATCTTGCGAAATCGATTCTTGTCGTTGCGAATCTTGTTGTAGATCAGCGGGCCGTTGAAGAACTGAATCGCCATGCCCAAATTGGACTCCGATGAACGCTCACAAAGGCAGACTGTCTGACGTTCCGGTTGTCCAAAGATTTTCAAGAATTCATGCGACACCAGGTCCGGCGCGGGAATCTGCGTGGCCTTCGTCCCCACCGGCAAGGCGGCAAACGTCTCGGACACGTCTGTGACATGGCAAATCGCGTCGAGCAACTGTTCGGCGGCCAGGAGACGAGGCTGGTAGTGCGAGCAGTACTTGGAGTCATCCTCGTTGAACGAGTTGGGCCGAAAACCAGTTTGATAGGTTCGGCTGTTTAGTATCGTGCGGATAACATGTTTGCGATCGAAACCGCTCTCGACAAAATCTTTGGCCAAGGCGTCGAGTAGGCTCGCGTTCGAAGGCGGATTGGACTCGCGAAAGTCATCGGGCGGCTCAACAATGCCCCGCCCAAGCAAGTGGCTCCAAATCCGGTTGGCTTCGATCCGCGCGAAGTAGGGATTGCCGGGTTGGGTCAGCCAGTTCGCGAACGTCTTCCTTCGATCGGTCGGATCGACCTTGTCCTGTGATCCCTTACCGGGCAACCAGGGTTTCATCGTTTCGCCCGTCCTGGGCTGAGTCACTTCGCCGCTGGCGCTGGTCCAAATAAACATCTCGTTCGGTCGGGCCGTGGTCTGTCGCTGCAGTCGATTGAAGAAGGCCGCCATGCCGTAGTAGTTGTCTTGCGACCATCGTTCGAAGGGGTGGTTGTGGCACTTGGCGCACTGCAACCTGGCTCCCAAAAAGACCTGCGAAATCGTCTCCACGCAATCGTTCGCGTCGGTCGCAGTGCGGTAGAAATTGGCGGCTGGATTCTCCAGCGTACTGCCGGACGAGGTCAGCAGTTCGCGCGCGAACTGGTCGTAGGGCATATTGGAAGCCACAGCTCCTTGGACCCACCGATGGTATTTGTGCACCCCGTCAGGGCCAACTTGGCCTCTCGTCATGCGGAGCAGATCGCCCCACTTCAACGTCCAAAACTTGGCGAACTCCGGACGTTCAAGCAACTGGTCGATCAACTCGCTTCGTTTCTGGGGCGAAGTTGAAGCCAGGAACTTTTCGGCCTCCTCAATCGTCGGCAGGAGGCCAATCACGTCCAGGTAAACGCGGCGGAGGAATTCGTCGTCGGTGGAAAGATCCGAGGGCAGGTACTTCAGCTGCTTCAGTTTCGCATGCACGTGGTTGTCGATGTAGTTATTCACCGGAGGATTCGTCCAGGCGTATCCCTCGACGTCCTTGACGAAAGTAATAAACGTCGATTCGATAAACTCCAAGTAACGCACGACAATCGCCGCTTCACCTCGATCGGCGCCGACCACCAGGCCCTTCTCGTCGACCGCCGCGACCTCGCCATCAGAGCTAGTGAATACGGCGAACTCAGTCACATCCCGCACTGAGCCGTCCGAGAACTTGGCCATTACGCTCAACTGCTGCGTATGGGCGGGCGCCTCAAGCACGCGACCGCTCGGAGGAAACACCTCGATCGATACACACTTCGCCTCGCCAGGGGAGTCAGCCGAGCACCCCTCGGCGATCCAATCCGCCAAGACGCGGTAAGCGGGATCAGTCGTCCGCAGTTTCAAACCGCCGCCGTGTGGGACTCGCATCGACGGCTTGAGCAACAACAGGCTGTTGGCGGGATCGAGAACGTTCGTGCGGCGGCCAAAGTCAGCGCGAATCAATGACATCTTGTCGATCGAAGCATCGAACGCTCTCAGCGACATCTGAAAACCGCCTTTGCCGCTGGGCGAACCATGGCAAGCGCCAGAATTGCATCCTTGCTTGGAGAGAGCGGGAAGCACGTCAAAGGCGAACGACGCAGGTTCGCGCTGGTCTTGCCCGACAACTTCCACGGGGATCACCACGGACTTGCCGCCAGCCGATACGCGAATCTCGGCTTGACCGTTGGAGCCTGGTCGCACGACGCCGTCATTTGCCGTGGCGATCTTGTCGGCCGAGCTGGCAAACTGGGCGATGCGGGTGAGGTCCTGCTGGCGGCCGTTGGCGTAGTGCCCCGTCACAATAATGTGCGAGACATCGCGAGCTCGCTCGATGCGAATTGAGCCCGGATAAACCGTCAGCTTTGAGGGCGATCCAACCACGATCGGCACCAGTTCGGCAGCGTCAGTTCTAGACGGTTGGGCGAATGCCGAGAATGCGGCGAGCAAGACGCCGAGTGTCGCGGCGGTCGTCAAGCCGGGTTCGCGTTGTCCGAGCCAAACTACTATTCGCGGCCAGGATATCGGCGATTCCTGGGTCCATCCATTGTGGGCCATCTTTGATCCCTATCTGCTTCAACGACTGGTTTGGATGAAGAAACCCGAATACGACTCTAGCCGTAGGCGATCACGTTGCGGGCTTCGCGGGCGAGGGAGGAGCGACCTCGACGTCGAACTCCACGGTCTGCACTTGCGCTTTTCCTTTGTGTTCGGCAACGCTATGCACCTTGATCTTGTGAACGCCGATCGCGGCGTCAGCTAGCGAGGAGACGGAGAGGGTGTACTTTCCCTTTACTTCCTTGACGCTGGCGGCAACCCCTTTGGGCGTTGGTTCGAAGAAGAACCGCAATCCAGTTTTGAAATCCTTCTCTTTTCGCTCCAGCGTTAACTCGACCGCTTTGGCCGCCGCGCCTGCTTGGCACTTGACCAGATTCGGCGCCTTGATAGCGAAGAACGGCTTCGTTGGCTCGCCGACGGCAAGCCCCAGCAACCCATCTCGCCAAGCGGCTGGATAGGGGAAGGCTGGCGAGCGCGCCCGCAGCACGCCGTGGGTTGTCATCATCCGCCGCACCGGCCGCCCCTCAACTTGGGCAACGCCTTCGAGTCGCAACAAGTGTGGCGCCAGTTTTTCGCCGCGTGGCGGTTCGACAACCAAACGCGTCTCCGTCGCCTTGGGAGGAATCACATTGCCAAGGAGTCGAAAGCCGGCGGGAGCGTCTACTAAGCTCAGTTCGATCGGGCCGTCGTAGCCTTTGCGAACGCATTGCACGTTGAAGGCAACGGCGCCTATGTTGGCTGCTGCCGCAAAGCGGACATTGGCATTCTTTTCGTTTTTGAGAGCCAGGGAAAAATCGGGGCCGTCGCTCAACTCGATTCGGTAGCCAAATCGAGACCCGCCGCGAAACAACAAGTCGCGAACTTCGACGCCGTATTCTCCATCCGCGGGGGGCGTAAACGCTACAGACATCTCGGGCGAAGCGCCCACCTTGGCCGAGGCGAGAACCTTGTTCTTGGCGTCAACCACCCGCATCATGACAAAGCTGGGGGAACGCAGGCTGCCCGACCTAGCTTGAATTCGTACGATCCGACCTTTGCGCGCGGCGAAGCGAATCAGGTCGTGGTCATTGCTATCTTGGAGCACACCGCTCACAGCACAAGGTACGACGACTAGCTTGGCTTGGGCGAAGGTCTCGTTCGGCTCCTGTTCCACTTCTTCCAAGACATCGCTGACAACCAACTCGAAGCAAGCGGCGCCGTTGTTGTTGGGACCTCGCCAAGCGATTGGCAGCGCCGGCGGCGCGCCGCTCGGACCGGAAACGACTTGTGGCGAGCCAGCAAGCTGAACGCGCGAAGTCGAGCGACGACGAATTCCCATCGGCAATGGGGTGGAGCCAACAGGGAAGTCTCCGAGTCGCAATCGATAGCGACCGCCGCGTTTGTATTGGTTGTCGTGTATTACGATCACGAACGGACCATCGGTCGGTAGCGTGACGGCGAGTTGACAGTCTGCGCCAAACCCGGCCGTATCGTCAACCGCAGTGATTTCGGCGCCTTGGGGGCCAAGCAATCGAATAACGGGGTCGAACGAGGAGCCGATCCGCTGGGCGACGATCTCCAGCGAAACTCGCTGGCCCTTTCTTCCGTCGAACTGGTAGTAGTCAAAGTTCACGCCATCGCCTTGTCCATCCACGGCGCTCGGAAAACTGATCGCTTGAGCGCTGCTTGCCGAGTGGTTCTTTCCGCTGTCCGCTTGGTTCGGCAGGTCGTCGACCATGATCAGAATCGGTTCCGCGACACCCAAACTGTTCCCGACAATGATGCCGCCAATCTGAGGCGCTACGCCACTTGCGACTTTGACTTGCAGAACGGCTGACTTGCCATCCTTGCTGGCCGTAATGGCTGTGAAGTCACAGGCGAAACTGGCCCAAGCGGTCAACTTGCCAGAGAGCTTTGCCCCGCCCAACTTGACCTCAACGGTTGCTCCTGGGGTCACAGCGGCAGGGGTGGCAGACGAGACCGCCGGTTGGGCCGACAAAGGGGCGACCGGCGCCAAGAGAAGCAATCCGAGAACGATGATCGAATGGGTAGGTCGCATGGGACGAGGCAAGTTAGCAGGGGATTGGTCGAGGCGGGGTTTGCTCATTTTGCTCGATTGGATACCCGCCGTCAACAAAACCCGCGGAGAACGTTGATGCGGCGAATTCGAGGGCCAAATCGCCTCAGGCACCCTAATCTCGCGGCGAATCGGAGAATTCGCCACAAATTGCCGTCGTTTGCTGAAACGGGTTCTACTCCTCGACCGGTTTATTCCGATTTTACGAATTGAAGGTCTCCAATCGCGGAGGCCCTTTGTGTCGAAATCCATAGATTGCCAATGTCCATCAACTCCCGAACTCCGACATGGCCCTACATTGCCATGGTCGCCGCCCTGTTCTTGGGTAGCATGCTCGCGACGCAGACATACCGCAGTCCCGAGTCAGAGCCGGTCTCAATTAATATTCATGGCCCCAGCCAGCCCGCCGCCCTAGAGGTTCCACAGGTGGAACCCTATGCCGCCCAGCTAGTTGTTGATCCTTCCTCCCCGCCGCTAGCAGATCTAGCCACCCCCGCGACCGTAGCTCGTATCGCGCCGCCGGTGGCGGACCGAGTTGTTGCGGACGTCATTCCTGTTGAACCCAAGCGAACGAGAGAGTCGCCGCCTGAGCCCCTCGCGTCATCGCCGACGCGTTTGATGGCTGGGCGAATCCGCGAGTTTCCGCGATTGGATCAACTGCCGCGGCTCCGTCGACGCCGAATGACCAGCGCGCCGAGTGGAGATTCGGCTTGGCCTTACCCTCGCTCGCTCGCCGAACAACTTGAACTCTTAGGGCAGGCAGACGAGGCCAAAGATTGGGCCGCGAGTTGCCTTGCCGCCATTAACCAGTTGACGCGGGTCGATTCGCATCTCTCGGCCGAAGCCACCGCGATCTTGGCAACACTTCATCGACTTGTCCTCGAGAGCAAAGAGGTCGCGAAACAAGCGGCCGATCCCGCATCACGCGGTCAGGTGCTCCGCGCTGGCTACGCGCTTCAACGTCGGGAAACAGTTTGGCAAGCCGTCCAGGGGATTGCCCAGGTCGCTTCCACTCGCTTCCACGTGGGCGACTCCCCCGAGAATATGGGCGTCATCATCGAACAAGCGCGGCGACGATTGGTGGATCGACGGTCCGAAAGCTGGATTACGTTTCTCGGCTTGAACGAAGCCAGCGGCGTCGTCGACTCACCGCAATCCAACTCAAGCGACATGAGGCGTCACGGCAAGAAGATTCTCGGGCGCATCAGGAATGCAAGTTTGACCGAAGCGCAGTCGAAGGTGCTTGAGGACGAGACGCTGAAGGCCTACATCCAACATCTGCGTCGGTGGGCGACGGAGCCAGTCGATTATCGAAGGCTGTTGGTGGAAGTGGAGGAGTTTGAGCAGTCTCGCGGCGAACGAATGGGCGAGATCTTTGCGGGTCGAATCGCCTCGATGCAGTGGAGCGAATTGGAGCAAGAGAGACGACTAGCGCGGCACTTGGCCACGTATTACCGCAACGCCAACCTGCGTCTATCGCTCTCAGAGGAATTTGTGAACCGGCTGCTGCCGGCGCCGAGCCGATTCTATCACGACGTGGACGACTTTGTCGTCCGAGCCCATGTCATCGGCGTAGCTCAGACCTCGGCGGACTTGAAACTGAAGTGCATTCCCGCACCCAACCGCTGGCAACTCGCACTCGAAGCGCGGGGCTACGTAGCATCCGAAACCTCTTCGACTCGCGGCCCGGTTACGACATTCCAAGACGGCCTCTCCGAGTACCTTGTCCGCAAGCACTTGACCGTCGACCCCAGGGACGGCGTTTTGGCTTCGCCCTCCGAGTCGGCTGTGGAAAGCGAGTCGGATCTAGTCGGTCTTCGCACTGACTTCGACGGCGTACCGTTGCTCAACTTGCTGGTTCGATCCTTGGCATTGCAACAATATGACAGCTCGGCTGGAGAAGCCCAGTACGTCATGGAAGACAAGGTCGCCTCACAGGCAAGTCAGCGAGTGGACGAGGAGATCGATGGTCGCTTGGATGAGATCAAATCTCGCTTGGAGAAATCCGTACTGGAACCGTTGAGAGCGTTGAACTTGCGGCCTGTGACGACGGACATGCAGACGCTGGAAGATGGTCTCGTCGCTCGATTTCGGCTCGCCGATCGCGACCAACTGGCCGCCTTCACTCCGCGTCCACGCGAGCCCGACGGTAGCATGATCAGCGTGCAGTTGCATGAATCGGCGATAAACAACGCCGCCGAAGGTCTAGCTTTGGCAGGCCAGCGAATTGAGCTGACCGACCTGTTCCGCAAGATCAGCCGACTATCCAACGCGGCCAATCAGCCCGCCGCGATACCGGACGAGCTCCCCCGCGGGGTCTATGTGACTTTTGTTGATCAAGATCCGCTGCGAGTGCGGCTCGCCGACGGCCGCATGCACCTTTCGATCGATGTCGAATCGTTGGAGACCGAGGAGCGCACCTGGGGTCGTTTTGGCATCGACGTCTACTATCAGCCCGACCACGAGCAAATCGAGGCCAACTTAGTCCGCGATGGCGTGATCGAAGTGCGTGGCGAAATGAGCTTCCGAGAGCGGATCCCGTTGCGAGCTGTCTTCGGCAAAGTGTTCGCAAAAAGCCGTTCAATCACACTCTTGAACGACCATCTTCGCGATGGCGCCAGGTTGCAGGGACTTACGGTGAGCCAATTCGTCCTGCAAGACGGCTGGCTTGGCTTGGCCATCAGCCGCCAACTTGTCGCCGAGAAACCAGGTGAGACGGTTCGCTGACGCCGCACAATCGTTAGAACCCTCTCCGCTGACGGCCGACGACGATCCAAGAGCGAGTTGAGCGCTGAAGTCGACGACCTATACTCTTGGATGATGGTCCGCGCGATCGGAAATGCGACATGAGCAACCTTGTACTTATCGTTGATGCGAACAAATCCGCGCGAAGCCAGTTGAAGACTTCGCTCGCGACCTGCAAGGCTCAGATTCGGGACACAGGCGACGTCGACGCCGCCCGAGCGATTCTTGCCGCAGAACCGGTCGACGTGTTGCTGGTGGACTTCGTCACCCACGGCGGGAACGGCTGGTCACTTGCAATCGAATCGATACAAAGACAAGAGGATCTGATTGTTTTTGCAATGTCGCATCAGATGGATCTGAAGCTGGGTCGTGAGATGCTCAGGCGCGGCGTTCACGAGATATTCTTCAAGACCATGAGCCGAGAGGCGATCGCCAGGAAGGTCGTCGCCGCATTGCGGAAGAAGGCCGCTTTGCAGAAAAAGGCCGCTCTGCAGGAAAAGGCCAGCGACTAGTCTGGCAACAAGGTCATCCGGTCAGCGCGTCGCCATTGTCAAGCGGCGGGACCTGCGAAACGTATTGCCGCCAACTGTCAAGCTGCTCCTTGGTCAGGCTGTTTTCTCGTGCGATCTCGTGTTTGAGTTTCTTGTTGGCGCCCTCAACCGAGACAACCACGGTCAGGCGACCATTTTCTTCGTACCGAAAGCAAACCTGGATGGGGGTCTGAGCCGGCAGGTGCTCGGGCAGATGGCGGACGGAGCACTTTCCGATTTGCGAGCAGTCCTCCGGCGAGGCGCTCTCGCCTTCCACGATTTGCACAAGAATCGACTTCTGATTGGCTTTTTGAGTCTTGAATACTCGCTTGGCATTGACCGGCAACGGCGTGTTGCGAGGCACGAGGATGGCGTTCCGTTTGCGGCGAGTCTTGGCGTCGGTGGCGACCACGCCAAGGCTGTGCGAATTGACGTTCTTGACGCGAAAGAGGGGCGACCGACCCTGGTGTTTTGCCAGCAGGATCCCGGCGTGCAGGGCCGCGCCGTGAGCCACGGCTTCGTCGGGAGAAATCGAGCAATTCGGCTCGATCCCCGATAGCTCATGCAGCATTTGCGGCACCGCCGGCATGCGGGTCGACCCGCCCACAAGCAGCACAGTATCGATATCGCTCCACTCCAGCCCGGCAGCCTGCAAGGTTTGTCGAGTGGTAAACGCCGTCCGGTCCAAGAGATCTCGAGTGAGTTCTTCGAACTTATCGCGAGTCAACTCGACGCGCATGGCTTGGCCTTTGTAGTCGCAGGCGATGCTCGCCTTCGACCGCGCAGAGAGGGTCCGTTTCGCGTCTTCCGCTTCCCGCCACAGGCGGCCCGAGACGTTGGGGTCCTCGCGCGGATCCAAGCCGAACTTGCGAATGAACTCCTCGGCAACATAATCGATCAACCGTTGGTCCCAGTCGCGGCCGCCGAGTTGCACGTCGCCGTCGGTGGCCAGAGCCACGAAATCGACGCCGCCCACCTCCATCACGGTGACGTCGAATGTGCCGCCGCCCAAGTCGTAGACCAAGATCTTCGTGCTAGCCGTCTGTTCTTCGCCATCGCCCCGAAGAAAACCTTGCTGAAATCCGTAGGCCACTGCCGCGGCCGTTGGCTCATTGATGATGTCCATCACATGAAAACCTGCGATGTACCCGGCGTCTTGCGTCGCCTTTCTACGCACTTCATCAAAGTAGGCCGGAACGGTGATGACGACCTTCTGATAAGGCCCGATTTGACGTTGTGAATCGAGACGAAGCTTGTTGAGAATCCAAGCTTGAAGCGCCTCGGGCGGATACTGCCTGCCGCCGAGCGATTTGCCGAACATGCGGCTTCCCAGGTCTCGCTTGGCGCATTCCGCGACGCTCTCATTCTCTGTCGCCATCGCCTTGACCGCCTCTTTGCCGACGACCACATCCACGCCGTCGATAAGAACCACGCTCGGCGTGATCGTGTCGCCCTCTGCATTGATCATGGTCTGAGGCCGTCCGAGATCGTCCAAGTGTGCGACGGCGGAAAAAGTAGTCCCAAGATCAATGCCAACTGCCAGCTCTTGTTCGTTCATTCGGCAACCTGAATAATCCCTGTTCCAACACGAGTCCTTACTTATCTTACCAAGTCGCATCGTACCAAGACGGCAAAATCGGGAATAGCGAGGCTCGCTCGAGACGGATTGCCCAGTGCTGGCACATACACCCCAACCTATTCGCAAACCGACAAACGTTCAGCGCGGTTATTCCGATTATCCCGACGCCAAAAGAATTCCCCTATTTGCAGCAGCCGCCGAGACGATAACGGACAAGCCAAGGAACGGGCATTGATCAACGCCACGGATGTGTGCTTGACATCACCGAGGTCACCCTATGTCCGTAGAACTAGTGCAGTTCGTCGCCGGCTTTCTCTTTCTGGCAGTCTGGGCCATGATCGGCCAATTTGTTGTCAGCCAACCCTAGCCAGCCACGAGAAGCTGTCACAAAAGGACCGCCAAAATTGCTTGGCGTCTCCGCTCGGGGAAATGGTCCCGCGCGCTGGGAATGCCTGCTGGGAATGCCTGCTGAGAACGGCCCTTTCTGGCGGAGACCTTTCGGTTTGCTCAGAACATTTGGGCATCGGCGCCGCACAGATTGGCCTCCAATCCCCTCAATTCCTCGCCTCCCACCGCCCAACGTAGAGGCAGGAATGCTCTTCGGGCTGCCCTACTGTTGCAACCGCGCCGTTGAGACGCCGAGCTGGGCGCTGTTCTCGCGTGAAATGAGAAGTCACCGTCACGATGTCGGTAACGATCTGAGAATCGCTCGCGTCTATCTGGAAACGTTGATTGTCTCTATGATACATGTTGGACTGTCGCTTCGGTTGGCCCAGGCGATGCCAATCCGGCGTTTGGCCTGGGGCCGCGCCATCCTCCGCAGAGCCACTTGATTCGTGCCCGACTCGCCGCGAGACTCCACAGACGTGCGGATGCGAGGGTTTGCCCGTCGCACATCGGTTGTCGATGCGCAAGCGTGGATCGACGCCCTCCCTGCGCCGCTCGGCCCACATCGTGAGGAACTTAGGCGCGTGGCGGGTCGCGTGTTGTCGTCGCCCATCGCGAGCGAAGTTAACGTGCCTGCCTTTTCTCGCTCGATGATGGACGGTTTCGCCGTACTGGCGGCGGACACCTCGGGCGCCTCGGCCTACAACCCACTGAAATTACAACCGTGCGGCACGGTGCTCCCAGGCGAGGAGTGCAGCCTTCAGGTGACGACGGGCAAGTGCGTGAAGATCATGACCGGCGCCGCTTTGCCGATCGGCGCCGATGCCGTGCTTCCGGCCGAACAAGTGCAGCAGTCGCCGAGCGGCGAAGATCAACCGTTCGTCCTAGCCGTCGGTGAAGTATCGCCGGGCAAGCACATCGGTCAGCCGGGCGAAGATATCCAAGCTGGCGAAGTCGTCGCACCGGCCGGTCGAAGGATGCGTCCGCAGGACATCGGCGTCTTGGCGTCCGTTGGCGTGGCGAGCTGCGAAGTGGTTCGCCAGCCCATTGTTCGCATCGTCGTCACGGGCAACGAGCTTCTCCCACCGGGTTCGAAACCAACTGGCGTGCGGATCGTGGATGCAAACAGCCCAATTTTGGAGGCCTGCGTTCGGCGAGACGGCGGACAGCCGCGCTGTCCCGGGATCACGCCGGACGATCGGGGTTCAATCCTGCAGGCCATGCGAGACGAAGCCGATGTGATCTTAGTCTCCGGCGGATCGAGCGTCGGGCAAGAGGACCACGCTCCGACTCTGCTGGCGGAACATGGAGAATTGGCGATTCACGGCGTCTCTATTCGCCCCGCCAGCCCTGCTGGAATGGGCGTGTTGGGCAAGGCGCTCGTCTTTCTGTTGCCAGGCAATCCCGTTTCCTGTCTGTGCGCCTACGACATGTTCGCCGGACGTGCGATCCGCCGCCTGGCTGGCTTGCCCCGTGAGTTTCCCTACCGCAAGATTCCCAGGCCGTTAAGGCGAAAAATCGTCTCGCAGATTGGCCGTGTCGATTACGCGCGAGTCAAGTTCATCGACGAACAAGTTGAGCCGATCGCGATCAGCGGGTCCTCGGTGCTGTCATCGACAACGCGGGCGGCCGGGTTTGTCTTGATCCCGGCGGATTGCGAGGGCTATCCGGAGGGGGCTGAAGTGGACGTCTGGCTGTACGATGGGTTCATTTCGCACCCGCCAACGTCACCGTGGGTTGCGTGATCATGCGGCAATATCAGTTTCTCAATGTCGTTGACCGAGACACAGCGGAGCAACGGTTTCGCGCGGCGATCAAGATGGAGCCGCTTCGAGAAGAACATGTCTCGATCGCGGAGTCGCTGGGCCGAGTGCTCTCGCGAGACATCGCGTCGGCCGTCAACGTGCCCTCGTTCGATCGATCCAATTATGACGGCTACGCAGTCCGAGCGGAGGACACCTATGGCGCCAGGGAGGAATCGCCTCGCACATTGACGTTGCTGGGCGAAGTCATCGCGACAGCTGTGACGCCCACATGCCACGTGGGCGAACATCAGGCAGCGGCCATCGCCACAGGAGGAATGGTGCCCAGAGGCGCCGATGCCGTCGTCCTGGTTGAGCACACGGAACCGTGCGACGATCGTTGCCTGCTCGTTCGGCGGGCCGTGACGCCAGGCCATGGAATCGCCTTTGCCGGCGGCGATATCGCCGCTGGTGAAACCGTTCTGCGCGAAGGCGAGTTGTTGACGAGTCGCGAGACCGGCTTGCTGGCCGCGATCGGCGTACCTCAAGTCGCCGTATGGGAACGGCCCGTCGTCGGCGTCATCTCCACCGGCAACGAGATCATTACCCCGGGCAAGCCGATGAGCCCAGGCTTAGTCTACGATTCGAATGCCAGGGTCCTTTGTGACGCCATTCGTGAGTCCGGTGGAGAGGCCCGATCATTCGGTATCGTCCGCGATGACAGGGATGCGATTCGGAAGAAACTGCACGAGGCGCTCGCAGTCTGCGACATGGTGCTGCTGTCGGGCGGCACAAGCAAGGGCGAAGACGACTTGTGCTATCACGTGGTCGCCGAGTTGCAGGATCCCGGTATTGTCGCCCACGGAGTGGCGCTGAAGCCAGGCAAACCGATCTGCTTGGCCGCCGAGAGCGGCAAGGGCGTCGTCATTCTGCCTGGCTTTCCCGCAAGCGCCATTGTTACTTTTCACGAATTTATCTCGCCAGTCATTCGGAAGCTCGCCGGACTGGCAGTTCGCAGCCACGGCCATCTCCAAGCGAAAATGGCAGTACGGGTCAACTCGGAAATCGGGCGGACTGAGTTTCTGCTGGTCGGGTTGGCTCGCGCGGCCGATGGGACAGGCGCGCCCTCCTCTGCGGGATCCGACACGCCAACCGCCTACCCAATGGGAAGCGGCTCCGGTTCGATCACCACGTTCAGCAAGGCCGACGGGATCGTGGTCATTCCGCGCGAACAAGAGATTCTCGAGTCCGGCGCGCGGGTCGACGTGAAACTGTTGGCGGATGATCTGGCGCTGGCCGATTTGAACGTGATTGGGAGCCATTGCGTTGGGCTCGATCTGCTCATAGGCATGCTTGAGCGGCAGGGGATTCGCTGCAAGAACCTAAACGTAGGATCGACGGCAGGACTGCTCGCCGCACAGCGGGCGGACTGCGACATCGCCGGCATTCACCTGCTCGATCCCGAGTCAGGCCAATACAACAGGCCGCTTATCGGCCCCAGTGTCGAGCTGATTCCAGGCTATGGACGGATGCAAACGCTCGTGTTTCGCCAGGATGATGAGCGTTTCGCTGGGCTTGATTTGACGGCGGTGAGAGACCTTGTTCGCAACAGCGATTCGCTGTTGATGGTCAACCGGAACCAGGGAAGTGGGACGCGAGCTCTGACCGATCAGTGGCTGGCTGGGTCCCAGCCCAGCGGCTACGCCAATCAATCGAAAAGCCACAACGCCGTCGCGGCGGCCGTCGCTCAAGGCCGCGCGGACTGGGGCGTCGCAATTCAGATCTCAGCCGTCCGAGCCGGTTTGAGTTTTCTTCCCCTGGCGGAAGAACGGTACGACTTTGCGGTTCCCGCCGAGCGTTACGAGTTGCCGGCGGTTCAAGCGTTTCGGCGTCTGCTCGAAGACCCGCAAGTCCACAAGAAGCTAGAAACTCTCGGCTTCTCCATCACTGCCAAGCAGGTGTCAAACGCAGAAACATCAGCCGGCTCGCAGTAGAATCTCGCCTCGACCGCCTTCGAGCAAGTCGCCGTTGAAAAGTTCGTATTGGGCGTCGCGGATGGCGATGTCCAGCGGGAAACCGTCGCGCTCCAATTGCTTCAGCAGCACCGACATCGCCTCGGGTTGGTATCGGCAAGCCCTGCGAAACGTAGGGAGCATGTTGGGTACTGGTCCTAGAAAAGCGAGCGTGCCGCGCTTCATGCCAACACCATGGCGAATTCCGGATTCGCCGCCGACGACAATCGTCCCGGCCAGCATATTAAACCCGACAAGATCGCCAACGTCGCCCGCCACGCCAATCAATCCTCGCCGCATGGTATGGCCGATTTCGTTTCCGCCATCGCCGTCGATCAGGATCGACCCGCCAGTCATTCCCCGCGAGCCGCCACGGTAGACGGAGCCGATAAGGTGGCCGGCGTCACCATGAACGTGGATCGACCCCCCGCCCATCTCTGCGCCGACCCAGTCGCTGGCGTTCCCCTGAACCACGATCGTTCCACCCGACATTTCACTGCCCAGGTGCCGCCCAACAGGGCCCTCGACCACCACTTCGCCCGACGACATCTTGGCGCCAAGCCAGTGCACTCCGCTCAAATCGCCGACCCAGAGCATCGAACCATCCGACTCGCCGCTCAACTCGAAAAAATCGCCGATAACCGAAGGACGGTTGCCGTGAAACATCGGCAGTTTGGAGATTTCCTCAAGCGACATGCCGACAACCCGGTCGGGCGTGACGTCTTCAACTTCCAGCGGCGCTTGTGCGCCGCCGCGATATTCAAGCCTCAATCCCATCGTTCCGTCCCCATCGTTCCGTCCAGCGGAGCCGTGTTCTGGAAAACTCGCCGCACCAACAAACCGCACCAACAGACCGCACCGAGGAATCAGGCCCTCGATGAGCCGAGTCATCTAAGGTAACACGAATCCAGCTCACGGACTCCCACGGGCGTTCGCTGCGCTCGCAGTTTCTGTCCACGCCCTGCTTGGCTCTCTGCTATGCTTGTCAAACTGGCGTCATAGGCGCCCGGTTCTCGTTGTCCTTTGAACATTCATGGCCCCGCCAGGCGAGTTGCACGTTGACCAAAGCGACCGAATCGCCCTCTGTTGCCGGCGTTGTTCTGTGTGGAGGCGAGAGCAGCCGAATGGGCATGCCCAAAGCAGACCTTCCTTTTGGGGGCGAAACGCTGTTGGCGCGGGTGATTGGGCGAGTGCGAAGAGCGGGAATCGAACAGATTGTCGTCGCCGCCTCTGCAAACCAAGTGATTCCAGGCGACCTGCCTGGCCCATTCAGCGTGGCTCGAGACTCCCGCGAACAGCAAGGTCCGCTGGAGGCAATACGATCCGCCTTGGCCGCCCTTCCCGACTCGGCCGAGGCCGCCTTTATCACAAGCTGCGACGCCCCTTTTCTCGAGCCCAAGCTGATCCGCCGCTTGATCGATCTACTCGGCCGAAACGACCTCGTCGCCCCCGTGGAAGGCCGACATTATCATCCGCTTGCCGCAGTTTATCATCGGCGAGTGCTTTCGAAGGTCGATGCCTTGATCGCGGAAGACCGCATGCGCCCGTTCTTCCTGATTGAAGAAACGAACAGCCTCAGAGTCGACGTCCAGTCGTTGCGGGACGTCGACCCTGAACTTCACTCCTTTACGAATCTCAATCATCCCGGTGAGTATTTCGCCGCACTCCAACAGGCGGGGCTCGATGTTCCCCCTTCCGTGCGCGCCGCACTGCTCCAGCAGCGGGAACCGGACTAAGGCCCGCCCGACGGAGCGAGGCCGCTACGGATCGCCCGTATCGCAGGAAACCTGCTCAGAGTCTTGGAGATAATGATCGCTGACTGGATAGTTTCGAAAGCGAATCGAATAGTAGTTCTCGAACCATTCGCTGATGTCGTCTTCGACGGACCGGTCAAACTCTGGGGCGACATGCAGCGTCTTGCCCAGGTGAGTTTCTCTGATCTCGCCGTCGTCAACGAGTTCCTTGCCCGCTTTGATCACATAGCGCGGCATCTGAAACATGATTTCTTTGTTCTCGTGCGGCGAATAGATCGTCACGTCGCCATCGGCCCCGGGCCCCAAGTGCCCCTTGTTCTTCAACCCGAGAATCTTCGCTGGCCCGGCCCGCGTGATGATGCAGATCTCGTTTAGCGTGTACTCGCGCGTCAGGTCGGGCAACAGGCACCGTTTGCCAATGTCCGGGTGGACCGTCTTCAATATCTCGCGGCGGTAAGCGCTATCCATCAGCAACCGTATGATCTGAGGATAGGCCATGAATGATCCCCCGTTCGGATGGTCGGTGCTCATCGCCACTTTCCAAGGATCATCGATAAGCAAGTACCATTCCAGGCCGATGGCCCACTGCAGGGTGTGAACAAGACTCTTGTTGCGGTACTTGATGGGAGCGATGCCGCAACCGCATTCCATTTCGGTGTCGCCGCTGAACCACTTGCCGCCATAAACGTTGTGTAAGAAATAGCCCAGCGGCCCGTCGCCGGTCATGCTGGTGGTTTCGCCGAACAGCACCTGGCCCACATCGACAGTGACGTTATCGTGTGAGTTGATATAGTCGACGAGCGGCTGAACCTTCGAGTTGAAGGTGTTTTCATCGCCCTCGCCTCCCCCGTAACTATGGAATTGAATATGGGTGATGTGGCCTCGCCGTCCTTCCAACGTCCGCATCGTCTCAAGCGTCGTTGTCCAGTTGCCGGGCATGCCCAAGTTGTTGCAGTGAATGTGGACCGGGTGGGGCAACCCAAGGTCGTTCGCCGCGGCGGTCACCTGGCTGATGATTTGCCGAGGCGTCACGTCATAAAAGTCGACGGCTGAATCGAGCCCGTTGACATTGCCTGCGGCGTGATGTTTCCAGACTTCAACTCCACCCGGATTGACCAGCTTGGGTGCGTAACCTTTGGCGGAGCCGAGCAGCCAAGCGAGAAACGACTTGAGTCGCTCCGGCTCGTTCTCCTGAATGCAGTTCATCACATAGTGATTATTGCCCATCAAGACGTAGAAGCCCTTATCGATGCAGGGCGTGTCTTCGAATTCCTCGTGGGCGTGCCGAGCTGCAAGAGGCGGAACGGCGGCGTCGAACGCCGTGGTGTAACCGAGACCGATGTACTTATAGCCCGTCGCAAATGTACTTGGCACACTCCCCATCGTCCCGCTGTGGGTAATCGCCGTCCGATGGATCACCTCGGATTTTCGCTTCTCATCTGGCCGCATCTTCCTGGCTGCATTTACTTTGGGCCCGGCAATGTGGCAGTGCATATCGACACCGCCGGGCATCACGACCAAACCGGCCGCATTCAAAGTGCGAGTGGGTCGTTCTCGCGGATCAGATGGCGCCGGGACGACAACGCCGTCGCGAATCCAGATGTCCAGAACCTGCCCGTCTCTGCCGTGAAGCGGGTCGTGGACGTAGCCGCCAGCAATACGAAGCAGATCCGACATAGGGTCCTTATTTCCGCAAACAGTAGTTACTCGAAACGAGAAACGGCCGGTCTCTTCTTCGCCTGGAAGCGCCTCCCCGGGGGGTTGTCCGGAGCGCCCAGCGAGGCGTGAATGGTCTATGATGGGCGGCCGTCGGCTCGGCGACAAGGGCCGACCGCTGGGCCCTTGCCGCTGGTCCCGTTCTTTCGCAGTCCTAGTCCCGATCACGACGAGCCAAAACTGGAGAGCCAGACGACCATGGATTCCCGACTGGAAATCGCCCAGCGTCAGATAGAATTCGCCAGAAACTACACGCTGGGCCTGCTTGAGGATATTGGACCCGATCAGTGGTTTTCGATGCCTACCGGCGCCCCAACTCATCTAGCCTGGCAAGTTGGTCATTTGGCGATGGCGGAATACGGACTCGTCCTCTTTCGACAACGGGGCCGGCAACCAGTCGATACCGAGCTGATGAATTCCAGTTTTCGGAAGCGATTCAGTCGGGGCTCCACCGTTTCAAGCGATGCAGCCGACTATCCAGAACCGGCAGCCATCCGCGAAGTGCTCGAAAAAGTCCACGCTCAAGCCATGAAAGAACTGCCGGCATTGGACCCGAGCAATTTGGACAACGAGGTCGATATGCCTTATGCCGGTTATCCGACCAATTATGGCGCGCTGCTCTTCTGCGCCCACCACGAGATGCTCCACGCCGGCCAAATCGGTCTATTCCGCCGGCTGTTGAACAAGGATCCGCTTCGTTAGGCGGGTTTTGCAACGGATCGCGCCGCCGACTCGCTTGACTTCGTGCGTGTTGCCCAAACCTCGTCCTGAAGAATCGTCGCGACCGTCACTCTCGTCCGCGTCGCGTCGCGGGGCGGGCGGGCAATGAATCTCGAGTCGCGCCGCCCACGGCGACATGGCGTAACCTTGTCTAGTATCTCCGGCCAGATCTGATTCCTGCCCTGCGGCCCTGTCGCACTACGGATTCGATGTAGTGGGCAGCGTGCGTAGCAGGACTTCACATGCAAAAACAGACTCGACGATTTGTCGTCTTGTCCAGCGGCGCCCTTCAGGCCGTCCTGCTGTTGATGTGTGTTTGGCTCTGGAGCGTCTGGATGGAAGGTCGGCTGACGAACAGTCTCGCTGACAGGGCCGCAAATCAAAGCCAACAATTGGTCGATCAGCTGGCCAGCGAGATCGCGGATTGCGGTCCGGACACTGCAGAAATCGGCAGCAAGGCCTGGGAACGCATCGATGAACGAGTGCGTATCGGCAGCGGGGATAACGGTTCTTTTCTCGCGGTCCTCGACACGAATTCAAATCGCCTAACGCACCACGCCGATCTGAGCAGAGACATCCGCGACCATGTCGTAGTTGACGCGATCGACATCTTGCAACCACCGTCGGCCGATTCGATGAAATGGCGTTTGTCATTCGGCAATGCCGGAGTGGTGGGGCGCCGTGTTCCAGGATCGACTCTCGCGGTAGTCTGCTATCAGCCACGACACATTTTCGTTGCGGAAGCCAAGCGGATGCTCGGGCCGCTACAACAACTTGGGCTACTTGCCGCCATGTTGATCGCCATCAGTTCCGGCGTCATGCTGTCTTCGGTATCCAAACGCTATGAAGACAAGATCAACAATGTCAACGAAGAGTTAGACGCCTTGGTGGCGATTCGGTTGGAGGAGTTCACGCGGACTCGCGACGCGATCATTTACGGGCTTGCTCGGCTGGCCGAGTCTCGCGACACCGACACCGGCGAACACCTCGACCGAATTCAGTATTACTCGTGTCTGCTGGCCGAGCGAATGGCGAAGCAGAAGTCGTTCATCAATCACGAGTACATTCAGAAGCTGCGTTTGGCGAGCACGCTACATGACATTGGCAAGGTCGGCATCCCGGACGAGATTCTCTTGAAACCGGGCCGGTTGACTGAGAAGGAACGCAAGATCATGCAGCAGCATGCGGTGATTGGCAGCCGGTGCTTGAGAGAAATCCGCGATCGACTCGAGAACGACGGGTTCCTGGCAATGGCCTACAACATCGCCATCGGCCACCACGAGCACTGGGATGGCAACGGCTACCCCTATGGCGTCTCCGGCGTGGAAATCCCATTTGAAGCTCGCGTTGTTGCGATTGCCGACGTCTACGACGCACTGCGTAGTCAGCGAGTCTACAAGGACAGCATGAGCCATGAGCAGGCCTCACTGATCATCCGCCAGGGATCGGGAACTCAGTTCGACCCCGAGTTGGTCGAGGTCTTTGAACGTTGCAGCGAAGAATTTAAGGCCCAGTCGCAGCACGCTTCGCAAGAACCGGAAATATGTCTTCTGGAGCGAATTCGCGAGTGCCTTCACGAATCCTCAGACGTTGGCGACGTCGAGGCGGGGCTCAAGTTCTTGCAGGACGCTGAGACGGGCGCGAAAGAGCTGGAAGCGATTCCCTCTTGAGTTCGCGCACGCGTTTCTCGATTCGCGTCAATATCTCCAAGTCACTCGGCAGCGGCGACTCAAACGCCGGGCGAAGCGGGATCGGCACGTCGTCCATGCGATAGGCCGTTCCGGCAACGTTGATGCCGTAGGTCGCGACGTTAAATGAAACCGTGGCCGCGCGCGTCGTCGGCGTCTCCTTGGGGTCAAATGCAACATAAGGTATCGAACCCAGGTGCTCTCGAGCCGCCTGGCTGAAGTTGGCCATCGGATCGGCGGCAATGATCAGGGCCGCGTCCGCCTCCCGTCGAGCCAGCACGTCTGACGCGGTGTACTCGCCAGGATTGAAACGCGGGTAGCCTCGGGCCAGATTGACGCCAAACGGATAGCCAGTGCGCCAAGTCACGACATGATCCGCGCCTGAGACGTTGCCGTGCCCGCGATTCGCTTTGCAGACGAACCGAGTGTGCTTGTTCATATCACGAGTCAGCGCGAGCAGAGCCTCAGTGTTGGCGTGCTTCCCGCGAGTCATGGTCAACCCCATTCCAAAAAAGATCACGCCGAACCTGGCCGCTTTCATTCGATCCATCAAGTCCGTCCAGACAGAGAGCGGCTGCCCGGTCTCACGTTGTACGACGACGGGGTCGAGTTCAATGCCTTGGGCCAGGGCCCTCAGAGCCCAAATCGATTCAAAGTCCTTCTTGGGCTTGATCTGGATGAAGACATCGGCGGCGTTGGCGGACTTGGTTTTCCGCACGTCGACAACCACGCAAGTTCGGTCCTTTCGGCCGTTGGGAACGAACATTCCCTTGGGCATCAGGCTGTACCTTGTGAAATGGCGAGGATGACTCTCCGCTGGGTTGGCGCCCCAAAAAATAATCATGTCGCCGCGATTGCGAACTTCACCAAGAGAGCAAGTAACTTCACCAACCGCCTGAAACGCCATGCCAGACGGACCGTGACAGACACTCGTCGTCGTATCGACGTTGGCGCCGATCCAATCGCCTATCGCAACCGCCACTCGCTGCGCCTCGGTCGTTGTATCGCTGAGGCCGTACAGCAAGGGATAGCGAGCACTCGACAAGATCTGGCTGGCCCGCTCGATGCCCTCGGACAACGAAGCCGGCTCGCCTTGTATCGTGCACGACGGCCGGTCCTCGATCTTGTGGTTCAAGAACCAAGCCGAACCGAGCACGCAGGCTCGCTTAGCTTTGACGATCGAATGGCCTTTTACATGCAATTCAATGTCGTCGCAAACGCAACCGCAAAACGTGCAGGCGGCGTCCTCCACAATCCGCAAGTCGGCGTTCTCGTCCGAAGTTGTTTCTCTTGGCGACATCAGCAACTCCTCGTCAGGGCGTAGACTAAGCGATGCTTGGCAATGAATGCGAGGTTGGCAATCCGTGCATCGTTGGATCAGGCAAGCGATGGCCGCGTGTCGGCTGTGCAGTCATTTGCATACCCCGCTTAGCCTTCGTCCAACGGATCGTCCTGCGGCGGGTCTGTCAATTCGACTTCCACGTCGAACCCCTTGCTCGTGGGCATCCCCGAACCATGGGTGTCGGCCCCCATTAAGCGACTGGATGCGTCGCCATAGGCAATGAAAAGGAGTCCCGGCGGAAGTTCATCTTTCTTGGCCGCGTAAACTTGCACGCTCACCCCCCCCGACTCGCTGGTCAGCCGCACCCAATCGGCTTCGGCCAAGCCCAATCGCGTCATGTCTTCGGGCGCCATTTGCAAGCTGGTGGTTTCGCGAATGTAGTTTTTTTCGAACTTGCCCTCGCTGATGCCAGCCCCTTGAGCGCTGGTCCGGCCCGGTATTAATACAAAGACTTCGGCCATTGACCAAGCGTCCGATGAACATATTACATGAAGAAAGTGGTGTTGCGCCACCGTGTCAGCCGCATCTGCATTGTGATCGCCCAGCCCCGATTCTGAAAGGGTGGGCTCGAACCCGCCGCCTTGTCGCGCTTCAAACCGCGGCGGCCGCCTAGCCGCCGGCGTCGGCGGAAAAGACAATTAAGTCTTGGCCCTGCTGGATCATCGTCTTGGGGTCGCGAACAAAACGCTCGCCCCCCAGATTAGCCACAAACGATGGTCCCAAGGCCCCATCGACAATACACTCGCCAGACAGGCCGGGCTGTTGCAGCGCGAGCGCGCGAAGCACGCGCCCCAGGGAAACGGATTCGTCGCAGTCGGCCATTTTCAGCTCGAGCATGCTGACGCCCGCCAAATGCCTGGCGACCCCAAACAGTTCGATGCGGATTATCATGAGGCGTTAATTAACGTTGTGCGGTTGGCTGCCAATCGTCGCCTTCTTCCGCACCGTGTCGCAACTTGCACGGAGCGGCAGTCGGCTACGGATCGCGCGAACAACCTGTAAGTCCGCGTGGCCGAGTTGCCTTTGGCGCCAGCATAACATCAGGGGTGCTTGATTTGCAGACCGTGCCGCCGTAACAATGCAGCTCGATCGGCTTTTCCACCAAGAACCTCTTTCCACCAAGAAACTTGAGACTACGCCACATATGAGTTACGACGCGACCAATCCTGACCCAATCGAGCAACCCGAGACGGGCTCCTGGCAACCGCTTGATTATCGTCAACGCCGCGTGATTGGGGTCTTGGTTGAGAAGGCCAAGACCACGCCCGACGGCTACCCAATGACGCTCAACGCAATCACAACGGCCGCGAATCAGAAAAGCAACCGATCGCCGCAAATGAAGATCGAAGCGGATGATGTGTTGCTCGTCTTGGACGAATTGAGAGAGATCGGCGCGGTGGTGGAAGTTCAGGCGGGGGGCAGAGCCGCCAAGTACAAACACATGATGTACGAGTGGCTAGACGTAAACAAGTACGAAATCGCCGTGATGGCGGAACTGCTGTTGCGCGGTCAGCAGACGCTCAGCGAGTTGCGGAGCCGCGCGTCGAGAATGGAGACGATCGCCGATTTGGGCGCCCTCAAGCCGGTCGTCGAGTCGCTGCTCGAGAAGAAACTGATGATCGAATTGACGCCGCCCGGTCGGGGCCAGATCGTCACGCATAACCTGTACGAAGAACCGGAACTGCGGCGGATACAGGAACTGCTCAGCCAATCCCCTCCGCCGACTCCCGTCTCGTCACCCACGCCAGCTGCCAAAGGGCACTCAGCGTTGGAGGAGACCGCGGCGGAATTGGCGGCCGAGTTAGCGGCGCTCCGCCTGCGAGTTGAAAAGATCGAATCGGACCTGTCGTAGGTGACGACCATAATGCCGGCGAACCACGGGCGATTCTATCGGGTTGATCTGGGGCAAGGGCGATTGCGACAACAGGCGATTGACGCGGACATTCTCCGCGAGTACATCGGCGGCGTGGGGCTTGCCGCGCGGTTGCTGTTAGACGAATCGATTGAAGCGGACGCCTTGTTGCCCGAGGCGCCAATGGCAATCGCTTTCAGTCCTTTGGTCGGAAGCCCGATGACGACTTCCGCCAAGTTTGCCTTCGTGGCCCGAAGCCCCTTGACCGGTCGTTTCAACGATTCCCTGGTCAGCAGCGGATTCGCCCTGGCGGGAAAACGAACTGGCGCCGACGCCATCGTCCTGGTGGGCAAAGCGACGTCGCCATCCGTGCTGTTGATCGACAACGGCGCCTGTCGTTTGGATGCCGCAGGCGACTTGTGGGGCTGTGAATGTTCCCAGGCGGAAGCCGAGTTGAAGAGCCGCTACGGCTCGGATTGGCGGTTCGCTGTGATCGGTCCGGCTGGTGAACGACAAGTCCTTTACGCTTCGGTCTCGCACGACGGACGACACGCAGCGAGGGGCGGCCACGGCGCTTTGCTGGGCGCCAAGAATATCAAGGCCATTGGAGTCCGAGGCGACAAGACCGTCGAGTGGTCCGCCCCCGGGGATCTTGTCAAGCTTGCCAAGGATTTCTCACATCGGTCGTTTGGGCCGGCAACCGCTAAGTACCGCGAACTGGGCACCGCCGCCAATCTGCTCGCCTTCAACCGACTCAACTGCCTTCCCACCGAGAACTTTCAAAAGGGCGCGATTGATGGCGTTGAATCGCTCGCACCCGAAGCGCTGTCCGCGGCCCACGAGAAGACGCGATCCTCGTGCGCCGCCTGCACCATTGGCTGCGAACATATCTACCGACTCGACGCGAACCGCAACGTACGAGTCGAATACGAGAACCTTTTCGCGCTCGGGCCGCTTTGTGGAATCACGCAGTCCTCAACGGTCTTGCGGGCCTCGAATCGCTGCGACGCGTTGGGAATAGACACGATTAGCTGCGGCGGTTCGATCGCGTTCGCCATGGAGTGTGTTCAACGCGGTCTGCTCGACGAACCATGGCTTCGATTTGGCGACGGCGAGGCCCTGCTGCGCGCTATCGAGTTGATCGCGGCGAGGGTTGGCGTTGGGGACTTGCTGGCGACGGGAGTCCGCAACATGTCGAGCGTCATTGGAGGAAACTCAGCAAGCTTTGCCGCCCATGTGAAGGGATTGGAAATGCCAGGCTACGAACCGCGAGGCGCGCAGACTTTGGCATTGGGCATGGCTGTTGGCGCCCGCGGCGCTGACCACAACCGCAGCGGAGCCTACGAGGTCGACTTCTCCGAGGTCGGCGACCGCCGCCGCCTCGTCCCCGAATCAGCCCGTTGGGCGGTCGAATCGGAAGACCGAGCCGCAATCATGGACTCGCTGATTCTCTGCAAGTTCATCCGCCGGACGATGCACGATTTCTACGCCGAGGCGGCCCAAATGCTGCGGTTGGCGACCGGGTTTGATTACCAAGCGGAAGAGCTAAAGTCTGCAGCGAATACCATCGTCGCCGCGAAAAAGCGATTCAATCAGCGAGTCGGATGGACGCGGGATGAGGATACTCTGCCGCCACGGTTTCTCGACTCGGCCCTGCCGAATGATCCCCAAGCGATCATTGACTCAAAGCAGCTCGAAGCCGCCATTGACGACTACTACGCCTTGCGAGGATGGTCGCGAGAAGGGCGAATTTGAGCCGCAATCTGCCCTGGCATCGTTGAATCCGGCGCCGGAAGGGGCAACAATGGCGAGATAACCAAAAGGGATCAAGTAAGTTCAAACAGGAGTTTCTCATCGATGACACGTCTGCCTCGACTCATTGCCGGTCTGTTGCTGCTCGCCATTACCTCCTCCGCCGCAGCTCAAGCGCCCGTCTTCGACGACCCAGAGAAAGCAAAGGCCGACAAGGACTTTGCCGTGCAAGGTGAGTACCAAGGGACTGTCAAAGTCGAGGATGAAGAGGTTGTCCTTGCAGTCCAAGTTATTGCGATGGGCAAAGGAAAGTTCCGAGCCGTCGTGCGTCGCGGAGGATTGCCCGGCGCTGGATGGAACGGAGAGCCGCATGACGCCACCGAGGGCGAACGAGACGGCGATGTCGTACGATTTGAGAACGACCACGCTGTCGGCATCATTCGCGACGGCGTGCTGGTCGTCGAATCCAAGGAATCGGAGGCGCGCGGCGTATTGAAAAAACAAAGTCGCAAGAGTCCCACGCTCGGCAAGAAGGCTCCCAAGAACGCCATCGTTCTGTTCGACGGCACGGACACGAGCCAGTGGAAGAAGGGAAAGCTGACCGCTGACAAACTGCTGATGCCCGGGGTGGAGAGCGCCCAAGCTTTTGGCAACCACACCATTCACATTGAATTCCGGCTTCCGTTCCAACCCCAAGCAAAGGGACAGGGTCGGGGCAACAGCGGAATCTACGTTCAAGGCCGATATGAGGTGCAAATGCTCGACTCTTTCGGACTGCAAGGGAAGAACAACGAGTGTGGCGGGATTTATGAAACTCGCGATCCGGACGTCAACATGTGCTTCCCTCCATTGACATGGCAGACGTACGACATCGACTTCACGGCGGCCGTCTACGACGACGACGGCAAGGTCGCCAAGAAGCCTCGCATGACTGTCCGCCACAACGGCGTCGTCGTCCATCGCGATGTCGAGCTACCCAAGACGACGCGAGCATCGCGAGTCAAAGCGGGGCCAACGAACGGGCCAATCTACCTGCAGAACCACGGCAACCCAGTCCGTTACCGCAATATTTGGGTGGTCGAAAAGTAGCTGCTAATGCCCTCGACGGCGCCGACCGTGGGCGATCAGGGGTAGAGTTTTCTTGCGTTTAGGAATAGGTTGCCCCTAATTCGTCAAGGGAGAAATGACTGTCGTCGCCGTTCTTCGCTTGGCGAAGGTGTGCCGCTGGCCTGCCAATGCCTCTCTCTGATTTGGCGAGCAAAGGGCGACATGAGTCGCTCGAACGGTCTTGAAACCGCTCGAGCCGTTTCAGTCAAATTCGTAGGCTTCGAGGTGAATAACCTGCGGTGGCGGACGCCTTGACTCACCGCCAATACCAGATCTTTTCTTGAGAATTAGAAGGACTTGTCCGCATGACGGTATCGTCAGACACGATTCAGCAATTAGCCATCAACACGATTCGTACGCTGTCGATGGACGCGGTGCAGAAGGCGAACAGCGGCCACCCGGGTACTCCGATGGCGCTCGCGCCTGTCGCCTACGTAATTTGGAATCGCTTCTTGAAGTACGACCCCGCCAATCCAACTTGGCCTGCCCGAGATCGATTTGTGCTTTCCTGCGGTCACGCGTCCACGCTACTCTACTCAACACTTTTTCTTGCTGGCGTGCGAGCGGTCAACGAAGATGGCGAGGTGCTCGATCGACCGTCCATCACGCTCGAAGACATTCGCAATTTCCGTCAAATGGGAAGTCCCTGCGCGGGTCACCCCGAGTACAGCGAGGCTGCGGGCATCGAAACCACGACCGGGCCTTTGGGTCAAGGCATCGCCAACAGCGTCGGGATGGCGATCGCCTCCAAGTGGCTTTCAGCCCGATACAGCGAGGAGGTAACTGGCTATAACACGTACGCGTTGTGCGGCGACGGCGACATTATGGAAGGTATCGGCTACGAGGCGGCGTCCGTTGCCGGCCATCTAAAACTCGATAATTTGTGTTGGATTTTTGACGACAACCGGATCACGATCGAAGGCAATACCGATCTTACGATCAGTGAAAACGTTAGTAAGCGATTTGAATCGCTCGGCTGGAATGTACAGCAAGTTGACGACGCGAACGACCTCGACTCGCTCGACGCGGCGCTGCAGAATTTCCTGGAAACGAATGACCGACCGACGATCATCGTGCTTCGCAGCGTCATCGGCTATGGCTCGCCGAACAAAGCTAACACCCACGGCGCCCACGGCGCGCCGCTGGGCGTCGACGAAATCAAGTTGACGAAGGAAGCCTATGGCTGGCCGGATGAGGATTTCCTCGTGCCCGCTGAAGTGCCGCCCCATTTTCAAGAGGGGATCGGCGCGCGAGGACGCGAGTCGCGCGGCGAATGGAATTCAGCCTGGGCGGCCTATCGAGAAGCCAATCCCGGCCCCGCGAGCGAACTGATTAGTCTCTGGAGCGGACGGCTCCCGGACGGTTGGGACCGCGACATCCCCACCTTTGAGCCCGACGCCAAGGGAATGGCGACTCGTGCGACGTCCGGCAAACTCATCAACGCAATCGCGCCGAACTTCCCTTGGATGGTCGGAGGGTCCGCTGATTTGGCGCCGTCGAACGTCACCAACATGAGCGATCCCGATGCGGGCGAGTTCGGGCCCGGCAATTACGGCGGTCGGGTGTTTCACTTCGGGATTCGCGAGCATAGCATGGCCGCGATTTGCAATGGCATGTCGCTCAGCGGACTGCGTCCCTACGGCGGTACGTTTTTCGTGTTCACCGATTACATGCGGCCCTCCATGCGACTCGCCTGCCTCATGCATCAACCCGTTTTGTACGTGCTCACCCACGACTCGATTGGTCTGGGCGAGGACGGGCCCACCCATCAGCCAGTGGAGCATCTGGCGGCCTGCCGAGCCCTACCGGGACTGTTGGTGATGCGCCCCGGAGACGCCAACGAAGTCTCAGCCTGCTATCGCACCGCGATAGCAAACCAGCGCCAGCCGACCGCTATGGTGCTGACTCGACAGAGCTTGCCCACCCTCGATCGATCGCGATTCCAGAGCGTCTCCGGCGCCCATCGAGGCGGCTATGTGCTGATCGACGCCGAGGACGGCAAAGCGGATGTGATTCTGATCGGCACCGGCAGTGAATTGTTCCTCTGCATCGAAGCATTCGAATCGCTCGCAGCGGAAGGCGTCAAAGCCCGTGTTGTCAGCATGCCTTGCTTCGAGTTGTTCAACGAACAAGAAAGCGACTATCGAGAAAGCGTGCTGCCCATGGGAGTTCGCGCCCGCGTTGGCGTCGAAGCCGGCATCCGGCAAGGCTGGGATCAGTACCTGGGGCTCGACGGCGAATTCGTCGGCATGTCCGGTTACGGAGCCTCCGCGCCTTTCCAAACACTCTACGAACATTTTGGCATCACAAGCGAACAGGTCGTGATTGCAGCCAAGAAGGCAATTGCCTCGGTTTAGACGCCAGCCGCCCTTTCAGGGCTGGTCTTGTCGGGCCTAACGAACCAAACCGAACCCAGGGCGGCGCTCGCGGCTTCGCCGTTTCGCTTCCCTGGGCTGGCGTGTTGCGCCCTTTCAGGGCTGTGGTCTTGCCGGGCCTACGATGAGGAATTTGTGGCGCCCGAGTCCAACACGCGGTAAAGTACTCGACACTTGCAACCATGAAGTCGAGGAGCTTGCCTTGCAGTCGATATTGATACTTTGCGCCGGTGTAGCGATCGTGATCGGCGGCGTCTTGATCCTGCGGCTTCATGCGTTCCTTGCTTTGACGCTGGGCGCTCTCGTCGTCGGCGCTCTGACGCCCAGCACGTCGGTCGAGAAGTTCTTGCTCGAGAAAGAAGGCTGGAAGGTCATCCGCACGGCAACCGCTGACGGGCAGCCTCAAGTTGACTTCGCCACCGGCGGCAAGACGCTCGCGAATGGCTCGCCAATGGTGGTGTTTCGCACATCGGACGGTGAAGCGACGCGGATTGGCCGAGCCGCCGTTTTCTCCCCAATGGAGAACGCGAGTGGTGAAGAGGCGAAGCATACCGTGTCGGCGTTGCTTGGCGCGGCATCGTCCGAACCGCAAGTTGGCGATTTGATTTGCCGTGAGTCGACCGCGGTCGCAGCAACCAAACTGGCGAAGATGACTGTTGGAGAGCGAGTGGCGAAGGCCTTTGGCACGACCTGCGGCAAGATTGGCATTCTAATCGCTATGGCCGCAATTATTGGCAAGTGTCTGCTCGACAGCGGTGCGGCCGACCGAATCGTGCGGTCCGCCCTGGGAGTCGTCGGCGAGCGGGGAGCTCCGCTCGCGTTTGCCGGCAGTGGCTTTGTGCTGGGCGTGCCTGTCTTCTTCGACACGGTGTTCTATCTGATGATGCCGCTCGGCAAGGCGTTACGAATGCGGACGGGACGCAACTACTTACTCTACATCCTGACGATCGTCGCCGGCGCCACGATGGCCCACTCGCTGGTGCCGCCCACACCGGGTCCGCTGATGGTGGCGGAAGAACTGAACGTTGACCTGGGCCTGATGATTTTGTTCGGAGTGCTCGTCGGTTTCTGCTCAAGCAGCGCGGCCCTGGTCTACGCCTATTGGCGCAACGCAAACAATGAAGTCCCACTTCGCGAATCACCAGACATGTCGCTGGAAGAGCTGGAAGCACTCTCCAAACAAGACACAGCTAGCCTGCCCTCGTTGAGCCTTTCCCTGCTGCCAATCCTGCTGCCCGTGTTCATGATTTCCGGTTACACGGTGCTCAAGTCGATCGGCGTCAAGAACGATTCCCTCATGGCGTTTGCCGCCACCATTGGAAACAAGAACATCGCCTTGGCCGTTGCAGCTGCCATTGCGATGGCCATGTTGGCTTGGCAACGCAAGCTTGGGTTTGTCCAGTTGGCGGAGACCACTGGTGCGGCGCTCGCCAGCGGAGGCGTGATCATTCTGATTACGGCGGCAGGCGGGGCCTTCGGCGGAGTGATGCAGCAAACAGGAGTCGCCGGTCTTATCCGCGACATGCCCGCCGTCTCGACTTGGCTGGTCCTGGTACTGGCGTTTCTGATAACGACCGCAATTCGAACCGCGCAAGGTTCAGCAACGGTAGCCATGATTACGGCTGTCGGCGTGCTGTCCGGATTCGCCTCCGAGGGTGCTCTCCTGTGCCATCCGGTCTATCTGGCCTTGGCAATCGGCTGCGGTTCAAAACCGATCGCCTGGATGAACGACAGCGGATTCTGGGTCATCTGCAAAATGAGTGGCATGACCGAGCAAGAGGGCCTCAAGTACATCACGCCCATGAGCATTCTGATGGGCATTGTGGGACTGATCGTGACGATCTTGTTGGCCACTGTGTTGCCGATGCAGCCGAGCTGAACCAGCGGACGACGCTCACCCTACCAGGTCCAACAGAGCCTGAACCTCAGCGAAATAAGTGGCGTAGTTCACGCTCATGATCGCGTTGTGCCCGCCCGATTCAAAACGGCAGAGTGCCTTCTTTTGGCTCGACGCGCCGGCCCAGCGAAAATTGCGTTCAGCGTGGTCGAAGTCGATCAGAGCATCGTCAGCGGCGTGCAGGATGAGCAGAGGGTTTGCGTACTGGCGCAGCTTGGCCTCGTGGTCAAAGTACTTTCGAGCCTCGGCTTGGACCGTGGATTCGTCGACGCCAAGCGACGCTAAGTCGGCGTAGGTAAGAAACCGTTCGGCGGGGTCCGCGATGCCGCTCTCGAGAATCAGTCCGCCCAAGTTCGGCCGTCTCGCACACAGCTCAACGGCGTAGAGAGAACCGATTGAACGGCCAAACGCTACCGCGCGATCGTCCGGAATATGCAGTGAATCCAGCACCGCCTCGCAATCGGCCAATTGGGAAACCAACGCGGGCGAGCCGGTCGAGCCACCGTAGCCTCGGTATTCGGCAAAGACAACGTTGACACCCAGGTCAAAGAACCCCGCTCCCGCCCCACGCTTCACGTAATCGCCCACCGTTTCGCCGTTGCCGTGAAAGTGGATCAAGGTGAGAGCGTCGTCATTGACCTGGTGACGATGGCAGTGGAGTTCCGCGCCCTCGACAGCGACGACGTGGGCGGCGCTGAGCTCATCGAAACGGGGAAAGAAGTAGGCGCCGCTGATCTGGGGCGTGTCGAGGAGAGTCATGCTAAGGCCCGGATTGAGTTCTGGGCGCCGCCTTGCGAACGATCGAACTAGCGCCGCTCGTCATCATGTTCCGGGTCTTGCTCTCGTGCAACCGCCCGTTCGCTTGAGGCGTCCTGCGAATCGCGATTGAGGTGATAGATTCGCTTCAGCAGCGATTGCCGTAGCGAGGTGCTCCGCGTGTCTTGGAGTGTCTCTTGAAGGAGTCTTATTTCTGCCGCGATCATCGGACTATTCCTTATTGGTTGAGGGTATCGCTACCCACTGGATGCTTGCATAGGACTTGCCTTGTCGCCAACGCTAAGAAGCATGTCGAGTAGTTCTTGGCGTCGAAGTTCGCCAACTTGTTTGCGCCATTGTCGCTCCGCACATGACCATCCGTCGCGGATTCGGCCAACGGTACTGGTGATGTCACGGTTCGTCGGATTTGCATTCATTGGATTGCCTTTCTCGAAACGGTCTCGTGACTCGTTGATGTTGTCTGTTGTCTACGGTCTCTATTTCGCATTCGCGGCGCCAAACCAGGACCGCCTTCGGCTCAGGACAACTCAAGTGCCTACTGCAGACGGGTTTACTTCTCGGCAAAAGCTGCCAAAACCGACCGAGACCCCCTAGAATACGTGGTCTATTCGGAGACATCTGTCCCAAAATGAGACTTAGAGCGTCATTCCCAGATGCAAGTTGACAAATGCCATGGGCAATGTATTTATTTAAGTGGGTGGCTAGCAGTCGCGAGCCTTGCTCGCCGTGGAACTCAGGCAGAGTTCTTTGAAAATGGCAAACCGGTCGCGAGGCCGGGGCGCAAAGCCATGGGTCTCGTTCGAGATCGCCAGGCTGCCGAATGGAATTCTTTATGAGGTGGCGCGTTGTTGCCGAACGCCGGCGCTGCGCAGATCTTGTCGTAACAGCCTGAGGACACGCTCATGAACAAGCAACTGTCTAATTCCTCGCGACGACGTTCCGCGTCGCAATCGGGCGAGGCCCCCGCAGCCGGACAGGCACGCGTTGGCGCTCGAGTCCGTCGCGCAAATCGGCGAGGCACAGCCGCAGTCGAATTCGCGATAGTCGTTCCGATCTTCATTGCGTTCGTATTCGGCATTTTCGAATTTGGACGTCTGGTGATGGTGCAGCAGCTGACAACCACTGCTTCACGTGAGGGCGCCCGACTCGCCATCACAGAAAACGCGGCGGCTTCTGGAGTGCAATCAGCCGTGGACGCGTATCTGACGAACGCCTCCGTTTCGAGCGCCACTGTCACGGTCACCCCGAGCACGCTTGCTAGTGCCCAACCGGGCGACACAATCACGGTCGCGGTTCAGATCCCCTTCGAAGAAGTCAGTTGGCTTCCCTCGCCGATGTTTATCACGAACACGACGCTTACCGCCAGCTCGGCCATGCGCCGCGAGGGAATCCGCTAACGTGTCAACGACCATCGTTGGTGATTACCAGCGCTCTTCGAAACAAGCAGAAAGACCAGCCATGGACATGATCATGCGTACGCGTCGGATTTCGCTTCGGATCTTCACCACCTGCCTTGCAACCTCCTGCGTACTTGCTTGCTTGGCGCAAAACACGGGCGTTTTCGCAGCTGAGCCGAAAACGATCGTGCGAGTGGAGGAGGACTGGGAACTCACCGTCGGGACTCCGGACTCAAACAGCATTGCCCCGCAAGTAACCTGTGCTATCTCACCCGCGAGCCCTGGTAGTTCGCCCCTCGCCACATTTGAGCTGAATCACAATAGCCAGCCCAGCTTTGTTGCGGGCGGTTTGCAGCTTCAAGTCTGGGATGAGGGCTGGCCACTGACCCACCACAGTTCTCCTTCCGACGAGGTGCTGGGAACCGATGGCGAAGTCATCCGCTGGACACAAACGATGGTGCTCAGCGAGGGATCGCTACGATTCGAGATTGTGGATGGAACTTCGGCCACTTGGGGCAGTTTTGGCGGCAAGGGTCACCTCCGCTGCACCGTGCAGTCGAACTTAGAGAATCTCAATGGTTACGATCCCGAGACGAGCGTCAAGAATTCAGGCATCGCCTACGCATCCCATCGTGTTCAAACTCTGACTCTAAAGCGAATTCGCCTGACTTCCTCAACGGGCGAAGTGCAGGAAGACAACACGCCGCGCGTTGTCCACGAGAAGAACTAGTTGGCTTGCTCGATTCGAGTGTCCAGAGAGCAAAAGGGTCTTAGCTATGAACACAAAATCACACCCATCGTCAAGAAGAAATGGCAATATCACCGTCCTCACTGCGCTCATGATGTTGCCGCTTCTGGCGATGCTGGCGTTTGCAATTGACCTAGGCTATTTGCAGCTTGCCAGAGAAGAGTTGCAACGAACGGCTGACGCGGCTGCTATGGCTGCGGCGTGGGAACTCGTCGATGAGGAGGCGCTTGCTGGTGAAGGCAGCTACGACCTGCTGGACACGGACGCTCGGGAGTCGGCAGCCGCATTCGCTAGCCAGAACACAATTCTCCGAGAAGGGCCCGCGTTAAGCCATCAAGATATCTCAGTCGGCTATCTCAGCAGCTTCACCGACCCAAGCGTGGCGATTAATGAATCGGCTTCGTACACGCCCAATGCTGTGAGCGTCAAGGTTCGCCGAGACTCGTCGAACAACGGTCGCGTGAGGTTCTTTCTGGCCCAACTGCTGGGTGTCGATGACGCCTCTGCTGAAGCCGAAGCGACGGCTGCAATCCTGACGAACTTTGGCGGGTTTGAAGCACCGAGCGGAGGTCAGAACCTTGAGCTATTACCGTTTGCGTTGGATCTCGACACTTGGAACGACATGCTGAGCGGTAATGCGGACGACGACTGGACGTGGGATGCAGAATCGGAACAGGTTAGTGCTGGGGCCGATGGCATTTTGGAGATCAATCTCTATCCGCAAGGAACCGGCTCGCCTGGAAACCGAGGCACGGTCGATATCGGCAGCAGCAACAACAGCACGGCCGACATTGCTCGGCAGATCGTGGAAGGCGTCTCCATCGAGGATCTGGCCTACCACGGGGGTAAGCTGCAGTTCGACGAAGATGGCGAGCTGATGCTCAACGGCGACACGGGCATCAGCGCAGGCGTGAAGGACGAATTGACCTCAATCATTGGCGACCCACGCGTCATCCCGATTTTCAGCCAGGTGACGGGGCCGGGGAACAACGCCGAATACGCGATCGTGCAATTCGCTGGGGTGCGGATAACCGATGTCAAGCTGACTGGGAAGATGTCCGACAAGCATGTCACGATTCAACCGGCGAATCTCGTCGTCAATGGCGGCATTCCAGCGAGCGGAGACGTCACGTCTCGATTCATCTATTCGCCCGTATGGCTCGTGAGGTGACAAGAGCCTGTGAGGTGGCAAGAGTCTGTCGCGCACGATCTAGGGGACAAGGTGCCGCCGAATTGCGGCGTCTGACGAGGCCCAGGCTACTTGGACAAACGAAACGGATCGGCGGTTCGCAGGAGCTGGCCGTTACGGGAGAGCAGTTGGATCGTGGCGGCGTGAAACAGCACTTGCTTGCCATCGGCCGAGCCTATGGCGATTCCGGCGGGCGATCCTCTTTTTTCCAGCGGATCGTCGAGGGCGGTCACGTCGCCTTGCCACGCGAGGTAGGGGTTCTTGTCGAGGTGCACGATGATGCGGCCTTTCTCGCCGACCTGTTCAAAGCGGACAAGTAGCGAATGGCGTTGCCCTGGCTTAATCCGCAAGGGGACCGCCACGCCGCTCTTGGGAACCGCATTTCCCGCGATGGTCTGTATGCCGGCGAGTTGGACGGCTGGCGCCACGCCGAGAACGACCTGAAATCCTCGCCCTCCCGCGGGCAGAGCCAACAAGACGGATTGGCCGTCGACAGCAGTGAAATCAAGGTTCAGGGCAAACGATCCTTGCACATCGATAGGCAAACGGATTCGGGAGTCACTTTCGGGCGGCTCAGCCTGCAGGGTTTCATACTTGCGTTCCCAATTGGCAGCCAGGGCATCCAATTGTGGATCGACCAGCGACAGCAAATTGACGGTTTCTCCGGCAGCAACCAGGGTTCCCGATCTGCGAGACGGGTCAAATTTGGGTAACAGATGGATCGTCTCGATGCGTTTCGTCAACTGAGTTTTTGTCTTCGAGTCGGCGGTCGCCATCGCCTGCTGGTACCAATGGCCGGCGCGGTGAAGCATAACGGACTTAGTCTCTTTGTCCTTACGCAGCCCGATCTCCCACCAAAGGTCCCCAACGGCCTTCGGATCAGCAGCTTGATCTCGTTCGGCTCCGGCAAGCTTCTTCCATTGTGTATCTGAACTTTCTTGGTAGTGTTTCAGACCCTCCTTGATGTCCCCGCGGTAGATTGCGCTCCAAGCCCCCAAGGTGGCGTGGGCGGCCGCGTCTGAGGGGTCCGCCTTCAACGTCTCTTGGGCGCGTTGCATCAGTTCCTCAGCGCGAGCGGCCCGCCGCGCGTACTTCCGAAGTTCGCTAATCGCCTTGGCGTGAAGATCGGTTCTCGCAGCTTGAAAACACTCGTAGATCGAGTCCAACAGGTCGGCGACTTCCGTATAGCGTTGGGCCGCCAGCAGGTCCAAAGCAAGCCCTCTGGCAGCGGCGAGCAACGAATCCAGCTCCGCTTCCGACTTCGCCCTCGAGGCAATATTCCGCAAGGCCTTAACCCGCTCGTCCTGCACGGAGACGTCGAATCTACGTGCGAGCAGTTCGACCACCTGGAAGGCGACTCGAGCGTCGGCGGCCAGTTCGGCCGCCTTTAGTGCTTCCGACAAAAGGGCGTAACTCTCGGCCGAGTCGGCAGCCGAACTCTCAGCTTTAATCAGCGCGTCATTCCAAGCCAGGAGGTCACGAGCCGCGAGACTATTGGGGGGTGGTATTGCATCCCGAACAGCGCCACGAGCGGCGGCGAGCGTGTCGGAGTCAGGCACAGCGGTCAGGGTCGTCCCACCAGACTGGCCGTCCGGTCCTTCGGCGATTTCGGATCCGCCTGCTCCCACCGACTTGGTCGCATCGACGACAAAGGGCGGGCTAGATTCCGTGGATGCGGCAGAGAATCGGAATCGCCCAATGTGGGCCGTGCAACCGTCTCGGCTCTGGTGATGAAACAGCAGTTCGATCCGCAGCGGGATCCCCGTCGGCGCCGGAGAACCCAACGCAAAGATGGCTTGATGTGCCTCGCCTTGCTGAGGACGAACCGCCCAACCCGACTGTCGGGCCGTGTTGAGCGTATGGGCAATGGACATGCGGTCCTGAGTAAAGCTCGCCTTCGGCCGCACGAGCTGAACCGGCCGCCATTGGTTCTCACCAGCAGGCAAAGTGGAGAGCCGGAATTGAGACAACACGAAATTGCCATCGTGATTCCAACCCGACCCGCCCGTTGGAAGGCGATCATCCGGAAGCGTCTCCAGCCGCACCCAAACAACGTCAGTGGGAGCTAACACCTCGAACGTATAGGTGCGAACTCCAGGTTTGGAAATCTCGACAAAGTACGAGCCATCGGGCTGTTTCTCGACGGGATCGTCTAGAGACGTCGAGACGTTAGTCGCCTCGAGCACCAACCAGGGCGACACCGTACTGGATGAGGTCGCATTGGATTCACCGGTTCCAGCGTTGCCGGTTTGGTCGGCTCCAGTTGCCGCGTCGCTAGATGAAGCGGAGTCGCCTCCGGCTGCCGCGCTATCGGCAGCGGTGTTGCCGTTGGCTGAATCTTCGCCGCCCAGATCAGGGTCGCTTGTTTCGGCGCCATTCGCGTCATCCGTCTGCTCTCCGGTTCCCGTATTCTCCCCTTGTTCAGCGGTTGAACCAGAGGCGATTTCGCCCTCGTTCAAACCTCCACGCCCCATCAACCAATAAGCTAAGGCGAGAAAGAGAATGCCTGCGACGGCAATACCAATGAAGACAGGGCTAAGCAGCAGTAGCGCGGGTCGTTTCTTCTTTCGAGTGATTGGCTTTAGCGCAGGCGATGTCGCGACGGGTGCTGAGGACAACAGGTCGTCCTGTAAGGGGTTCACTTGCGTGGTTGGTGCGTTGACGGGTACTCGGGCGGGACCTCCCGCGTGCTGCGTCCTCGGGGCGTTTGATGTGGGCGGCGCAGTCTGAGGCGGTGCTGTCTGAGGCGGTGCTGTCTGAGGCGGGCGCTTGAAGAGGGGCGGGCGCTTGAAGAGGGGCGGGCGCTTGTGAAAC
>CAZWOU010000001.1:129917-146439 GCA_964635375.1 uncultured Pirellulaceae bacterium | reverse complement strand
GTGACCGGCGGATGTTGATGGCAAATGTCTTCTGCTACTTGTTCGTCTATGCCGCAATCTTCTGGTCGATAGGAGTTGCGAACGCGGCGCGATGTTTCGGACTGGGCCTATTCTTGAGCTTGGCCTTGCAAGACCTGCTGATCCTAAGCCAGCACACTCACATTCCAATGCCGTTGGCTGGCGATCGAGACGTTCGCCCCTTCTCTCCTCTACAGCAAGATGCCTTCACCCGCTCGCTGAAATTTCCAACGTGGTTCTCACGATTGATTCTGTTGAATTTTGACGCCCATTCACTGCATCACATCTATCCTCGCATCCCGGGTTACGATCTGCACCGCTTGGAAATGGACACGGCCAATAGCGTCGAATGGTGGAAGTGGGTTTTGCAATCGAAGGCCGTCCGAGGCGATGTGTTGCTGTTCAAGAATCGAGATCAAACGGGCCTTTCCCTTTAACACTTGTCTCTCGCAACTCGAAAACCACTTGTAGGAAACGACTCTCGCCATGGCATTGGATCCCATAGCATGCTCGATATTCCTGTTCGTCTCGTTGGTTGCGGCCGGCGTGGGCCAGACGCTCTGGTTGCGCAGTTCGGCCAGCAGACGATTCAAGCACACGCTCGACGGCGGCCGGACGTTTCGGGGGCGCCGGATTTTCGGGGACAACAAGACATGGGCTGGTTTTGTGGTCATGGTCCCGGCCACCGGCGCGGCGTTTCTCTTCGCCCGGCAGTTGTCCTCGATTTCACCGGGAATGGCGGAGGGTTTATGGGCTCTATCGCCGTTGGCCTACGGGCTACTCGGCTGCTGGACGGGCCTGGGGTTCATGCTCGGAGAGTTGCCCAACTCGTTTCTCAAACGCCAATGGCGCATCGGCGCTGGACAACCGCCCCATAGTCCTCTCGCTCGCATGCTCTGCTTTACGGTGGACCAAGTCGATTCTATTGTCGGCGGGTTGCTGGCTCTGAGTGTTTTCGTTCGAGTGCCTCTGTTGAGTTGGCTCTACATTTTTCTGATTGGCGCTATCATTCACTGGTTGTTCAATTTGACCTTCATGTTGTTAGGAATGAAGACTCGCGCCGCGTAGGAGGCCTGAGGAATTCCGTCTTCAAACGAATGGACTGCGTCTTGACGAAGAACAATAAGAGTTTTGGCAAACTGCCGAGGATTGCGCGAGCCGTGATTGTCGCGTTTCGCTTGGCGATTGTTACGCCCGAGCATTGCCGGACTGGTGGCGCAGCATGACAGTCATGTCACGAACGACGCTCACGATCCCGCTTGCGGCGGCTGGCAACGCGGACCAGTGCGGCGCAAAGGCGAGCCGACTAGCGGACATGCTGAAGCTTGGCTTTGCAGTTCCTAGCGGTTTCGTCGTGACCGATCTCGCCTTTCAGCGTTGGCTGGATGAGAGCCGCTTGCGGCGCCGAATTGACAAATCGCTCGCAATCGCTGACTCGTCTGATCCGCTGGCGCTGGCTCAAGTCGCCAAAGACATTCGCCAATGGGTGCTTGCCGCCGCCGTGCCTGCTGACGTCGCCAGCGAAGTGCTGGACAACGCAAAGCGACTCGGGACGGAGCCGTTCGTGGTGCGCAGTTCGGCGATTGGCGAAGATTCGAAAGACGCCGCCTTTGCCGGCCAACTCGATTCGTTCTTGCACGTCCGTGAACACGATCTCATCGATGGGCTGCACCGTTGTTGGGCCTCCTATTGGTCGCATCGTTCGCTGGCCTATCAGCGAGGCAGGTCGTGCAGTCTGCAGGGCATGGGCGTGCTCATCCAGCAGCAGACGAATTCGTGCATCTCTGGCGTGCTGTTTACCAGAGGCGTGCGGCAACCGCGTTCTGGATCGATGATCGCGGAATTCTGTCGAGGGCTTGGAGACGAACTTGTTTCTGGACGCGTCCGGCCCCGCCGCTTGACCCTGGCTCAGGACCATTGGGAGGAGCGAGATCAGGATGGCGTCGCGGCTGAAACGCCGCTGATAACCGACGCCTTGGCCGGCAAGCTGTACGACGCCGGACGCTCGCTCGAGTCGCATTTCGACACGCCGCTGGATATTGAGTGGACGGTGGACGCGGAGGGGGATCTGCAGTTGCTGCAGTCGCGTCCGATCACTGCGTTCGCTGAATCTCGCGCCCTGCCATTCGAGCCAACTGGCGTCGCTGAGAATCGAATCGTCTGGTCCAACGCCAATGTGAACGAGAATTTTCCCGAGCCAATTTGTCCCTTGCTCTACTCGATCGCTTCGAAGGGCTATTACCACTACTTCCGCAACCTCGGACTCGCTTTTGGCATTTCAGCGGAGCGAGTCGAGGCGATGGAGTATCCGCTTCGCAATATTATTGGCTCCCATGGCGGGCGGCTCTATTACAACCTCACCAACATCCACGCCGTGTTGCGTTCAGCCCCGTTTGGTGAGTTCCTTTCCGAGTCATTCAACCAATTCGTCGGTGCGAAATCGGCGCCTGCGCCGGCGAACGCTGGCAGCCCTTTGCATCGCGACGGCCGTCTGCGTCAGGCTCGCGAGCTTGTAAGAATTGCCATGCGCACGTGGTGGAGGTTTCGGAATCTCGAGCGGCGCGTGGAGGTGTTTGAATCTCAAGTCGACGCGTTTTCCCAGGCCAGCCATCCGTGTCGGCTCGCCCAACTCACCACAACGGAGTTGCTCGATTTGTGGCGAGGCTTCATACAGATCCGAAGTCATTGGACTGACGCTGCCGCGGCGGATGCGAGCAGCATGATAAGCTACGGTTTGAGTCAGCGCTTGTTACAACGCGAATTTCCCGACGCAACCGATTCGGCGATGGCGAACCGACTGCTCACTGGGCTGCGCGACGTTGTGAGCGGTCTTCCCACAGAACGGTTGTGGGACCTGGCCCGCCAGTTTCAGCGTGACCCTGAATTGCGAACATCACTTCGCGAATTGGCCGCCGAAGATGTCTTGCTGCAGATCGAAAGCGATGCGAGGCATCAACCGCTTCACCGCGACTTGCAACAGTTTTTGGAGCAGTGGGGGTTTCGCTGCTCAGGCGAACTCATGCTGACCGAGCCCAGCTACCAAGAGCGACCCGCTGCGGTTTTGGAGTTGATTCGCGCCTATCTTGACCATCATGGTTGTTCACCCCAAGAGCGGCTGGCGCGGCAACAGCAGAGTCGCGAAGAAGAGACGGATCGTGTATTGAAAATCCTCGCGCGCCGCCGACTGCTTCGGTTTCTCCCTTGGCCTCGCAAGAACTTGCTGGCAAAGAGACTTTTTCGCTGGACGCAACGCTCTATCGCCTGCCGAGAACGAGCCCGATTGAAACAGGCCCTGCTCTACAGTCGTTGCCGCCGATTAACACTGGCGATCGGCCAGAGATTGGCCGACGCGGGCGGTTTGGAGGACGTGACGGATCTGTTCTTTCTGACCCACGAAGAGATAGAATCGCTGCTCGCGGGCGGGGCGATGCTGCCAGAGCAGACCAGTGCCTTAGCCCGTCTTCGCAGGACTGCCCAGCAAAACCTTGCGGCCTTGTCGCCTCCGGATCGATTTGATTTGGAGCCCGGGTGTTACTGGGATTCACGTCAGGACCGGGAGCACGGTCGCGCCGCCGCCTGCGCCAACCAAGATGGCGACGGGAGAGCAGACCCATCCACCACCCTTTCGAAAGCCTCGCTGTCCGGGATTGGCGTCTGCGGCGGCCAGATTGTGGGCCGCGCCGTGGTGCTCAGCGATCCATCGCAACTGGATCAAGTGCAGGCGGGAGACATCCTTGTCACTCGCCAAACGGATCCTGGTTGGGGCCCCATTCTGTTCCTGGTTAGCGGACTCGTGATGGAACGAGGCGGGATGCTCTCGCACGGCGCCATCCTGGCCCGTGAGTACGGCCTGCCGACGGTTGTCGAGATCAGCAATGCGACTGGGCGAATCACGAGTGGTCAACAGATTCAAGTCGATGGAGAACGCGGTGTCGTTGAAATCCTTGACTAACGAATTGGGCAGGTATGTCAGCAGTCGCTTCATCACGACGCCAGTGCTGTTGCTTCTGGTGCTGTTGATGTTGGCTAGTTGGTCGGCAGCCCCGCCCAGTCGACATGCAATCGGACTGCTCGACGCGACGCTGCTTGCCCTACTGGTGCTTCAGTTTAGGCTTTGGGACGACCTTGTTGACGTAATCTCAGATCGTCTGCGCCACCCTGATCGGGTGCTTGTTCAGGCCAGTTCGCTCACCCCGTTTTATGTGCTGCTCGCCGTTCTATTCGCGCTGACGCTGAGCATCACGGCTTGGAGTCGACCTTGGCCCGCCGCGGCGCTGCTTCTCGCGTTCGAGGCGATGTTGGCCGTCTGGTACCGAGGTCGCGACGACATGCAGTCCACCTTGAACTACCACCTGGTGCTCGGCAAGTACCCGCTGATCGTCTTGATCGTCGGCGCCCACAGCGAGGGCGCGATGGGTGCTCATCTGGCGCTGGCAGCCTCAAGCGTGTTCTTGTTTCTTTGCGTCTATGAAGTTCTTCACGACGTCTGCCTGCGCACGCGGGTCGCGGTGCAGGCGGCTCGTCTCGAGTGTCTTGCGTTGTTGCTGATGCTCATCGTGGTCGCGGCGATCTCGATTGGGGGTGAATCGGCCAAGTCAGACAATCGCGTGAAGGCCCCCGCTGTGAGCATACCCGTTCAAATACAGGCCAAACCATTCGTTGCGCCTGCGCGCGCAAACGAGAGAGCCCGCTAGAGAAAGCGATCTGTCATGGACCCATCTGCCGTTATCGCTCCGCCGGACAAGAGACAATTCGAGTCGGTGCCATGTTATTACTGTGGCAGCGAGGACTGTTCGGATCTCGTCGTCGCCCAGGACGATCTGACTGGCAAGCCAGGCAGCTTTCGTTTCGTCACCTGCAACGGTTGTGGGCTGGCCTACCAAACACCTCGATTGAGCCTCGATCACATCGGCGCTTATTACGATGACGAGTACATATCGCACCGCAAGAAGACAAACTGGGGTCTGCTGACTTGGTTCTACGAAATGGCGATGGAGAGGCATGATCGAGAGAAGGAGAAGTTAGTTCGCCGTTTTATTGATTTGGGCGAAGGCGATCGCATCTTGGATATTGGCTGTGGATCGGGAACGTTCTTGCAGCGAATGCGCAAGCGATTGCAGGTTGAGGCGACGGGAGTTGACTTCAAGGATCTGACTCATCTCCCATATTTTGACAACGTGCAGCACCATTGCGGGCTGTTCTACGAACAAGATCTTCCGGAGGACTACTTCGACCTGCTAACCATGTGGCACTTTCTGGAACACGATTATGATCCGTTTCGCACACTGGAGATGGCCCAGCGTGTGATCAAGCCGAACGGGCGTTTGGTGATCGAAGTCCCTCGACTCGATTGCCTCACGTATCGGATGTATGGCGAGCGTTGGCCAGGCCTGCAGGCGCCCCAGCACACGGTCTTGTACAGCAAACGAACGTTGCTTGATGTCGTTGAGCGAGCTGGGCTGGAAGTGGTCGAATACCTGCCCTATGGTGCGTTTCCCGCCTACTTCTATTTGTTTGCGGGGGCCGCATTCAAGTGGCTCAAAGGGAGGGGGCTGAATCTTCAACGAGCGATCTATCCGTACTTTATCGGACAACTGTTACTGTCGCCGGTGCTGCTCTTTGAACGGCAGTTGAATCTGGCGATGCAGACAGTGGTTTGCAGGAGAAAGGATGCCGCAGCCATGGGACCAGGGAAGCCAAGATGATTGAATCCCAGATCGACACAGCAACTCGCGACGCCAAAAGCGATGCCGGCGGACGACGCGATGTCCGCAGCCCGCGGGAGCAACTGACTCGTGGCCAGTACATCCGCAAGTTGGCTTGTCTGTCTTGCTGCGTCTTGATTCTCGTCTTTGGTGCGATGGGAATGCTACTGGTTTCCTGCTTGACCCTGTTTCGGACTCGCCGTTTCTGCGCCGAAGTGCTGGCGAAGCGGATGTCGCGGCTGGCCCTTTGGTGCTTTGGCGTTAGGATAGTCGAGCACCGAGACTTTGCTTACGCCAAGCACCAGACGGTCTATGTATCTAACCACACGTCGTCGCTTGACGTGCTTGTCTTGATTGCGCTTGGTTTGCCGCGTACACGATATTTTCTCAGCGGATTCTTGCGCGCTATCTTGCCGCTCGGTTTGGTGGCGTATTTGATCGGTACATTCTGGACTAAGCCCCAGAGGTATCCGGCCGCGCGCACGCGGATTTTCCAGCGGGCCGAGCGAGTCTTGCGGACGACGGGCGACTCGGTATTCTTGACGCCGGAAGGGCAGCAAATCGGCTGTTTCAACAAGGGGGCTTTTCACTTGGCGACCAATCTCGTCGCCCCCATTCAGCCGATCTATATTCGCATCCCGACAATCGTGGACCCGGGGCCCTGGTCCCACAATACGGACCTTGATGTTCGGCCCGGTACGGTTGACGTTTATTACCGCCCGCCGATCGATACGCGGGCATGGCGATTGGACGACTTAGAGGAGAACCGAGACTCTGTGCGGGACATGTATTTCGAGTGGGAGCGAGAGTTAGGAGACTCGACGTATCAAGAGCTGGCGAGCCGGTGCCTCATACCGCACGCTTAATCCGGCCCGTGGACCCGTCAACGGCAAGGCGAGCTCCGTCGGGGATGATAGATGTCGCGTGTTCGACGGCAAGCACCGCGGGCACACCGAATTCCCGACAAATCACGGCTGCGTGAGAGAGCAAGCCGCCGGTCTCGGTGACGACAGCGCCAACGCGTGCGAGTGCTGGCGTCCAGCCTGGTTCTGTGAATGGGCAAATCAGAATTGCCCCCGGCTCGACTTGCATCGCCTGCTCGACTGTGTGGGCAACCTGGGCCTTGCCAGTCAGCCTTCCATGGCTGGCGCCGATGCCCTTCCAGCTGTCTTGCAAGCCGTTCGCCTCGTCGTACTTTTCGCCTTGAAGCTGCGGAAGGCCAACCTCGTTTGGCGCCTTGAAATGCCGATACCCTTCATACTCGGACCGTTGACGGTCGATTTCAGCACGATCGTCAGACCGGATCTGCTGCCAAGTCATGAAGAAGATGTCATCGCCCAGGAACCTCTGTTCGGCGATCTCCTTCACGCCTCGCCGCAGCAGATGGTACATTTCGTTGGAGATGTTGCGAAGCTCCTCTCGCAGCCAAACAAACTGCCGCAATCGCCTGAGTTTGCTGGAGAAGCTGCGACGTCGTCCTCTTGACAGATCGGACAAGGCCTCCCGCCTCGCTGATTCGTGGAGGGTTCGAGCCGTCTCGTGAGCTTCGACGCGTGACGTCGCGGCAGGCGTTTGTTCAACGAGGGAAGCAACGAACTCAGGATCTTCGTCCCAGCGCGGGTGGATTACATCGACGCCCCAACGACAGTGATGTCGAAACTCTTTCATTAGCGCCTCGACATCCACTTCGCCCCGTTCCCGCATTTCTTCGATTCGCCGCTGCGGCGCCATGTGGCTCAACTCCGCAAGGCCGCTGACGAGCGATTGGTAGTCGAGGTGGGGAAACGACATCGTGAAATCGAGTTTGGCCAGAGAAACGGCGAAGACCGTTCGGAAATACTGGCTCTCAATGAAGAAGTAGTCCCGTTTGAACAGCGTGTCCAAAAGCTCGTCGCTGAACTTCCGGCCCTCGTAGAGTCGGCGGATTGCGTTCCACTCGCCAGACAAGAGACGTTCTCCCGTGGCTTTCTGCCGCGAGAAGAATTGGCGTATGCCCCAAACCGTCGGCAGAGCGCGCAACACGGTTCGCAGCGTCGTTGGAGTTCGCTGTCCATCGCCTTGGTATGCGGCGCGCACGCCGAGGTCCCTATCAAATTCTCGTTCAACATAGCCAGGAACGCTTTGCATACACCGCTTGACTTCACCCAGATTCCAATACGGTCTGGCGAAGAAGTTTCTGCTGGCTTCGAAGTCGCCTCGAAACAAACGAATCTCACGCAGCGATGACTTGAGTGAGCAGTCCCAAATCCAGCGGTACAAGGAACTCATCAGCGGCGAGCAGACGGTCGAAGAAACACCCCCGTCTCGAAAATCGGCATTGGTCCAATGACCTTCGCCCGGCGAGAAACTGATTCGGGTGATTGGCCGTGTTTGCAAGACCCAAAGTTTGCCGTCTTGGATCGCGAACTCGACGTCTTGCGGTTGACCGAACCATGCCTGCAGCTTCCCCACGACCGCCTCGATTTGCGGAAGCCACTTTCTGACGAGTCTGTGACCGGGCGGCAAAGGCGACTGGGCGCCGGCCAAGAGCTTGTCCGCCAAACCCTCAACCGCTTCGATGAAGACTTCGTTGGCGCCGGTGACGGGGTTGACGCTGAAGGCCACGCCTGCCAACTCGGGCTGTATCATTCTCTGAACGATAACGTGAAGATGAAGTTTCGCCGTATCAATATGCCTCTGTTGACAATACGACGCGAGCTCAGCTGAGTTCACCGACTCGCGACATTGTTGCACGGCTCGCTTAAGTTGGCCGATCGAATTGATATTCAGGAACGACTCGAATTGCCCGGCAAAGGAGTCGCGCTGGCCATCCTCAAGCGAAGCGGACGAGCGAACGGCGAGTGGCCATCCCAGTCGCGCCGCGGCGGCAGCCAAGTCGGGCGGCGACACTTCGAAGTCCGGCGTGGACAGGCCTGCTGCTTGAATCCTCAGCAGGCCGTCAGCCTTGCCGCCAACCAAGGGCCACCGGGATAGTTCAGTTTGCGGCATTCTGGGTCTCCGAGGCGTGGGCGCCTTCCCATTGACCGCAGTCAACATCCGCCAACTGAAAACCGTGCCGTTCGGCCATCGCGGCGACCCGTCGAACATGCTCTGATCGAAGTCGACCGGTGAATTCGCAGCTCCTGATGTTCTCAAATCCCAACAACATACCCTCCGCCATACAGCCAAACGCCAACCCGCGTTGAAGCGGGAAACTGGCGATCCCCAGGTCCTCGCGGTTCGGCAGACGGGCGATACCACCCTGAATCACTTTCAGATCAGGACGCTCGGCGATCGTCGCTGCCGTAAGGCTCGGCGGTACAGACAAGTCGCAGACGATCGCGTTGGGAGCGAGGTGCTCCGAGCCCAACGGCGGCGACGCTGCGTTGGTTGCGGAAATCACGACGTGGGCCCGACTCAGGTCGGTCAGGTCGGTTGTCGCGAGAGCTCGTGGCAATCGTTTGGCGTAGCGTTGAAGCCGAACTGAGGAACGTGACCGTCCAGCTAACACGACGGCTCGATACTGCTCGGCCAGGATTTCGCCGCAAGCCCGTCCAATATTGCCCGCCCCACCAGCGATGCCTAAGACGAGCTGAGAACGATCCAGCCCTCGCTCGGAAATCACTCGGTCAATGGCGCCGAGAGCCAGGGCGATTGCATAGCTGTTGCCTGAGGTCAGGCCGATCGCGCTGTCAGGTTTGAGTTTGCGGCCCGCTTGAGTCACGATCGATGTGTACTGCCCCAGCGCGGCAAGCTGGCAGCCGAGGTGCCTGGCCGTTGCAACTCCCTGCTCAACCAAAGCGCGGCACAGAGAGAACTGCCGGCGGTCCAACCACCGCTTCATCTGTCGAGACGTGACCGGCAACATGATCGGACAGAAGCAAATCGTCTCGCCATGAGCCGATTGGACATCGACTGTGTTCATCACGACGGGAGTGGCAAGTGGGCTCCAGCATGCCAAATATTGCTCCGCCATTTCAAAGCCGAGAAAACTGTTCTTTGGCTCCTGCTGAATCATATCGTTGGCGTCGATCATATGGCAGAGCCAGGCCACGCGGCGCGTTGAATTGGTTGGTGAGAGCGTCGAGGCGTCGGCGCCAGTGAAGGCGATTGGTTTGCCTTCGGCGCGGAGCAATTCCGTTGCGCTCTGATCGCCGGTTCGATCGACCACATAGTCGGTTAACCCGCCTGCGTCGGCCCTGTCGAGCTTCCCGCAAACATCCTTGACCGCGTTGGCCAGTCGCAGCCAGTCCGTTTCGCCGACTTGCATCGAAGGCTGCAAACGCAGCACCCAAGGCTCGCTCAATGTCGGCGCCGCGCGAATGCGATGTCGATGAAACAGGTATCCCGCAACGGCTTGCACTAATTCGTTCTTTGAGGAGAACAGCCGGAGCAGAAAGCTTGCTGAATCGAATTGAGGCCGAAACTGAATTCCCAACATGAGGCCAGCGCCTCGTACATCGGCAATCGCGGCCGGATAGTCCGCCGCCAGGCTTCGCAGTCGGTCCAGTGCAAACTCACCTTGGCTGCGGATTCGTGCAAGTGATTCCGGGGTCAGCAACTTTAACGCGGCGAGCGCGATCTCGCTGGATAACCCGTCGCCGGCAAACGTGCTGCTGTGCCGCAGTTCAAACTCGGTCAGATAACGGCGGTTGTCAATCAAGACCGCTGAGATCTTGGCAATGCCTCCTCCCAACGATTTGGAAAGCAAGACATAGTCCGGCCTCACGCCCATCGACTGGCAAGCCAGGAATTGCCCCGTACGACCCATGCCGGTTTGGCACTCGTCCGCGATCAAAGGGATGGCGGCTGCGGCGCACAATTCGGATGCTAGCCGAAGAAACTCAGCAGTCAGCGGCATAACGCCGCCTTCGCCCTGAATCGGCTCGACGATCATTCCGCCTAGTGCGGCGCCGCTTCTGAAGGCCTCTTTGAGCGCCTCGCAATCGTTGGGCGGCACGCGCACAACGCGGATGCCAGTCAGCGCAAACGGCTCGCGATAGAAGCGGTTGTCGGTCAATTGCACTGCGCCTAAAGTCTTGCCGTGAAAGCCACCGCCCAGGGCGACAAATGTGGAACCGGCTGTTTCCAGAATCGCGTGCTTCATGGCGGCCTCCACCGCCTCGGCCCCGGAATTGGCCAGTACGGTGTGGTATCCGCCGCCACACCGCTCGGCCAGTTCAAACGCCAATCGCTGGGAAGCTAGCCCGTACGAACCTTGGGCGAACACGGGGCGCTGGCCGTGGAGCGAGCGGCGGGCAACGTCGAGCAGAACTGGATTGGCATGGCCAAACAAACCGGCGCCGTAGCCCCCGACCATGTCGAGAATCTCAACCTCGCGGCCAGATGGGTCTGTGTAGACGAGCTGAGCGCCGCGTCCCCGATGAAACGCGACATCGAGCCCCAGCGTTTGCAGCAATAGATGAAGGTGCGGTTGATGTAAGCAAACGCGATGTCGTTCGCCCGCCTGTCCGTCTTCTACTTCCCTGCTTGGCATGCAACGATCCTTCTGATGCCTGTCGAATCCGTATCGAGCCCAGGATCCTCCGCGAGCGGCCAAAGTGGCCGGAACGGAGCCAAGCTATCTTACCTGATGCGGTCAATTATTTCATGTCTGCTGGCTTTCCTCTGGGGTCCCGACTTGGCTGCCTGGGCCGGGCGAGGGGAGGGTGTTAGCCGTGGTCGAGGGCTCATTCCCAAAACGAAACGACGACCAAGGCGAGACCGTGGAGCGCTGAATAGCCGCCAACGCAGGCAATCGCCAAGCCGGAAAGCCCGATCGCCGGCTGGCTCGCTTCGGCAAGCATGAGTCCGGCGCACAGCGCTGCCGCCCCACCGAAGAACATCGAGGCGATCGCGCGCTCCCTCTTTCCCTTGGCCCGGCTTCCCATGGCGGCGGCCATTGCGAAGAATAGAAGAAAGCCAAAAGTTCGCTGATAAAGGTAAGCCAGAGAGAACAGTCCCGTCAGCAGCATCGCCAAAAAGAGCGCCGACAAAGGGAATTGCAGAGGAGTGCTCGGCGGATTGTCCTCAACGTTTTCACCGCCCTCGAAGTCATCGATGATGTGTATCGGTTCGGATTCGGACTCGCCGAGAGACGCGAAGACGCTATCGACATCGTTCGGGCGGTCAAGATTCTCGCGCGGCTGTGGTTTTGACTGGTCCATTTCTAGCTTGCTGCCTTTTGGCCCTGATCAGCGCTGGGCCGATCAATCGCCTGGATCGAAAGCTTCTTTGTGTCGGGGCGCCTATGCCATCCTGACTTGCGGCGAGAGGCTACGCAAGGCGGCCGAACGCCTTGAAGTTGAGGCCCAAAAGGACTCCAATCACCACTCAAACGAGTCGGCGCACTGCAGTCAGCTGGGCAGCGGCAGCTCAACGAACTGATGCCGAAAGCAAACAGCAACGGGGAACCACAAATGCCAACGGATATGAAAATCGACTATCTCGAATTGCCGGCGGCCGAGTTTGGCGCGATCCGTCGGTTCTATGAAGAGACCTTCAACTGGGCCTTTACTGAGTACGGGCCCGATTACATGTCGTTCGAGGACGGCAAGATGACAGGCGGCTTCTACAAGTCGGACTTGCGATCCTCGACCGAGAATGGGGCCGCGTTGATCGTCATCTTCGCCGCCAATCTGGAGCAGACGCTGGAGTCGGTTTTGTCTAATGGCGGTGAGTTGGTGAAGGAAATTATTTCGTTCCCCGGCGGGCGGCGGTTCCAGTTCGCCGACCCCCATGGCAACGAACTGGCCGTCTGGTCCGACAAATAGACGCCAGCCCCAAACCTTCATCAGGCGATGTTCGAGGGGCGGCTCTCAAGGCTCGTCGGGAGTGAATCGACTCGGCCATGTTCAAAGAAACAGCCGCGCGGCGTCAGCACGTTCTTGCTAGCAAATCCGTCTTGCCCCGCATGAAGATTGCGATGAGCCCAATGATCATAGGAGGGATAGGCGCCGAAGTGCTCGTCCGAGAAGAACATCACAGCCCTGCGGTCGCTTTGGCGCGGACCGTCGAGCGAGTTCCAGACCCACGCCCAAATGTCGACCGGGCTTCGCCCGGTCGCTCCGCCTAACCCATCATCGGGGTGGGCAATCGATAAGGTACGAGCCGACGTGCGGCACGGCGATCTGTTTGCTGTCCGCCAGAAAAACGCGTTTCGCCATGACTTGCGTGACCCCAGGTTCGCTTTGGTTGGCGTCGATTCCGCGACGATGCTTAGACTTTGCGTTGTCCATTCCTGTTCCTGCGTGGCCTATGTCTGATCTTGTGTGGCCTTTTTATTCGCTCGTTGGGCGGCGGGTAGTGAGAATCGGGGCGGAGAATCGGGGCGACTGCCCGTTCGGGGCCCAAGTCCGCCGGTAACACCGCAGGAACCGTTTAGGTTTTCATGAACCGGCCAGGGGCTGGCATTCGTTACGTCTTTCCGGAATTGCCTTGCTGGCCTACAATTCGGCCCACGCGCGACGCACCGGTGGACCCATGCGTCGCTTTGACGCCCGAGAGGTCGTTGTTTCATGGCGGAGGCTCCAGCGGCAACGAAGTCAGCCGAGACGCGGCTGCGGCAGTTGCCGCAACAACTTGATCGTCAAGACGGTTTCTCCAATGTTCTGGCGTCCCTGCGGCGCGGCGAATCGGCAACATTGGACGGAGTCTGGGGCGGGGTCCGCGCGTTGCTCGCCGCGGAATTGGCGAACCGCTGTGACGGCCCCCTCTTGGTCGTCCTGCCGCAGCAAAACGAGATCGACGACTTCTGCGACGAACTCGAACTGTTCGCCAAGCTTGATATGGCCCGGTTTCCCGCTTGGGAGTGCGAGCCGGGGGAGCGGGTTATCAATGATGACATCTACGGCGACCGCCTGGCCACGCTCAAACGCCTTGCGGCCAACGACTTGCCCCAGGTTGTCGTCACGAGCATCGAGAGTCTGATCCAGCCAACGCCAACACCCGATTCGATCGCGGCCGCGTCGCGAATCGTGCGAGTTGGCCAGCAAGTTGACCTCGATTCGCTGCTCCGCTGGTTCGCCGGGCAGAACTTCCATCACACCAGCGCAGTCGAACTGCCTGGCGAATACTCGATGCGGGGCGGAATCCTGGACGTGTTCGCACCCGACTGGCTGCGTCCCTGTCGCTTTGAATTCTTTGATGACGAACTCGAATCGATTCGCGCTTTTGATATCGCAACGCAACGCAGTATCTCCGATCTGAAGCAAGCCGAGATTACGATTCTTGAGCCGAACGATAGTGACAGTGGAACGCTCGCTTCGTTCCTGCCCGATCACGGTTGGACGCTGATCATCGAACCACAGCAAGCCCGCGATCAGGGCGCTGCGTACCTGAGTCGACTGGAGCATCCCGAACGATTTCATGGCGTCAAGACTGCGATGCAATCGGTTGCCAGGAGCGCAGTGGCGACCGCTAGCCTGATCAGCGAAGGCCGCGACGGCGCCTATTGTCACCTTGGTTTCGAATCGGTCGAACGATTCCAAGGACAAATCGATCGCGTCCGCGAGGAGCTGACGGAAACGGCCGGTGACGAAGACGTGATTGTCGTCTGCTCGACCGACGCCGAAGCGAAACGACTCGACGAGATCCTCAACGAGAACGCCTCTGAGCGAGCGGGCGTGCAATTGGTGGTCGGAGCGCTTCAGGCTGGTTTTCGCTCGCGCCGCGATGGATTGTTGATCGTCAGCGGCGCTGAATTGTTCCATCGCACGATCATTCGCCGGCCGAAAGAGAAACGGCTGGGAAAGGCCATAGACAGCTTCCTCGATCTTCGCGAGGGCGACCTGGTCGTTCACTTGGGCCACGGGATCGGTCGCTACCGCGGGCTTGAATTGTTGAATAAAGACGGGCATATCGAAGAGCATTTGCAGATCGAGTTTCATGGCGCGACCAAGATCTATGTGCCCGCCGCCAAGATCGACCTGATTCAGAAGTACGTGGGCGGATCCAAGACTCGCCCTCGGCTCGCGAGGATCGGCGGAAAAGCATGGCCAGCTCAGAAGAAGGCGGCTGAGGCGGCTGTGACCGACTTGGCTTCCGAGATGCTCGACCTGCAAGCCTCCCGAGCTCATCGGCCCGGTATCGCCTTTAATTCGGACTCGGAATGGCAACTCGAATTCGATAATTCCTTCATGTACGAAGAGACCGCCGACCAACTGCGTGCGGTCGCTGCAATCAAGAGGGATATGTTGACGCCCAAGCCGATGGACAGGCTGCTTTGCGGCGATGTTGGCTTCGGAAAAACAGAATTGTCGATGCGTGCAGCATTCAAGGCGATCGATAGCGGGTACCAAGTCGCTCTGCTCGTGCCGACCACCATTCTCGCCGAACAACATTATCAGTCATTTCGCGATCGAATGGCCGAGTTCCCCATCGATGTCGCCAAGCTCAGTCGATTCTGCTCGGCCCAAGAGCAACGTGAGACGATCAAGGGGCTCAAGGCCGGCCGCATCGACATGGTCATCGGAACTCATCGGCTAGCCTCGAAGGATGTTGAGTTCTTCAATCTCGGATTGGTCGTGATCGACGAGGAACAGCGGTTTGGAGTGGGGGTCAAGGAACGCTTGAAGTCGATGAGGGCTGCGATCGACGTGCTGACAATGAGCGCCACGCCGATTCCAAGAACTCTGCACATGTCGCTGATCGGCGTGCGGGACATCTCGAATCTGGAGACGGCACCGCAAGATCGAATTGCCGTCGAGACGAAAGTAACCCGGTTCGACTCGGAGCTCATCCGTCACGGTGTGATGCGCGAACTAAACCGCGGAGGCCAGGTCTTCTTCGTGCACAATCGAGTCAACGACATCGAACTGCTTTACCAGAAACTGAAGTTCATCGTTCCCGAGGCCGACATTCGCATTGGCCACGGGCAGATGCCCGAACGCGATCTGGAAAAAGTGATGGTCGATTTTGTCGCTGGCCGATTTGATGTCTTGCTGGCGACCACGATTGTCGAGAGCGGCCTCGACATCCCCAACGCCAATACGATTTTTATTGACGAGGCGGATCGCTACGGGCTGTCCGACATGCATCAATTGCGGGGACGCGTGGGGCGCTACAAACATCGAGCCTACTGCTATCTGATGATTGAGCCCGGCAAGCACCTCAATCCGACAGCCGCCAAGCGACTTCGAGCGATCGAAGAGTACAGCGAAATGGGCGCCGGCTTCTCGATCGCTATGAGGGATCTGGAGATTCGCGGCGCGGGTAACCTGCTCGGGTCGCAACAGAGCGGCCACATCGCGGCTGTCGGCTACGAACTGTACTGCCAACTGCTGGAAACCGCTGTCCGCGAGCTCAAGCAAATGCCTCCGCGCCTCACGACCGATGTCGATATCAACTTGCCCGTGGAAGCCCACTTGCCCAGCGATTACGTGCCCGAAATGCGGACGAAGATTGACATCTACCGGCGGCTGACGCGAGCGGAGTCGTTTGCCGATCTCGACGAACTTGGTGCGGAGATGGGCGACCGTTTCGGTCCGTTGCCCCCTTCCGCGACCCAGATGTTTCGGCTGTCGCGGCTCAAAATGGAAGCTGCCGTCTGGCAGATCGTGTCGATTTCGGTTGAGGACGAGTTTCTGATGATCCGCTTCACTAATCGCTCTCGTATTGAACAGCTCGCTAACGCATCGCGTATTCAAATACGCGTGGTGGACGACGAAACCGCCTATGTGCCGATTCTGGGCAACGGGGGAGGTTCCTTCGATTCCGGCGATTTGCTCGAATCGGAAACACTGCTGAAATTGGCGGAATCGGTGTTGCGGCCAAACGGGTGACATTCTTATAATCCCGCCCCGCATTGTGACCTAGACAGG
>CAZWOU010000001.1:100962-129907 GCA_964635375.1 uncultured Pirellulaceae bacterium | reverse complement strand
AATGTAAACAGGGACATTTTGCGCTTCTAGCGCTGCACATCAAACAGAAATAAAAGGCTTCCCGTGGTTTGCGAGCAAGTAAGGATGCTTCTCGTCGCCAGTATGTTGCTCGCCGTCACCGGTTGCGGTTTTGGGGGCGGCACGCGCGACCCGGCGAGTATTTGGGGCGACGCAGTGGACGCCTCGGCGGAATCGGTAGCCAGTCGGGCTCAACCAGTCCCTCCGAGTTCCCCGCAGGCTCAACAGCCGAAGCGGTTTCCTCCTGCGGGTCCACCCCAAGCACCCAGTCCCCAAGCACCCAGTCCCCAAGCACCCAGTCCCCAAGCACCCAGTCCCCAAGCACCCAGCCCCCAAGCACCGGGATATCAACAGGCGGGATATCAACCACAAGCAGGATATCAACAGGCAGGATATCAACAGGCAGGATATCAACAGGGGCCAGGCTATCCGGCCGGCCAGCAGTTGCCCGATCCCTATCCGGCTCAGATCGTCCAGCCAGGCGAAGCTTACGCCAACCGTTACACAGCTGGGGTCGATGGCGCCCGCAACGTCACTGCGGCGGCTCGAAGTCAAGCATCGGCGTTGGAAGAATACGGACCAGCGAGAATCGTCGCTCAGGTTGGCGACCAGTACATTCTAGCGGGAGACGTCTTGGGCGCCGTGGTTCAAATGCTTGAGCCTCACCGCGAGAAGATGACGGACGAGCAGTACCAGGAGCAGAAGGAACTGGCCATCGAAATGATGGTTCGGCGGATGCTCGAGTCGAAACTGATGTACGTCGCCTTCTTGCAACAGATTCCCCGTGACAAAGTAGAAGAGGCGATGGCGGGCGTTCGAGAACAGGCGTTCGACCAGTACAACGAAAAGGAACTCGCGAAAGCGATGAAGCAGGCCAAGGTTTCCACGCCCGCCGAGTTCGATGCTTATCTGCGCCGTTATGGCACTTCGCTTTACAAACAGAAGATGCAATACATGGAGCGGCAACTCGGTCGCACGGCACTGATGCAGAACATCGAGGTCAACCCCGAGATTACCCACCAAGAAATGTTGGACTACTACCATGACCACTTGCCTGACTACGATCTTGAAGCCAAGTCGAAATGGGAGAAGTTGACGGCCCGGTTCGACGAGTATCCAGGGCGAGCGGAAGCTCGCTATGCCATCGGCGTGATGGGCGACCAAGTTCGCCTTGGCGGAGCTCCCTTGTCAGCGGTGGCCAAGCGCAGTTCCAGTGGCCTCGATAAGCGCGAGGGCGGATATCACGACTGGACGATGCGCGGCGGGCTCAGGTCAAGACCGCTCGATCAGGCGATTTTCGCCTTGCCTCCGAATCTGTTGAGCGACATCATCGAAGACGAAACTGGGTTTCACATTGTGCGCGTCATCGAGCGACGGCCAGCCGGTCGGACGAGTTTCGTCGACGCCCAGGTTGAGATTCGCAAGAAGATACTCAACCAAAAAAGGCAGGAACAGGTGGTCGCCTACAGCAAGAAGCTGAAGAAGGACATTGCGGTCTGGACGGTATTCGACGACAAGCCGCGCCCGACCAGCCAACCCCAGCGGCAGTGACCGTTCATCCCGGCGATTTCCAGACGTCGTTGGGCCTCTGATGTCCCTAGTTTGCCGCAACCCGCATTTGAGGGTGGGCGAAAACGCGCGCTGCCAAAACGGCCTGAGCTGGGCATTTCTACGGAACTCTCCCCTCTCCTGGTTATTCGCCTCCCTGTTTGTCAGCGCGCGTGACCAGCGGCGCTTGTCAGGAATTCCAAATGATCACTAGGCGAAGTTGCCGTCCGCTCGCCTTAGTTTGGGGTCTTTTGATGTCAAACTGTAGGGTTTGAGCCGTTAAAGCGAGTTCCCACGTTGCCTGTCTTGCCGCGAGGGTCGAAATCATCCGCTTGTGATAGTCGTTGGCGAATTGTGGAACCGATCTGGCCGGGGTAGACTTCCCACAACCTCTTATGGAGGGCGGCCGTCGCCCAACGTAGATTGCTAACCGCAAATCACCAGAGGTCAGACGTTGTGTAGGATTGTTTATTGAGTCACGTTGTGGAAAGGCGGACAATGCCCGATTCGGCAAAAATCACAGTCGGCGACGCGGAATATAAGCTGGACGTTATTACAGGAAGTGAAAACGAATCGGCGATCGAAATCGGCTCGCTGCGCGGTCAGACGGGCTTGATAACGCTCGATGAGGGGTTTGCCAACACTGGTTCTACGACCAGCGCCATCACCTATCTGGACGGAGAGAAAGGCATACTTCGTTATCGCGGCTATCCGATCGAGGTGCTCGCCGAGAACTGTGACTTCCTGGAAGTCGCCTATCTGCTGATCTATGGCGAGTTGCCGACCGAATCCGAGCTGGCGGCGTATCGCCGGAGTATTCGCAACCACACCATGCTGCACGAGGGAATGCGGTCGTTCTACAACGGCTTTCCGAGTGACGCCCACCCAATGGCGATCGCATCGTCGGTCGTGACGGCGCTCTCCACCTTCTACCAAGACGCTTTGGATCCGGAAGATCCTGCCCAAGTTGAGGTGTCGATTCACCGCTTGCTCGCGAAACTGCCGACGATTGCCGCGTATAGCTACAAGAAATCTTGGGGGCAGCCGTTCAACTATCCCCAGAATGATCTCGACTATTGCGAGAATTTCTTGCGAATGATGTTCGCCGTGCCCAGCGAACCTTACGAACTGGATCCCGATTTCGCCCGCGCGTTGAACATGCTGTTGATTGTCCACGCGGATCATGAGCAGAATTGCAGCACGTCGACGGTTCGCATGGTCGGTTCGTCCGACGCCAATCTGTTCGCCTCGATTAGCGCCGGAATCTGCGCCCTCTGGGGACCGCTTCACGGCGGTGCAAACGAAGCCGTAGTGAACATGCTATACCGGATCATCGAGGACGATTGCAACGTGAAGAAGTACGTCGACATGGCCAAGGACAAGAAGAGCGGCTTTCGCTTGATGGGTTTTGGTCACCGCGTCTACAAGAACTTTGATCCTCGAGCAACGATCATTCAAGCTCAATGTGACAAATTGCTGGCTAAGCTTGAGATTCGCGACCCGCTGTTCGATGTCGCCCAGGAGTTGGCGGAAGTGGCTTTGAACGACCCCTACTTTGTCGAACGCAAGCTCTACCCCAATGTCGACTTCTATTCGGGCGTGATCTATCGAGCGATTGGGATTCCAGTGCAGATGTTCACCGTGCTCTTCGCAATCGGGCGACTGCCTGGCTGGATCGCCCATTGGGTCGAGATGCACGGATCCGATCGCAAACGCATCGCCCGGCCACGACAAGTCTACACAGGCGAAACCGTTCGCGATTTCAAGCCGATCGCCGAGCGATAGGCCGCGGTGTCGACGCGCGGATGCAGCGAATTGGCGGAGGGTGCAAGTGAACGAACCTCGCGTCGTACTCGAATCCGACCGCTTTCGCGTGGAACAAATCGAGGAGTCGTTGCGGGATGGATCCTCAAGACCTCGCCACGTGATTCGACATCCCGGCGCGGTGGCAATCCTGCCCGTTTTGGCGGACGGTCGAATCTGCTTGATCCGCAACCGTCGAGTCGCAATTGGTCGCGACTTGTTGGAACTGCCCGCCGGCACGCGAGAGCCTGGTGAAGATCCTCGGGAAACGGCGATTCGCGAGTTGCGGGAGGAGACTGGATTCACGGCTGAACAGATGGAACCGCTGCACCAGTTCTTTCTCGCGCCTGGCATCATGGACGAGCGAATGGCAGTCTTCGTGGCCACCGGGCTCGTTGCGGGCGAGGCTGTTTTGGAACCAAACGAGTTCATCGAGAACGTTGTGCTTTCGCTCAACGAAGCCGTGCAAATGTGCCGCGATGGCGCCATCGAGGACGCCAAAACATTGGTCGGGTTGCTGATCTACCAGGGCCGGCTGACCGGCGGCTCCAACAGATGAAGCCAACGAAGGGCGGATAGAATGACGGCCCTGCCCCAGGTTTTGGCCTCGCTCAAGAGCAAGGGTAAAGAAAGCACTCGCAAGACTTTTGCCCGCCACGGGGCTAGCGGGGACTTCTTTGGCGTCAGCGTGGCTGATCTCAAAGTGATCGCCAAGCAAATCAAGGGAAACCAAGAGTTGGCCCTCGCGCTTTACGACTCGGGGAACCTGGATGCTATGTACTTGGCCGGGCTCGTTGCAGACGGAGCCCAAATGACCAGAAAGCAGCTCAATGGGTGGGCCAAGAAGGCCGGCTGGCCGATGCTCTCCGAATACGCGGTTCCCTGGGTCGCTGTGGAACATCCGCAGGCGGTCGAACTAGCTTGGGATTGGACCGAGGCGAGCAAGGAGTCCGTCGTCTCCACGGGGTGGTGCACTTACGCCGGCGTGATCGCTATTACCCCGGATGATGAACTGGATCTAGACGAGATCGCCCAACTGCTCGACTACGTGCAGGACAACATTGAAGAGGCGGAGAATCGAGTTCGCTATACGATGAACGGGTTCGTCATTGCCGTGGGCGGCTATCTGAAACCGATGCTCGCGCGAGCCAAGTCGGTAGCCGGAGCTAACGGCGTCGTAGCGGTCGACATGAACGGTACCGCCTGCAAGGTGCCTGACGCGCTGGATTACATTTCCAAAATGGAATCGACGGGGCGAGTCGGCAAGAAGCGAAAAACGATCCGTTGTTGATTGCGGTTCGTTATCTTTTCGTCTCGCCTGCGCGCGGCCTTGTATCGGCGCCGCGCCGGGCCGGGTTCTCGTACAGTAGCGAAGCCAGCAGTTCGGCCGAGCCTTCCGGGCCTTTTCGGTCGTAGTGCCATCGACGATCTTTTGGAATCCACTGTGGATCGAGGGGCCAAGGATCGAACGGTTCGTAGCCCAGGGCATCGGCGATCCGTGACGACGTCATGCTGACGTTGCCGGCGCGAGGCGGCACTGGCCCCGCTTCACGCCGATAGCAGCCCATCAAGCAATCAGGGTTGTATCCGCCGACGCGATTGATGACTTGGGCGATCTCGTAAAGGCTCAGCGCAGTCGGTCCGCCGGCATGATACAAGCCGTGGATCGGGTGAGTTAGCAAGTCTTCATACAACGGGTTCATGCAATCGGTGTAGGTTGGCGTGCGGATCTCATCGTAGTACAGCGTCGCTGGCTTCTGTTTTTTGAACCGAGATTGGATCCAATCGATGGCGCCCGCATGCCCGTTGAAACTGACGCCCATTGGCAGGGAGATTCTCAGCACGCAAGCGTCGCTCGTTTCCGCCAGGACCAGTTGCTCTGTTTGCACCATCGTCTTGCCGTAGACCGTGACCGGGTCGGTCGCGTCCGACTCGACATGCCGCCCGCCTCGCGTCCCCGAAAAGACGAGATCAATCGAAAGGTGAATCGTCCGCACCGGATGCCCAATCGACTCGATCGCTCCGAGCAGTGTCGCCAGGCCGAGCACGTTGATTCGCCAAGCCAACATAGGGTCGAATTCACAGGCCCGAAGTGCACAGGAACCCTCCGTATTCAAAACGGATCGGAATCCATAGGTTTGGAATAACTCGAAAACCGCGTCCCGGTCGTGCAGGTTGCAACCGACAATGCCCTCGTGATTCAAGGGCCAGTTGTCGACTCGCCGCACGCCAATGACTTGCTCCCCATATCGTTGGCGGAAGTAGTGGAAAGCGTTGTAGCCCGCGACGCCGGCCACGCCAGTGACAAGCAGCGGAAGCGGGATTTCGGTTGCGGCTGGCATGTTGAGGGATGGCTGGTTGGAGAAAGACCGAAACGCCGGATGTCTCGTTCGCGAAAAAGGTCCGCCCAATGTAGCAGCAGAAGCAGAGATTGCCGGCGCCGTGTAGACTATCGGCTGAATCCTCGCTGTCCCGACCCATGGAAGCTTGGATTCATTCCGATTGTGCGGGAACTCCCGCATGGGCAGCAACGTCTAAGATCAGTTGCAACAGCGGGGACGGTTGTGCAGACACTACGGCTTAGAGGGAACTTGTAAGTCGCGAATGATAAGTAACTTATGACAACAGCGCAAACCAAAGTTTGCGGGAAAAAGGTCCCCAGACAGTTTGGTTTCGCCGGGCTCCGTCTAAGCTGGATATTTGCTCAACAACGTATTTGGGCTACCGGCGTCATTTCGCCCGCCTATTTCAGGGCGGCAGACTGTAACCGGTCGTGCCAGCGAAATGAATCACTTCAAGCGTCTCCGCTCGGGAACTGAGATTATGAGCCGAAAGCAACGGAATAGTATCCGTATCTCCCGTCGTCCCAATGGCTTGCGTTTCAAGGGTCTGCAGAGCGACACGCGGCGCCGATTGCTGTTTGAGCAACTGGAAGTGCGGACCATGTTGGCCGCCGACGTCTTCGCGCCGATGGCCGAGGAATCCGCCTTCGTCGCCGAAGGTGAATCTCAGGCTGAAGGTGAGAGCCGAGCTCTCGCGAACTTGACCGACTTCGCGGTCGCCTTAGACGAGGCGGGCGTGGTCTTTTTTGGGTCGCATGCGTGCGTCGCCTGTGCGCGGCAGAAGGCTCTGTTTGGAGATGGCGCCGATTCGCTGCCCCATGTTGAGGTGACGAACCCAGACGGGTCGCTCAATCAAATTGGTATCGATAACAACATTACCAGCACGCCCACTTGGGACTTCCCCGATGGCACTCGGCTGCTCGGATTCCTGACGCTTACCGAACTCAGCGCCGCGTCGGGTATTCCCTTGCCAACGAATATCGTCGCCCTCGTTACCAACGGCGGGCCGGTGGAGCTTGAAACGCTTGCAGGCAACGCCCCGGGCACGGTCGAAAATTTCCTGAACTATGTCAATGACGGCGACTACGACAACAGCATTTTTCACCGGCTTGTCCCGGGCTTCATCATTCAAGCTGGCGGGTTCAGTACGACCAGCGAGACGCTCACAAGCACTAACCAGCTGTCGTCGATCCCAACGGACCCCCCGATTACCAACGAATTCGACGTGTCGAACACGCGCGGTACGGTGGCGATGGCAAAACTGGGAGGTCAGCCCAACAGCGCGACGAGCCAACTCTTCGTCAATCTTGGCAACAACGCCCAGAATCTCGACAACCAAAATGGCGGGTTTTCCGTCTTCGCTATCATTCGCGACATGGCCGTCGTGGACCAACTGGCGCAAACGCCGACCGGCAATTATGGCGGCGTGTTCTCGGATCTGCCCGTTTCCGCCACCGACCAACTGGTTGTCATCCGCTCCGCTGAGGGAAGTGGCGAAGTTCGCGGAATCGCGTTCGAGGATGCTGACACTGACGGGGTGCGTGATGGGGGCGAAGCGGCAATCGCGAACTTGACGGCGTTTATCGACGCCAACGACAATGGCGTGTTTGACTCGGGCGAGCTCTCCGCGACCACCGACGCGAACGGCAACTATTCCATCGTCGTTGGGTCCGGCGACCACATCGTTCGCTTTGCACTCGGTGCGAACGAGACTTCCACCACTGGCCTCGCGGCTCGACACGCAGTCTCGGTGGAAATCGGGCGAACGACCACTCAAGACCTCGGCCGCTTCACGGTCGGCGATGTGGCGGCCATCGATCTCTCTTCGGCCTATGACACCGGCTCGAGCGACAGCGATGAGTTGACCAATCTGGATAACAGTATCGTTGCCAATGCGTTGGAATTCGTCGTCACTGGCGCCGCGAGCGGCGCGATTGTGCGGGTTTTCGCAGGCAACCAGCTTCTCGGCCAAGCGACTGCGAGCAGTCCGGCCACCATTCTGACGAGCGGCGATTTTGAATTAGACGGAAGCACAGTGATAACGGCCGAGCAAGAGGTGGCTGGAGTCACGGGGCCCAGAAACACTTCGCTGACGATTGACATTGACGATACTCCGCCGACGTTCACGTCAGTGCCGCCGACAGCCGTCAAAGTCGCTGAGCTGCTTTCTTACGACGCGAACACTCAGGACGTGAGCGATACGTTCGCCCTTGTTAATGCTCCCGCGGGCGCGACGATCGATGGCGCCACGGGCGCTTTCACCTGGACGCCGATCGCCGCCCAAGTTGGCGTTCACGCGTTTGAAATTGCGGCCACGGATACCGCCGGCAACGAGGTTCGTCAGTCGCTAAGCGTCGATGTGCTTAGCAACGACCAGATTATCGTTCGACTTGATGTCACCGACCTGGCTGGAAATCCGATTACCGAAATTGACGCGGGCGAGAGTTTCCTGGTTCGTGGATTCGCGAGTGACAACCGGCTCGCCCCGCAAGGCGTGACCCAGGTCTACTTCGATTTGATCTACCAGAATAACTTGGTGCTCGCTGATGGGCCGATTACTTATGGCGCCAGTTTCCCGAATGCTCAGACAGGCGACAGCAGCCAGATCGGCTTGGTCGATGAGCTTGGCGCCGCAGGCAATTCGATGGTCGTCAACGGTGCTGAACTGCTCTTGTTCGAAGCGCCCTTCCTGGCCAACGTTGGCGGAGTCGAGACCTTCGGCGGCGAACCGGCCGACATATTCCCTGCCAGCAATAGTCTTCTTATCGGCGACGCCAATCCGGTTTCGCCTGATGTGATTCGAGTTGAGGGCGACACGCTAACCGTCAATCTTGCTTTTGGCGCCAATGGAGACCTCGTCGGCATCGATGAAGATTCCGTCGATGTTTCGATCGACGTCTTGGCAAACGACCAGAAATTCCAGGGGTCGAACGCCGAATTGACGATCTCGGCCGTGGGCGCTTCGGGGCAGGGTGCGACGGTTCAAATCGCGGGTGACGCCAAATCGCTTATCTACACGCCGCAAGCGGATTTTGTCGGAGTCGATACGTTTACTTACACCGTCACGGACGGCGTTGGATTCGATACCGCGACGGTCGTGGTCAACGTGCTCGATGTCAACGATCCTCCCACCGCCGTGGACGACACATTCCAACTGACCGAAGACGCCGCCGAGACGCTACTCGACGTCGTTCAAAACGACCTGACTACGCCCGATGTCGGCGAGACGCTGCTGATCACCAGTGTTTCCGCGCCAGATCGAGGCGGGCAAGCCACGCTTGGCGGCGCGGGGAGCTTTGTGCTCTACACGCCATCCGCCGATACCAATGGCGTCGAGCTATTTACCTACACCGTTCGCGACAATCGCGGACTGGAGAGCGAAGGGACTGTCACAGTCAATCTGGCGCCCGTGAATGATCCGCCTACAGCAGTTGGCGATAACTTCAATCTCAGCGAAGATGACGCCGCCGCCATCTTCCGCCCGCTTGGCAATGACAGCTTCGACCCCGATGAAAACGAAACGCTGACCATCACGAATGTGACCGAACCGGTCAGCGGCACAGTTGCCATTGTCGATAATGGAACCGGAATCGAGTTCACGCCGGCAGCTGATTTCGAAGGTCCCGTGTTTGTCACTTACACGATTTCCGATGGGAACGGCGGCGAGAGTTCCGCGACAATCCTCTTCCGCGTCGCGGACGTCAATGATCCGCCGACAGCCGTCGACGATGCGGCAACCGTGACCAAGAACACGAGCATGAACCCGATCGATGTCTTGGCGAACGATTCCTTCAGCCCGGATACGGAAGAGGTCTTGAGCGTGAGCGGCGTTGTTTCGTCGGCCAATGGCACGGCTGCGGTCAGCGGCGACGGACTGTCGATTCTGTATACTCCGAATCAAGGTTTTGTCGGTGAAGACACCGTCACCTACACTCTCGCTGATGGACGCGGAGGAGAGGCGATGGCGACGGTTGTGATCACCGTTCGTGATTTTGAGCCAAGCATGCTCGGCGGGTCCGTGTTCGTCGATCGCAACGACAATGGTCGCCGCGATTTTGGGGAGACGCCGATTGGAGGCGTGACCATCGACTTGTCGGGCGTCGATGATTTTGGAGATGCGGTTGACTTGTCCACGACAACCGACGCCGACGGGAATTACGAGTTTGCCAGCCTCGCTCCTGGCGATTATTCGATCATCGAACGCCAGCCAGGCCACCTCCTCGATGGACCAGATTATGTTGGAACGCAAGGTGGATCTTTGCCCGCCAACGATATCATCTCCGCCAGTCTTGCTGAAGGCGTTGAAGGACTGGCGAACAACTTCACCGAACTGGGACGAACCGTTCAGTTCGTCAGGCTGAGCGACTTCTTCCTCCGCCCGGCTGTGCCTCAAGCCGAGCTGTACGAGGATACTCAAACTGGATTGCAGACCTTCGCCCTCGGCGCGGGATGGGAGAATGTTACCGGCGTTGTTCTCGCCAGTCCCGATAACGGCGACGGCGCAGCGGTTCTGAACGTGACCACCAGTCACGGAGACGTCGAAACCGTCACCTTGCCCTACGATCAACTCGAAACTCGCGTCGCCGGCAGCCAAGTCTATCGCCGAATTACCGCCTCGGTCGCCCAGTTGGGCGTGGACACCAGTTGCACTTGTGGCGCGCTCGGGGAAGGCGAGCTGGCAAGTCAGCAACAGCAGGCGAGTCAGCAACAGCCGGCGATCTCCCAACCCGTGATCGAGAGTCAACCCATCCAGGTGCTCAACACGGCGGCGCCTCAACCCGAGGGCGAATCGCTGCCGGCTGGAACGCGTCAATTCAGCAACGTCGAAGAGCTTGCCCGTTCGACGCGACTCTCGACTGACGCAACCTTAGCCGCCTGGCCGAGCGAGCTGCAGAGGGAAACGATCGCGGAAGACGCGCTTGCCCAACGTGAAGACCCCTATGCCGAGTCACTTGACGGCATTCTCGCGGACGAGATCGACGACATTCTTCTGGACGAGTTGAACTAACAAGTCGATCTGCCAACTGTTAGTAGGACCACGTCAGCCCAAAGTTGAGGCCGTGGACCCAATAGGTCCCGTCTTGGAACACGAAAGCCGGCCTGGCCGTGCCACTGAGCGCGCCGCCGCTTGTCTGGCTTCCGTTCACCACGCGGTCGATGATGTCGCCCGCTTGCATCACGTCGCTCCAGTAGACGAAAGAATAGCCGAGCGATAACTCCAAATCGGGATGGGCCTGCCAACGCGATTTGACGCCAAGTTCGGGAACGACGGCAAACTTGTTTCTCTCGCGAAATCCGATATTGCTGGGCAACGCCAGCAACGAGCCATTGAAGGTCTGCTCGGTAATCCCGTCGTCTCGGATTTCAAAACCGCTGATATTGACGCGTTGGTGCATGTCGCCGATGCCGACCTTGGCAAGCAGGTCAATAGTCCAGGGACCCTGACGGGAAATGACTTCGATCCCCAACACCGCGCCGTGAAATTCGTTCTTCGTGTCGAAAATGTCGCGACCAATGATCTGGATGCCCGCGTTCGTGAAGTTGTGGTTGATCGCCACGTCCTCGTCGATGCGAGTCGATTGATAACCGAAAACCACATCGCCCCGCGTATTGCAGTCGCGATAGAATGCACATCGATACAACGCCTCCGCACCCCACACGTTGGCATCGGACGTAACCTGCATGCTCCCGGTTGACCCGCCGATGCCGTCGATAGGCAGACCCGTTTCCTGATTCAACGTCGGACTGCCGGGCTCGACGTCGACAAACGGCCGCACGACCGTCGTTCCCGCCGCCAAGCTGTTCGAATCGAAACGAACTCGCGATTCGCCAAGTCCCCAAACTCGACCAGATAAGCTGCTCGAGTGGTCGTAGTTGAGGAAACCTCCCAGCTCAAATCGAGCGCCCGGGCGAGCTCGGTCGCCAACGGTTTCGTCGCCGAACAAGACGGATCCGGCGCCCAAAACGTTGGTCGACGCCAGCGGAGGAACCGCTCGGCCGCGTCGCCACCAAAGTAAGAACTCGGCGGCAAACCAGTAGTTCGCACATTGAGAACACTCTCCGCATTCGCCGCAGGATCCTGCACCCCATGTCTCGATTGGGAAATCGCCTTCCAGGGAGGTCGTTCGCGGGGAAAGCGGCGGCAGCTCGACGCCCGACAATTCGCTCGATCCGGCTTCGTCTCCACCAGCCGACTGAGTCCCCAAAGGAGTTTGCTGGGACACGCGGATCAGACTCGACTCGCGGATTAGACTTGACTGTGCGGCGCCAGCGAGTTTGGCCTTTTCGGGCTCGGCTACCGTGAAGGTTCTCACGCCGCGCCCCGTGCGTAGTTCGCCAGCCCAACCGGTGTTGGTCGCGGCGATGGCGGCAAGTAGGAACAAGACAGTACGAATCATTTTGGCGCTCGACATTGGGACGCGTTTCGGGGCACACTCCACCCGTTGACCCCGCAATAGGTCGTATGTTCTATGTCGGTTGCCCGCACTAGCCCGGTTAGGCAAAATGTAACGATTAGTCTGATTTTGCCGGCTCCCGCTTAGATTGGGGCGACGGGGAGGTTTGGGGTGTCTTGCCCATTTCGGGCTAGGTCGCAATGATTGGGCGTCCGCCCTACGATGCAATAGCCGTCCCACGCGCTGATGCGTCAACTTCCACGAGAATCTCAGCTGGCCATGAACGACAGCCAAAACGATCAACAGGGGCAAGATCAACAGGAGAGCCCCGTTCAAGAGAGCAGAAGTCACCAACTGGAAGACCGACAAGAGCTTGAGCAGGCGTCCGTTGCGCCGCTGGACGAGGAGGACGTTTCGCCCGGCGTTCCACCACCAGACCGACTCACCGCCGCTGCAGACGCCGACTGGACTCGCCCGTTGGATGTTCGGCGTTTGCTGCGTAACTTGCTCGTTGGCGCCGCGGTCTTGCTCTGCCTCTCGACGGGCTGGTACGTGATGCAGCGACATAGGTTGGCGAGACAGAATCAGCTGACAGACCAGATTCGGCAGATGGGCGGAACGCCGCACTATGATAGCGCCTTCGACGAGCGAGGCCGATTTCTGCCCGCAGAGAGGCAATCTCAAGGGTTCTTGGCTCTAGCGCTGGGCGAAGATTTGTTTCGAACTGTCGAGGGTGTCTCATTCGAGGCTGGCTTCGATCGGCGAGCATTGACGCTGTTGTCCAGCCTTCAGGAGTTGCACTCGGTTTCGCTGCGTGACACCGCGGCGACGGATGATGACCTGGCCACGCTCGCTCAGACGCCCCAGTTGCGGCGCCTCGACCTGAGCGGAACCCTGGTGACCGCCCATGGCCTGCAGCGCCTCGGCCCGCTTCCGCGGCTCAGAGAGTTGACTCTGGACGATGAGGTTCTCGCTCGAATCGGCAAGCCAGAGATGGCGAGAATCCTGCCCAATTGCCAAGTGAACGAAGCGGATCTTCGCTTGGGCAATGGCTCCGCCAAAAAAGAGGGCCCTAGCCGCTAGGCAGGGCCCCCAAGTTTCTGTGCGTCGCCAACAGCAGCTGAGCCGTCCTAGGCAGCCGCTGCGGTGTGGCGCAGAAATCCACACTTCTCCAGCGCACGATAGACTTCGTCTAGCGTCTTTTCGCCGAAATTTGAAATGCCTAGCAAGTCGCTCGGCGTGCAATTCAGTAAGTCCTGAACCGTGAAAATTCCGCGGTCCTCAAGACAGTTCGTCGTGCGAACGGTCAAGCCGATCTCAGCTGTGCTCATCTCCAATCGCTCTTCGAGACTTCGGTTGGCTTCTTCTGACTTGCTCAAAGGAATACGAGTGCGGGCCATTGGAATCCCTCCCATGACAATCTTCCAAACGGGACCTTTGGGCGGCTACCCTGCCGCCCGCAAAATGAAGGGGTGAGTATACCGAGATCGCAAGATCCTCCAAGCAAATTCCCAAAATGATTCATTGCTAGCTGCTAGCGGGTGCGATTGAGGTTGCCTGTTGGCTGTGCCTTTGGGGTGTCTTTGGGGCGTGCCAGGAGTGTGTCTGTTGGGTGTGCCAGGAGTGTGTCAGCAGAGGGGACGACACGCTTCTTGCCGCGTGTCACGCGGCGTTCCCAGAGACTTCGCGGCGGCGCCGCCGTGCGTCTTGTTGCCCTGGCGTGTTGGCCCCACAAGTCAGCGGGGCCCACAAGCCAGCGATGGGCGCTATAATGATCCGGACGCGTTGTGAAGCAGCAGCGATTCGAGCTTGCGGCGTTGGTTTGCGGCGATGACCCATTTGGCGATGATTCTGGCACTATGGATGATTTTTCTTCACGTTCGGATGAATTCGACGAGGGCGGCACGCCCTTTGACGGCCCTCAGAACGGGCTCGACTTGTCCGCCTTGAATTCGGCTCAGCGGTTGGCGGTCGAGCACATCGAAGGCCCGTTGTTGGTCTTGGCTGGGCCTGGCAGCGGCAAGACTCGCGTGATCACCCACCGCATTGCGAACCTGCTTTGCCACGGCGTCTCGCCTCGGCAGATCCTCGGGCTCACGTTCACCAACAAAGCCGCGGATGAGATGAAGCACCGAGTCGCTTCGCTGGCGCCGGGATCTCGCGTCTGGATCAGCACTTTCCATCGGTTCTGCGCGCGAATGTTGCGCGAGCATGCGTCGCTCGTCGGCTTGAGCGAGAACTTCTCGATCCTCGACACGGCGGATTCCGCCAAAGTCTTGAACGAGTTGATTTCTTACGAGGATGACGAAGAGACGTTGGGCGTCAGCAATTCGAAGTCGGTCGCCAACGTGATCAGCATGGCGAAGAACAATCTGATGTCGCCGGAACAATTCGCTGAGGTGGCCAGGCCGGGCGCCGAGCGTTTGGCGGCTCGCATCTATCCGCGTTACCAAGAGTCGCTGCAGGTCTCCAACTCGGTCGATTTCGACGATCTCCTGATGTACTTTGCCGAGTTATTGCGAGACAGCGCCGAGTTGCGAAGCAAGCTCGATCAAAGTTTCCGCTACATCATGGTGGACGAGTATCAAGACACGAATTTAGCGCAATATGCCATTGTCCGAGCGTTGTCCCAAGATTATCCGAATCTGGCGGTGACTGGAGATCCGGACCAGTCGATTTATGGTTGGCGGGGAGCGAGCATTTCCAACATTTTGAATTTCGAGGACGACTACCCGAGTACGGGCGTGGTGCGGCTTGAGCAGAACTACCGGAGCACGCCCAACATACTTCGCGCCGCAGACGCTTTGATCGCCCACAATCAGCGGCGGAAGCCGAAGCGATTGATCGCGGAACGGGAGGAGGGGCAGGCGGTGCGCCTGATTACTTACCCCGGTTATATTGACGAGGCGACGGACATTGCCAATCGGATCGCGGAGGACATTGAATCGGGCCGCTATCGTCCGAGCCAGATTGCCATTTTCTACCGCGTTCATTCGATCTCCCGCGTGATCGAGCGAGCGATGATGGAGCGCGGCGTGGCTTATCGGATCCTCAACGGCGCCGAGTTCTACAAGCGAGCCGAAGTCCGGGATATTCTGGCCTACCTCAATCTTCTCAACAATGATCGCAACGGCGCCGCCTTTTTGCGAATTGTGAACACGCCCGCTCGGGGAATCGGGAAGAAGACGCTGCAACATATTGTTGAGCGATCCCAACAGCGTGGAATTGCCTTACTCGACGCGGCCCGAGAGGCGGGGCTGATTGAAGGCTTGGCAAAACGCTCCGCCGTGGCTGTCGCCAGATTTGTCGCTCTCTACGACCGCTTGCGCGAGTCGGTCAATGAGCCCGTTGAAGTCGTCATGGATCGCGTGTTGTCGCTGAGCGGCTATGAGACTTACCTCGAACAGGCTGACGAAACCGAGCAAACGGAGCGATTAGCCAATGCCCGCGAGTTGATCAGTTCGGCCCGCGAGTACGACGCGATTCACCCCGAGGACGGATCGTTGGAGTCGTATCTCGAGCAGGTTGCCTTGGTCAGTGACACGGACGGAATCGACGGCAATGCGGAAACGGCAACGTTGATGTCTCTGCATTCAGCCAAAGGACTTGAGTACCCGTGCGTCTACATTATTGCCTTGGAGGAGGAGCTGATTCCCCATCGTCGAAGCCGCGAGAACCACGAAGACTTAGAGGAAGAACGACGTTTGCTGTTTGTCGGGATCACCCGAGCGAAAGAGGAACTTCAATTGAGCCTTGCGGGTTACCGAATGAAACGCGGCTCGAACCTGCCCACGGTCCCCAGCTTCTTTCTAGGCGAGTTGCCTCGCGGCGAAATGGAAATCATCCAGCCTCGATCGCTTCAGCCGTTTGAACGAGAACCCTCATTGGCGAGCAATCGCGGCGCCTCGCCAACTCGCGAACCGGCGATCGAGGGTTTTCGAGTGATGACAGCGGCGGACATGCTCAAGCAGTCCGCTGCCGCTGAATCTGCGAAGGATGACGAGTCTGCTGAACCCGTGTCGGAAGAGGCGAACCCGGTTCGCTCCGAACCGAAGCCTCCTCCTGAGGATTACGTATCGAATGTTGACGAACTGCCAATGGGCGCTGTCGTCAACCACGCCAAGTATGGTGCGGGATCAGTGGTTGCCACCGACGGGGAAGGGCGAAAGACTCAAGTCGTCGTGCGTTTCTTTGGAGAGAAGAAGACAAGGCAATTTGTCCTCCGCCACGTACGTTTGCAACTCGTACGTTCGCCTTGAGCGAGTTCGGGGTTGGCGGTCATCTCACCGTTTTCGTTGCCTGTTTATCTTCCCAACTTGCAGGCAGATCAGCGCGCCTTGTTTGCCGTTGTTTTGACGAATGAAGAGTCGCCCGTCGGCCAGCGCAGGGACGGCTCGAGTGGAGCCTTCGGCGACTTGCGAGTGGGCGATCCGTTCAAACCGAGTCGTGTTGACTTTGGCCAGTTCCAACCGTCCGTCCGTGGTTTGGATCAGCAGGCGAGGGCCCGCCTGAATGACGTGGGCGACTCCGAAATCATCCTGGGACCATTTGACTTCTCCTGTCCTCGCGTCGACGCAGCGAAAGGCAGCGACCCCGATATCTTCACGCCCATGGCAGCCGAACAAGTATCCATCGCTGAGAACGGCCGTGGCGTACTGGGACGACAAGGTTCTGTCATCGGCCCAAACTTGAGCGACGGCGCCCTCTTTTATCTGGTGGGCTTGCGCTCCGATTCCATAACTGGCGGTGAGAAACAGAACGCCATCGTGAAACAGCGGAGTGGCTGCGTTGACGGTCGGGCCGCGTTTGCCAAATTTGAACCGAAAGACCTCTTTTCCATCTTTCGGCTGAACACAAACGGCGTTGTACCGCGTAATAAAGAGGACGTTTGTGTTGTTGTTAAGTTGAATAGCGATAGGGGAGGAGTAGCTGGCGTTTTCATCGGTCTGTTTCCACACGGTTTCGCCTGTCTTTCGGTCAAGCGCGATCAGACCGGCGCCGCGGGCGCCGAGATTGATCAAAACGCGGTCGCCGATCACGATGGGCGAGGAGCCGACGCCAAAATAGCTTTGGGGCAGCGAGTAATCTTCGGAGAGGTTTCGGATCCATCGCGTTGCGCCGTCCGCCAAGGAAACGCAGTAGAGATCTGCGGCCGCACCGAAGGCAAGGACTTGATCTCCGTCGATCACTGGAGTGCAGCGAGGCCCATCATCGGGATTCGCGCCGCCTCGGTAATTGGCGGAAAAATCTTGCTTCCAGGCCAATTCGCCGCCGACCGTGAAGGCCTCGACGCGTTCGGATCCGCCAACTCGGTGAAACGAAACGACTCGATCGCCTTGGATTGCGACGCCGGCATAGCCCGTTCCTAGCGGCTTGGTCCAAAGTCGTGTGGGCCCGCCGTCGGGCCACGAATCAAGTAGTTGCTCGCCTTGTGCGACACCATTGCGATTGGGGCCTAGAAGTTGAGGCCAGTCGCCCGCGTTCGTTGTCGGCGTTATCGCCGCGGCCGCCAAGAGGAGGAAGCCGCCTGCCGTGAGTTGGGAAGGTTTGTTGGTTAGGGCGATTTTCGGGCGTCTCGGCGCCAGCGAGACCCCTGCAAATCTAGAAATGCTCAGTATTTTCATAGAATGTGACTCTTCCCCGGCGGGGAGTATTAGGCACAATAGTCATAGTTTGATACGAACAGGTTATCAGAAGCACAACTCGCAACCCAGTAAGTTTTGACCAGAGAAGGAAATCGGAAGACGTGGCGCGAACCCATTGGCTATATGGTGGCAAGAAGCGAGGCGCCCGGCGGACCGGTGCGCGATGGGTTGGCCGATTGGGTGAGGCAGCTTTCTTCGCGACGCTTTTCCTACTTGGCGTTCTCTCTCTGACGGCCGTCCTGACTTGGCAACTTGTGGCCGATGGACCTGCTCAAATTGAAGTCGGAAAAGGCTATTGGTCGGTGATCCTCGTTGTGCTGACGTTTTCCGTCATCGGCGGCGGCGGGCTGATTCGCTCGCTGTTGACGATCAATGCGTCTCCCGAGCGACGCTCGGCGTTGGCGAAACACGCGGCCGACTTGGAACTGCTTGCCGAAGCGTTGCCTCAGCGCAGCGAGTGTCCGAGTGTTCCAAATCACCCGGACATGATCAATAGTCCTGGCGTGCTTCTCCCATATCGCTTGCCGCCATCGGACACGCCCGTATGGAAATTGCTTGCCGGTGCGGCGCTCTGCGTGGCATGGTTGGCTGCGGCTGTGTCGACGTTGGTGGTTGCCGTCAATTATCTTCAGTCGGGCCGGTCTGGTTGGCTGCTTCTAGGTTTCGGCGCCCCTTTCTTGGGCGTTGGTGCGTGGGCGTTTCAGTTCTTCGTCCGACAGCTTTGGGCCCTGGCTTCGATCGGTCCAACGTCGGTGGAGGTCTCCGACGTGCCATTTAGCCCAGGATGCGACTACGAGGCTGCCTACTCTCAGGCGGGCGCGCTCCGTTTTCGATCGCTTGAACTCTGGTTGGTATGTGAGGAGGAGGCGACGTTTCAACAGGGGACTGACGTTCGCTCGGAAACTCATGCGACCTACCGGCAACTGCTCCACCGCGAACGGGATGTCAAGATCGAGCCGGGGCAGCCCTTCATGCAGACCTGCCGCGTGGCCATTCCAGCGGATGCGATGCACACCTTCTGCTCTGATCACAACGCGGTGAATTGGAAGTTGATTGTCCGCTCGGATCCAGTCTCGCGGCAGCCCTTGGAGCGCAGCTTTCCCATTATCGTCTTTCCTCCGGACGTCACGGAACCGGTCGCCAAGCAAGAGGAGGAGACGATATGGAGCCGTTGATCAGCATTCGCGCCGACCGCGGCGACGCGGGTTTCGAGCCTGGCGAGCTGATTCGTTTCGCTTGCCAAGTCGACGCTGCGCCGACCGATCCTGTGACTGCGATCGAAGTCTCCGTGCTCTGGCGAACTGAAGGCAAGGGTGATGAAAACTTGGGCGTGCACTTCTTTGAACGGATTACGCAGGGCGAAGATGCCGAATCCGAATTGCTGGCCTTGCGACGATTCGAGGCCCGCTTGCCTCGCTCGCCCCTCAGCTATGAGGGTGTGATCCTCAAGATCCGTTGGGCGATTCGCGTTCGAGTATTCATGCGGAGCGGGAAGGATTTTCATTTTGACTTTCCCTTTCAGCTGGGCCGGCTAGCCGCGGCTCATGAGGTTGAGGATGAGCACGAGTTGGTCGACAGGGCTCTCAGAGAAGGTGGATAGTTTTCTTGAATCGGATGCCCAAGCCGCACGTCGTTGAAAACCCCTTTAGCACTCGATTTGTGCAACCGGGCGAGATTCCCTTTCTCTTTGTCGACACCGAGTGCACTTTGGCCGAGTTGGCTGGCCGACTTCAGCATCTGCGTTCCGCGTCCATCGTGGGGCCTCACGGCGTGGGGAAATCGACCTTGTGCCACGCGCTCAAGGGATGGTTCGAACAAGAGGGCTGGCGCGTCGAGTCGATTCAACTGCAGAGTGGTTGTCACTGGAAGCCGGCGAGCGGTTTTGCCGATGGCTGGGATGAGCGGACACTTGTCGTGGTTGACGGTTATGAGCAGCTGGCTCGCTGGCGTCGCTGGCTGATGACTAGGCTTGCCAAACGCCGTGGCGTCACTCTTCTGACCACGGTCCACCGAAAGCTCGAGTTGCCTGTGCTGCTGCAGTTGACGCCAGCATTGCCAGTGTTGGAGGCCGTGGTTGGCCGACTGCTCGACAATGACTGGAGCATCGTGACTCGCCAAGATGTCGCGGACTGTTTTGCTCGGCATCACGACGCCCGCGAAACTCTGTTCGCCCTCTACGACATCTACCAATCTCGCAGACGGCTACACGGTTAGAGGCGACGTCGTCTCGGCGTCCAACTAACTGTTCGGGTTGTGACGATTCTGCGAGCTACGCAACCAGCCTAGTTGACATTGTCGCGCTACAGGCGCCGTGTTTGCGCGAGTTCGCTAAAGTCCGCGAGTGTTGCGATTGAATAGTAGGACAATAAGTTGAAGTGAATTTCTTTGATTTTGTCTCACGTTCAGCCGCCGATGACCTACCTTTCAGCATGCCATTGCGCCGGATAGTACGCTGAAATTGAAACTGGGGAGTTTGCGATGCACCGCATCATGAGAATCGTCTTGACTGCTGCCGTCACGTGTTGTTTCGTGGCGCCGGCCAATACGAGCGAAGCTGGCCTGTTCGACTGGATGTGGCGGCCGCGACCGGTTCAATACGCGCCGACGATGGTCGGCCATTTCCCCACTGGCTCCTATTATGGCGCCGGCCCCGCTGCAACTCACTACACGACGAACTATGCTCCCTATTCCCAGGGCCTCTATTCACAGAATCTCTATTCACAGCGTCCCTATTCACAGGCGCAATATTCACGAGGACTGGGCGCTTACCCAACGACGGCAGCCGCGACGTCCTATTACGCGCCCTACTCGAACTATGGCGCGCCAGTGGTTTCGCAACCCGCGACCACTTTCTACCGAGCTCCGCGTACGACGTACTATCGGTCCCCGACGACGACGTTCTATCGGGCGCCGACTACGACGAATTACCCGCCAACGACCGCTTATTACCCGCCAGCGCCGGCCCGTCGATCGTTCTTCGGCAGCTGGTTCAGTTGGCAGAACGCGTGCGGCGGCTTAACGCCTTGCCGACCCTATGCCTCGACGACCACGAACTACAACCCGCGAACCTCCTTTCGTCCTGTGTGGCAGCGAGTTCCGGTGACTTACTTCCGACCGGTCAGCCAGGTCGATCCAGTGACGGGACAGGTGGTTCAGCAGATGCAACAGTGCACCGCCTACCGCTGGCAAGTTCAACAGCGCACATCGCTGTTCCCTCGCCGACAGCCCGCCGCGATGGCGAGCGAGCCCTGGTGCGAACCGACGGGGACTCCGGCGTCTGCCGCACCAGCGGGCCAGCGACCGGCGACCGACCCGTACTACAATCGTTCGAGAATTATTCGCCCTGGCGATCGGCTGATTCCCCGGGACGCAGAAGTGATTCGTGAAGAGACGCTAGAACCATCAGAACGACGCCCGCGTCTGCAAGGCGATCCGCCCGAACCAGCCACAATGGGATCCGTTCGACGTCGAGAATTCGATCGGGTGTCATCAAGCCCGACCGCCTCCACTCGCGGAACGCCGCTAGCGCCAAGAAGCTTGGATTCGAATTCGGACAAGAACGAAGGTATGAACCGAGACAGCCTGATACCCGACCCCGATCAAGACCGGAGCGGCTATCCTGTCGCGCCCAGATTGATGACTCCCCGCGACCGCACGGCAAGGGACTCCGCGCCTCGCCTTCAACGCGTCGTGTACCGAGCCGTTTGGCCGGATGCAAAGAAGCCTTCGGTCAATCGCAGCCCAGTTTCCGCCACTCAACCGCTTGGGGGCCAGCGAGTGCATCGCCAACCGACGCGAAAGCTGGACGATTCGGGTTGGCGCTCGATTCGCTAACGAACCGCGTTGTGATTCAACTTCACATCGGGTCGCATGCGTTTGAACTGTTCTACTCCAGCAAAAGTCACTTTTGACGAGAGAACGCGTAGTTCATTCAGCGGCTTGCATTGGGCGATGGCCAGCAGGCCATCGTCGTCAACGGATGTGCTCGAGAGATCGACATAGCGGACTCGCGTTAATTTGGCAATCTCTGCGGCGCCTGTGGATGTGATGCCTGGGTTGGCGGGAAGGGATAGGTTTCGGAGATTGGGGGCATTGGCGACAAAGTGTCCCACGCCCTGGTCGGTCAAGCCACCCTTTTCTAGCCTTGCGAAGCGAAGACTTGGCTGCGTGTCTAACGCTCTGACGCCAGCATCGCTCACCAAGGCGCCGTCCGCAAAAAGGGAGACAAGCGATGGCAATCGTCGCAGAGCGTCAAGCCCCTCTGGCGTGACCCTGGTTCCTCTCAGGATCACCCAGCGAAGCTGGTCCGCTTGCTTCACGGCCTCAACCAGATCGCGATCCGTCGGGTTGGACAGTGTGAGCTCGAGGTAGATCAGGGGGGCGCTCGCGGCTTCGCCGTTTCGCTTCCCCTGGGCTGGCATGTTGCGCAGCCCTTCGTCTCGGCTGGCTTCGGCCGTCAATCAACCAAACCATTTTTGTCCGCAGGGGGAAGCCGCTCAGGCGGTTCGAGCAAAAGTCACGCAAGCATCCCGCCGCCAAGTCGGTTGTATTCTGCTACAGTTTTGGCATCGGACAGAAGTCGAGAAGGATCTCGTCAACTCGAATCAACTTCATCCTCAGACGACACCGTTCGTTTGGGCAAACACGATGGCCGCAAACCTCACACAGCGATATCGGAAGGCCGAGCGGGCGTATCGCGATGCGCAGACAGCGGAGGAAGAGCTGGATTGTCTGCGAGTCTTGTTTCGCGAACTGCCGAAGCACAAAGGGACCGAGCGGCTGCAGGCGGACCTGAAACAGAAGATCTCGCTGGCCAAGAAGGCGTGTCTGGAGGGCAGGACGACGGGCAAGGCGACGAGGTTGCGGATCCCGCATCAAGGCGCGGGACGCGTGCTGCTGATCGGCGCCCCAAACGTTGGCAAGAGCCAATTGTTGAAAACGCTGTCGAAGGCAGAGCCGGAAATCGCCGCATACCCGTTTTCTACTCGTGAACCGACGCCGGGAATGATGCCCTATGAGGACATTCTTGTTCAGCTAATCGATACGCCGCCGATCACTAGCGACTATCTTGACGCGGACACCCAGGCGTTGATTCGAGGCGCCGACCTCGTATTGCTGCTTGTCGATCTCAGTGTTGACAGACCAGCCTCGCAGGCTCGGGAAGTCGTCGACCGGCTAATGCAAACGAAGACTCAATTAGCCACGTCCACCTACCTGTCACCCAGCGATGTCGGCTTGGCGCTCACCGAGACGTTCCTCGTGCTTAACAAGATCGACTTGCCCGACGCGAGAGAGCGAGCCGAAGCGTTTCGGGAGTCATCTGAATTTGAGTTTCGCCGGCTTTCGATCTCGGCCGAGTCGGGTGAAGGAGTCAGCGAGCTGAGGGAATCCGTGTTTCGGGCCCTTGACGTCGTGCGCGTCTACACGAAGATGCCCAATCAGAAGGAGGCTGACTTTCAGAAGCCGTTTACCATTCGCCGCGGCGGCTCGCTTGGTGACGTCGCTGAGTTGATTCACCACGACTTAGCTGAGAACCTTCGCTTTGCAAGAGTTTGGGGCAGCAAAGTGCACGATGGGGCAGTCGTGAAAAGGGACTACATCGTCCATGACAAAGACATCGTTGAGATTCACTAAATGCCCGGCGGATGTCCATTTCTTCTTGGGAACGAGCGGATGACGAACGGACAGATCGCCGGAACTTTGGACCTGATTGCCGATCTGCTTGAGGTGACCGGGGCGAATGCCTTTCGTGTGCGAGCTTACCGCAACGGGGCGCGCGCGATTCAAGACATGACCGAATCGATTGCTGATCTTGTCAGCGAGGGTACCGCACGGCTGATGGAAATCGACGGTGTGGGAAAGGCCGTTGCGGAGAAGTGCGTCACCCTCGTCCAAACGGGTGAACTGCCGCAACTGAACGAATTGCTTGAGAAGACGCCCAAGTCGGTCTTGGCTTTGCTGAGGATACCGAACTTGGGACCGAAGAAGGTTGCCGCGCTCTACAAAGAACTCAACATCGTCGATCTTGATCAACTCAAGGCGGCTTGTGACGAAGGTCGCGTGCGCGAACTCAAGGGATTCGGCTTGAAGACGGAAGAGATCATTCTCAAGGGACTCGCCATCGCCGAGGCGGCCAATCGGCGGATCTACTGGGAGGCGGCGGATGAGATTGCCCAGGCGTTGAGCGAACACTTGAGGGCCTGCCCCAGCATCAAACAGTTGGAGTTGGCGGGCAGTTACCGTCGGCGTCGCGACACGGTGGGCGACCTTGACGTGCTTGTGGTTTCCGGGGACCACAACGACGTGATGAATCGACTTGGCGATTTCTCGGGTGTGACCGATGTGCTTGTTCGCGGCGACACGAAGATGTCGGTTCGACTCGACACTGGCCTGCAGATCGACCTGCGCGTCGTGCCCGAAGCATCGTTTGGCGCTGCGCTGCAGTATTTTACGGGGTCAAAGGAACATAACGTCGCCATTCGCGCGATGGCCAAAGCTCGTGGTTTGAAGGTCAACGAGTGGGGTGTTTTTCAGGTCGATGGCGAGAAGGAAGACCAGCTGGCCGGAGCGACGGAAGCGGGCGTTTACGGCTCGCTGGGACTGCCGATCATTGCACCCGAACTTCGCGAGGGCAGGCGCGAAATCGAATGGGCGGAATCCGACGCGTTACCCGACTTGATCGAGCTCTCCGATATTCGCGGCGACTTGCACATGCACACCACTGCCAGCGATGGACGCCACGACATGGCTCAAATGGTCAAGGCGGCTCGAGATCTGGGGCTGTCCTACATCGCGATCACGGATCACTCACAGCGAGTCGCTATGGCTCGAGGGCTCAACCCGGAACGTCTGCTAGCCCAGTGGGCCGAAATCGAGGCCTTCAACGCCACCTTGGACGACGGTTTTCTGGTGCTCAAAGGAATTGAATGCGACATCCTTGAAGCGGGCGGGATGGACTTGCCCGATGACGTCTTGGCCCAAGCCGACTGGGTTCTAGCGAGCGTTCACTACGGCCAACGGCAGCCTCGCGAGCAAATCACCGAGCGAATACTCGGCGCGATTGAGAACCCCTACGTCTCGGCGATTGCCCACCCCACAGGTCGCTTGCTCAATCAACGGGAGCCATATGCATTGGACATGGAAGCGGTGATGCAATCAGCGAAAACGCACGGCAAGATTCTTGAGTTGAACGCCAGCCCGCAACGGCTCGATCTGCACGACCAACATCTGGCCGCCGCCAAGTCTCTGGGGATACCGGTCGTGATCAACACGGACGCCCACAGTATCGACGGGCTGGCCAACATGCGATTCGGCATCTTGCAAGCTCGCCGCGGCGGCTTGGAGAAGTGCGACGTTGTCAATACGCGGTCGCTGGAGGACCTACGTTCGTTGCTCTGTTAAGCCAGGGCTGGCAACGTCTGGGCGAAAGCAAGCCGAGCTCATCTTGCGTATAGCGAGGTTGAGGCGGCCTTCGGACCGTGGAATCGTCTTCGCATCGATTGCAATTCAAGGCGGCCCCGCTTACCTTGGTCAACTGCCACGGCGCGACTGGTCGCGACTTAATCTCGGTGGATCGATGCCCTTTCAACATCAACGCCACAAACAGCCCAAGACGCTCCAGCGCCCTCGCGAACTGCTGTTGGTTTGTCCGCCGCTGCGCAGTAGCGTCAATCTTTCGCGAATTGTCCGCGCTGCAAGCTGCTTCGGTTTGAAGCGTGTGATTGCTTGCGGCAACCCAAAGGTCGACTCGAGGATTGCCCGCGACGGCGCTGAGCAAGTGGAAATCGAAGTTCGCCGAAGTCTACCGCCTGTTATCGATCGACTCAGGCAAGACGGGTTTCAGCTGGTCGGTTTGGAGCAAGCCAGCGAGTCCGAGTGCTTGTTCGAATTTGAATTCCATCGACGGACGGCGATTGTTCTGGGCAGCGAACGCGAAGGACTCGACGACCCCCTGTTGGCGTCCATGGACCGTGTTGCCGAGATTCCTGTCTACGGCCTCCCCTACAGTTTCAACGTCGCCACGGCCGCGGTGATGGTGATGTACGAATATTGCCGCCAGTTTCCGCTCGGTTAGCGACTTTCTTTCTCGTCTCCGTGGCTGGGTGTTTCGCAGAGCGGGATTATTCTTCGATGTCGGAAATCTTGCCCTTTTCAGTATTTGGCATGCGGGCGGGCGTTTTTCGCCCGGCATCCCTCGTTCCGCTCCTTGACCTCCTTCGCGGGCTAGTCGTAAACTGACGGGTTTGGCCGTTGTGGAAGAATGCGAAAGGGATGAGTTGTGCCGGGAACATGCGTAATTGGCCTCCAGTGGGGAGATGAAGCGAAGGGAAAGCTCGTCGATCTGCTGACATCGCAATTCGAGATGGTAGTGCGGTACCAGGGCGGTGCGAACGCCGGCCACACGGTGGTTGTCGGGGACGACGTCTACAAACTGCATCATATCCCCTCGGGGATTTTGAACCCGGAGGTCGTCAATTACGTCACCCCAGGGGTTGTGCTCAACCCACCGACGATTCTCCGAGAGATTGAGTCTCTAACGTCGCGGGGCGTCAAGGTTGCCGAGAACCTGTTGATCAGCGATCGCGTGCATGTGGTCATGCCGTGGCACTTGGCCGAAGATCAAGCTCAGAACAAAGCGACCGTCGGCGGCGAAAGTATTGGCACCACGCTGCGTGGCATTGGTCCATGTTATCGGGACAAAGTCGGCAGGCATTTCGCCATTCGGCTCGGTGACATGTATCGAGACAGTTTTGCGGAACGAGTGCGGGAGATCGTGGAGGCGAAGAAGAAGTTCCTTCGCGGAATCTGCGACGATCCAGTGGAGCTTGACGCCGAGGCGGTCTGCGACGAGTTTCGAGGTTACGCGATGCAGTTGGAACGACACGTGGTGGACACGACGCCGCGACTACTCGATGCCGTTGAACGCGACGCCAAGATTCTCTACGAGGGCGCTCAGGGCGCTTTACTCGATATCGACCACGGCACTTTCCCGTTCGTCACCAGCAGCAACAGTTCGGGTGTTGGCGTGTGCGCCGGATCGGGCGTGCCGCCGAAGTGGATCTCCAAGGTGCTCGGCGTTGTGAAGGCCTATTCAACACGTGTCGGCGGAGGACCATTTCCGACCGAGTTGGACGACGAAATGGGTGACCGCATACGAGACCTGGGCAACGAGTACGGCACCACAACCGGGCGGCCTCGACGGTGCGGTTGGTTTGACGCGGTCGCTGTTCGCTATACTGCTAGGTTGAGCGGCGTCGATGCGCTATCGATGATGATGATGGATGTGTTGAGTCAGTTATCCGAAGTCAAGATCTGCGTCGCCTATGAACTGGATGGCGAACGGACGAACCAGTTTCCCAGCAACGCTGACGACTTGCGCCGCGCCGTGCCAATTTATGAGACCATCCCAGGTTGGGAAACCGACGTCACTGAGGTGAGGCGTATCGAAGACTTGCCTTCCGGCGCGCGCGCCTATTTGGATCGCGTGAGTCAGTTGGTAGAGCGACCAGTTGAGGTCGTATCGGTTGGTCCGGACCGGGCCCAGACTATGTTCGTTGAGGCATCGATCGCGACCCCGTAAGACAAATCGTGCAGGCCCCGATCGAACGGATCCCTTTTCGCGAGATGACTTGGTGAGCGAACGCTTCGACGTACCGCCTGAGCGCCGACCACGGCACATCGCCATCATCATGGATGGCAATGGGCGTTGGGCGCAACGTCGGGGACTTCCCCGAATCGAGGGGCATCGACACGGGGTCGCCAGCGTCAGGCGCACTGTCGAGGAGTGTGCGAGGCTTCACATCGAGCAGCTAACGCTTTACTGCCTCTCCAGTGAGAACTGGAAGCGGCCGCAGCACGAGCTCGACTTTCTCATGCATCTGCTCGAACAGTATATGATCGAGGAACGGACCACGATCATGGAGCAGGGAATCGCCGTCTGCATCATCGGGCGTCGCGACGGTATTCCGGATCGAGTGCTCAAGGAAATGGATAAGACCATCGAGTTGAGCCAGAGCAACAAAGGAACTCAACTCTGCCTGGCGATCAACTACGGCGGGCGTTCAGAAATGGTGGATGCAGTTCAGCGCATCGCCGGCGAGGTCGCTCGCGGTGAGATAGGTCTGGAACAGATTGACGAGAACACGATCGCGGATCATTTGTATACGAAACACATGCCAGATCCCGATTTGCTGGTGCGAACCGCGGGCGAAATGAGGATCAGCAACTTCCTACTTTGGCAGATCAGTTATGCCGAGTTGTGGGTGACGGATGTCTGTTGGCCTGAGTTCTGCGAAGCCAACTTGCATCAGGCGATTCGCGACTATTCCGCTCGGGACCGCAGGTATGGCGGATTGAACGACGGGGGAGCCGAACCTTGCTTAGATTTCGACTGATCGGCGCCGCCTTGATCCTTACGCCGCTCGCGGCCATCTTCGTCGCCGATTACTTTTGGATGCGGCACGCCCCCGGTGCGTTGCTGTTCCCGTTCTCAGTATTGTTGCTGGCGATGGGCGCGCATGAGCTTTGCACGATGATGGACAAGGGCCGATATGAGATTTCTTACGCGGCGGGCATGATTGGCGCTCTGTTGGTTTGGTTGTCTTGCGGAATTGCCGTTTATTACCCGCTGTTCGGGAGTCCCTATCCGCTCGATTGCCCTTTGGGAAAACTGGGTTGGCCGTTGGGGGCTCAAACGGTTGCTGTGATGGTCGCTTTTGTATTCGCCATGCGAAGATACGGCGAGCATTCGTCGCGGCCGTTATCATTCGTCGCTTTGACTCTGATGCCGAGTGTCTATGTGGCGTTGCCGCTGTCGTTCTTTGTTTGGCTGAGGCTCTTTCGAGACGCCGAATGGGGAATGTGCGCGTTGCTGTCCGTGGTGGTCGTCGTCAAGATGTCGGACGTCGGCGCCTACACATTCGGCCGGATGTTCGGCAAAACCAAACTGGCCCCGAAACTGAGCCCCGGTAAGACGCTGGCCGGCGCGGTCGGGGGCGTGGCGACGTCGGCCATTGTGAGCGCCCTGTTTCTGGCGATCGCGCCAACATTCTTGATTTCAGATCCGCCGGCCATCGGAGCAATCGGTCTCGTGTTGGCGGCGGTTTACGGAGTCATTTTGGCTGTGACCGGCATGGTTGGCGACTTGGCGGAATCACTGCTCAAACGAGATTTGGATTGTAAGGACTCCGGTCAC
>CAZWOU010000001.1:98496-100952 GCA_964635375.1 uncultured Pirellulaceae bacterium | reverse complement strand
ATGTTTTGGATTCGCTTATTTTCGCCGCGCCAATCGGCTACTTGTGCTGGGTTCTGGGGCTTGTCGGGCCCTAATGTGAAACGATACTCAGCGACGATGATTCGATGGCGATGGGAGGGGCTGGACAGGGCGAAACGATGTCGGGAATCGTGGTTTCTCACCTGGCTGAAAATCAGAATTCGGACGGCTGGCGACGGAAGTGACTTGAACCGCCAGGGGGCGACCATCTGACCCGCCCATTCAACCGGAATATTGAGTTAATCCGTCGGCTAATCCCGTGGTATTACGCGGTTTACAACGTATGCATGAACAAGGGACTGCTTCCCCTTGTCATTGATTAGGTATAGTTTCTGTGACTTGACCCGACGGCCGTAGGGACGTCAGAATCTTTGGTTGTGGGGCGAGGTTAGTCGAGGCTGGGCGTGGCTGCACGTCCTCTTCGGTCGGCGAATATCGCCAAGCAAGGCAAATTCTTGGTAGTAGGGTCTGGCGACACCAGATTCAAAGATGCACGAAGCCACAATACCTATGGGTGAGGAAGCTCTCGTCCTACCGCTTTTCGGCGCTCACGATCAACACCTGCAGCGGGTCCGCGATGCGTTTCGCGTCACGATTACCCATCGCGACGGGCAGATCCATGTCGTTGGCGACGAGCAAGCGGTCGCGCAGGCCATTGAGACGTTGGAGAAGATGAAGACCGTTGTCGAGCGAACCGGCGCTGTGCGCGACGACGAGGTCGGCCAGCTTCTGGGAATCGTGCAGGGCGATGCAGCGGAACTAGACGCGCCGATTGACGTGATCAACATTACTAAGAGGATACGTCCGCGGACGCCGGGGCAGCAGCGATACGTCGACGCGATCCGCAAGCATCACATCACTTTCGCTACCGGTCCCGCTGGTAGCGGAAAGACCTACTTGGCCGTCGCCCTGGCGGTCGAGGCGCTCAAGCAGAAGCAAGTTCGCAAGATTGCTTTAGTGCGACCGGCAGTCGAGGCGGGAGAGAGTCTTGGCTATTTGCCTGGCGATTTGCGGGCCAAGATTAACCCCTACCTACGGCCCTTGCTTGACGCTCTGAACGAAATGGTGGACTTTGACCAGATCAAGCGTCTCATGGAGCAGGACCTGATCGAAGTGGTTCCGCTAGCTTATATGAGAGGCCGAACGCTCAACGAGGCTTTTATCATCCTGGACGAGGCGCAGAATACGACGGTCAGTCAAATGAAGATGTTTCTCACCCGGATGGGGGAACATTCCAAGATTGTCGTTTCTGGCGATGTCACGCAGGTCGACCTTCCTCCTAATTCCCTCAGCGGTCTCGTGGATGCTCAGCGCCGCTTGCGAAGAATTAAGGGGATCGCTGATGTAAGTTTGAGTCGAGCGGACATTGTACGACACCGATTGGTGCAAGAAATCGTCAAGGCTTACGACGATGCTGGACCTAGAAATGGAAAGGCGAGGCGGTAGCTTGGCGACGCCGCATTGGCGTCTGCTTGACTGATGAAACCGTCTGGGTGAAATATGTCGTCTGGTTCGCCAATCCGCTCGCGGTTCGCTCGCGTCGCCGCGTTTGAACTGCCCCCTGGTCGTTATGCTCGAGGGGTGGCTCGATTGCGACAGCCCGCCGCGCTGGCTCGGATTGGACTCTGCCTGGCGGCCGCTATCGCGATGTGGTTCGTGACTGCCGCCTGGGCGCCCCCGTTTCATTTTCGCAGCGGACATATTCCAGGTCGAGCCATCGTTGCTCAGGCTGAATTCCAGGTTCCCGACGAAGAGAAGACCGAAGCCAAGAGACGACAGCAGCGGGCCGAAACCATCTGTGTCTACCAGCACGATGTCAGGCCCCTTGTGGAAATGAGACAAGCGCTTCGCGAACGCATGTTCGAGGTCACTCGAGCCAAGGCGTTTGACGAGCTGCCGGCGAAGTTCTGGGAGTCGTTTCAGCCGGATGAGAACCAGACGCCGACCTCACAGGAATTGTACGATCTTGTCCGCGAGGCGCTGGCCGACGACATGGAACTAGCTCGATTCCAAATTGGGTTGGAAAAAGCGTTCGCCGACTACGAGAAGAACGGACTCTTGGAGAACCTTGAGCATGCGATGGAGGATGGCAGCCAGACCGCAATCTTCATTCACCCCGTTGGCAACGCCTCTTTTACTCGCAGGCTGGAGCGAGAGCAGGTCCGTATCGCGGCAGTGACCACCGGGCTGAACGCGAACTTGAATTCCGAGTTTCAGCAGGCGGGGTTTGGCGAGACCGCGGCTCAATCGCTCGCCCTGGCAGCGTCTTTATGGAGCACAAAGAAAGGCTTGCCGACTACGTTGACGATCAACTCGATCGAGTCGAATGCGGCGCGAAAATCAGCCGAAGCAAGCGTCGAGCCGGCAACGATCGATTATCAGGTTGGCGACAGGCTCGCTGACGGCGGGTCGCCCTTGTCAATGCAGGATGTTCATCT
>CAZWOU010000001.1:47898-98486 GCA_964635375.1 uncultured Pirellulaceae bacterium | reverse complement strand
GCCATCCTTGCCAGCACGACGTTGTCGCAAATGATCCGGCAGAGCTTGGCGGCTTTCGGCATGTATGTCGCTATGTTCGTATTGTGCGGCGCGTATCTTTACTACCACGCCCCCAACGTGCTCGCCGATTTGAGGCAGTTTTCTACTCTGCTGCTGTTTGTTGTCTGTACGGTGGCGGCATGCGCCTTCACAGCGGCGGATCAGTGGCGTGCCGAGATCATTCCTTTGACTCTTTTGGGCATGACGATTGCTATCGCCCACGAGCGAGAATTGGCGTTGTTGATCTCCACTGCGACTGCGTTAGCCGTCGCGTTGTCCTTGGGTCATGGCCTCGCCGAGTTCGTCATTCTGGTCTCGTCGGTCTCTGTGGCCATCTTGCTGATCGGACGCATCCGCAGTCGCACGAAGCTGATCTACGTCGGGTTCACGGCCGGTTTGGTGACGATGGCGTCAACCGTTGGAGTTGGAACGATGGTGGGGCAGGCGTTTGGCTTGTCCAACATGTCGAGTTTCACGCTGCCTGCAATCATTGGCGACTGGCCCAATGCGTCCTTTGTTGTCGCCTTGATCGCTGGTGCGGGCTGGTTCGGTTTCTGCACTTTGTTGTCTGGAATTCTGATGACAGGGTTGTTGCCGTTTGTGGAGAAACTGTTCGACGTACAAACAGATCTCAGCTTGCTTGAACTGGGCGACGCGTCCCACCCTCTGCTGCAAGAGTTGGCCCAGCGAGCACCCGGCACCTACAACCACTCGATCAATGTCGCTTCGCTGGCCGAGGCGGCTGCCGAGTCGATAGGCGCAGATTCGCTGCTCGTCCGCGTCGGCGCCTACTTTCACGACATCGGGAAAATGCTCAAGCCAACTTACTTCGTTGAGAACCAAGGTCAGGAAGGCAATCGTCACGACACGCTTGCGCCTGCGATGAGTACTTTGGTAATCATCGCCCATGTCAAAGATGGCGCCGACCTCGCCCGGCAACACCACCTGCCTCAGCCATTCATCGATTTCATCGAACAACATCATGGGACGACGCTGGTCGAGTATTTCTACCAGCAGGCTACTCGCCAATCCGAGAAGGAGGGCGGCGAGGAGATCGACGAAACCGCGTTCCGCTATCCGGGCCCGAAACCCCAGACTCGCGAAGCCGGAGTGCTGATGCTGGCTGACGCGTCGGAGAGCGCCTCACGGACGCTCGTTGATCCCGCTCCCGCGAGAATTGAGGGCCTAGTCCGCGAGTTGGCGAAGAAACGGCTGGCTGATGGACAGTTCGATGAGTGTGGCCTCACGCTGCAGGAACTCGACCAGATCGAAGACAGCTTGGTCAAGTCGCTGATCGCCGTGTACCATGGAAGAGTGAAGTATCCGGATCAGCAGACCGCCTGAGCGGCGGGATGCTGTCGTTCGCGTTTCCCTTCTGCGGCGCTGTTAAACGTCGCTGGCGTTGCCAAGGCGCGTGTTTTTCATGAATGACACCCAAGACGGTTTCCAAGTTGAAATTGACGCGGTCAATCGACAGTCGAAGACGGTGGATTTGCGGCCTCTTGAGGAGGCTGCATTGCGTATTCTCAAGGACTTCGGAATTCGCACTGGTGCGCTGAGCATCGCCGTCGTTGACGACCCCACAATGCACGATCTGAATCGCAAACACCTGAACCACGACTATCCGACCGACGTGCTCAGTTTCTTGTTCGAGCATTCCGGATCCCGATTGGAGGGTGAAGTCATTGCCAGCCTTGACTACGCGGTCCGCGAAGCTGCAAAATGGGGTTGGGCTGAGCGCGATGAACTGCTCCTTTATGTCGTGCACGGCTTGCTGCACCTGGTTGGATTCGATGACCAATCCGAACCCGATCGGCAGGCAATGCGCCGCAAGGAACTCGAATATTTTTCCGCCCTGGGACGGCCGACGCCTCCTGGCCGCGATGGGGACGATTTTCGCTCCGACACGAATTGTGAAACCGCCCAAGGACTTGGTGAATGACGGCCAACTTGCTTCTCCTGACGACGTCGATCGGCCTCCTATCCGCCATGTTGATGGCAACCGGCGGTAGGATTCTCGTTGATTTCTCGAGACGCGAGCTTGGTATCTATTGCCGTCGACGACGGTTGGGAGAGAGGTTCGCTGCGATCATGGCGACCCACGACCAAGTGGCTCTCGCCGTTGACAGCGTTCGCAGCTTGTCCGTTGTCGTGTCTATCTCGAGCGGCGCCCTTTACTTTCTTCAGATGCCGCGCGGCGGCGAGGCGATCGAACTTGGACCCTACGTGTTGTTTGTGGGTTTGGGCACCCTAGCCATGCTGTTGCTTTTGCACTGGATTCCACTCGCCCTGGTAAAGCTGTATTCCGCTCCGCTCTTGACGCACACCTGGCCATTGTGGCGCCGCGTCGCCGTCGCCGCTTTCCCGCTTACGCTTGGCGTCTCCTTGATTGACGCCCTGTTGCGACGGGCCTCAGGGCGCCCTCAGCCGACCGTGGAGGAGGGAGAAGAGGCCTTTGAGGATGAGATCCGCGCGATCGTAACGTCAGGCATGCGCGAGGGATTCATGGAAGAAGATGCGCGGGAAATGATCGAGGGTGTGATGGACCTCGGCGATCGCACGGCGGAAAATATCATGACTCCGCGCAACAAGGTGGACGCAATTGCCAGCGGCGTCGATTGGGCCCAGTTGCTGGACCATGTCACTTTGGCTAAGCGGACTCGAGTGCCTGTCTTTCGCGATTCGCTGGACGACATCGTCGGCGTCCTCTACGTCAAGGACCTCTTGCCCGAACTGGCCAAGGAGACGGAAAAACGGCGCACGCTCGCAGAGATCTCTCGGAAGCCCTGGTTTGTTCCGGATTCAATACCTGTGGACGACCTGCTTCAAGAATTCTTGGGAACTCGAATGCACCTTGCGATTGTGGTCGACGAATATGGCGGAATGGCTGGCGTCGTGACGATCGAAGACGTCCTGGAAGAGATCGTCGGGGAGATACAGGATGAGTCGGACGCGGAGCAGGCGCCGCAGGAGTTTGAGGTGATTGACAGCCACACGACACTCGTCGCGGCCCAGGCTCAAATCGAAGATGTCAACGATCGATTGGGCATCGTGATTCCCGAATCCGATGTGTACGACACGCTGGGTGGATTCGTGATCGCCAAGCTGGGCTACATTCCCGATTCAGGCGAGAGGATTTCCGAGAACGGTTATGAGCTGACGGTGATCGAATCGGATCGTCGGCGCGTGATCAAGGTCAAAGTAAAACACATTTCCTCGCGACGTGAGTCGGCCTAGCCGCCAGGACGCCTGCGATCGGCCAACAAGTCATCGGCCAACAAGTCATCGGCCGCCGCGACGGGGTTCAGAGTTCCCCCATTCGAGTTGCGGTATAATTCCAGTCCTGACTCTGACCCCTACGCCAATCCTGCAACCGGCTCAACACCGATGTCCAGCGAAAAATCGTCCGCGATCGTGGTTCGAGTGATCGATTTCAGTGAAACCAGCTGTGTGGTGACCTGCTTCACTCGCGACTTTGGCAAGGTTGTTGGTCTAGCCAAAGGGGCGAGACGCCCCAAGGGGCCGTTCGAGGGTGCTATTGACCTCCTCGCCGTTTGTCGCATAGTGTTCCTCCACAAATCATCCGAAACACTCGACTTGTTGACGGAAGCGAAGTTAGATCGCAGGTTTCGCGGTTCCTCCCGGGGCTTGTCCTATCTTTACGCCGGCTACTATATCGCTGAGTTGCTTCGCGAATTGACGGACGCGGGCGATCCTTATCCGGAGTTGTTTGATGAAGCAAATCGGTCGTTGAGGATGTTGGAGGCGGAAGCGGCGTGGCGTGATGTCGTGCTTCGTTTCGAGCTTTGCACGCTCCGCAGTCTGGGGCATATGCCGTCGCTAAGTATTTGTGTGCATTGTGGTTGCGAGGAGGAGTTAAGACAGCGGGTCTCGTTTGCCCCACTTGGCGGGGGCGTCCTGTGTTCAGGTTGCCGTCGGGGTCAGAAAAATGTGATTAGTGTTTCGCGGGCAACAATTGAGGTGCTCAGAGAGTTCGCCCAACCGGAAAACTCGACCGAGAGCGAGCTCCCGCGGCGTCTGCGGGGGGAAATACGAGGCCTGATGGGCCATTACTTGGCGAACCTGATGGGGCGTCGCCCACGTATGCATAACTACGTAAGCCAATAGAACGACTCGAACAATCGGCCAGAACAATGGGCAAGGATGTCCTAATGCATAGGCAGCTGAACGGAATCAAATGGGCCTTGTGTTGTACGCTTCTGGCGTGCGGCAGTAATTCGTTACAGCAAAGCGATCGATCGCTGTCCGCATATGAGCGGACCCGTCAACACATGGAAACGGGCGCTTATCGGCCCGTTTCCTACGAGGGCGCCGAACAATACGAGGAGATCGCCGACAATGGGGTTTCCCTGGAGTCGCTTTCTCCCGACAACATCGCTCAACAGGTTTTGGTAGCCGCCGGGCGCGGCCCTGATCCCCAACTCGCCCAACAGCATTTTGCCGAAGCCAAACAACTTTACGCCCAAGCCGCAGCGCGGAGCGACTCGGAACGGCAAGCTCAGTTCGCCCAGGCTGCCGCGTTGTACACCAAGGCCGCTGCGCGTTGGCCCGAGTCGGAGATGCAACAGGACGCTTTGTTTTGGTCTGGCCAAGCCCACTATTTCGCGGACGAGTACCCGGCCGCGAACCAACAGTTTGAGCTGTTGCTAAAGCAGTTTCCGAATTCAAAGTACCTGGATGCTGTCGAAGCGAGGCGTTTCTCCATTGCGATGTATTGGTTTGCCTTGGACGAGCAGGATCCCGAATCGGTCCTGTCCTTCAACTTCTCCGACAAAGAGCGACCGCTCCGAGATACGCCAGGCAATGCTGCGCGCATCCTGGATCGAATTCGTTTGGACGATCCGAGAGGCAAGTTGGCCGACGACGCTACGCTCGCCGCCGCAAACGCGGCGTTTCGTAACGGAGACTTTATTAAGGCTGATGGATACTACACAGACCTGCGCAAGTCGTTCCCTAGCAGCGAGCATCAGTTCTCGGCCCATTTGTTGGGCATGCAAGCCAAGCTGCAAAGTTACCTGGGGCCCGACTATTCTGGCACGCCGTTGGATGAGGCGGCCAAGTTGATCGAACAGATTCGCAAACAATTCCCCAATGACGCCGCCAAGCATCGCGACTTGTTAGCCCGCTCGTACGCCACGATTCGGCTTTCCAACGCCGAACGCAAATGGGCTCGCGCACAGTACCGAGATCGGCGAAGCGAGTACCGTGCAGCCCGATTATTCTACGCCGAAGTCGCTGAGGAATACGCGGACACGCCGTACGCCGCGCACGCCCAGACCCGCATCAGCCAGATTGCCAACTTACCAGCTACGCCGGAAACTCGGTTCGGCTGGATCGTCGACGCCTTCCCCTCAAGCGATGACAAACCCCTGATGACGACGACTCCGCTCGATGCGCTTCGCCGTTAATGAGGTAGCCAACTCGATGATCTTGCTTCTCCGCGAAGTCTTCAGACGCTCGGCCGCATCCCCGCGAGCCCGCTGCCTCGTCGGCGCAACGGTTAGTTTGCTCGTAGCTGGGATCTGCCTCGCCAGCCAAGGCTGCGCGGGATATCAGATCGGCACGCGAACTCTGTTTCGCCCTGACATTCGCACTGTGCACGTTCCTATGTTCCATTCCGACGCGCTGCGGCGGAATGTCGCCGAGTGGTTGACGGAAGCCGTCGTCAAGGAAGTAGAAGTCCGCACGCCATACAAAGTCGTGTCGGCGGCCAACGCCGATACGGTGCTGAGTGGTCGGGTGCTATCGATTTCCAAGAGCGGTTTGGCGGAGACTGAGAACGACGATCTTCGCGACTTGGATGTGGAACTCTATGTTGAGGTGCGTTGGCAAGACAGTAGCGGCAACATCTTGATGCAACACGTCGCTTTGCCGATCGAGTCCGCCGCGGTGACCTCCGCCACGTCCTCGCATTTCATTCCGGAGGCGGGGCAGTCGATGACCACGGCCCGCCAACAGAATATTCGCCAGACCGCCCAGCAAATCGTCTCTCTCATGGAATTCACGCCGCTCTAGGCTCGCCCATCGTCAACGCCTAGACTGAATATGAAACGCGCGCGGCTGAGGGCCCAATTCCTCTCCACGTGTGAACGCGCCTGAGCGTGGGTCCCTTTCATTGTCCAGTTGAGAGAATCGTGCAGCCCCAGCCATCTTTGTCCGAGCGGTTTGCCTGTCGCGCTGCCAATTGGCGGTTGCGCACCCAGACGCTTTCGTTTGCAGACCGGCCAATGCTGATGGGTATCGTCAACGTCACGCCAGACAGCTTTTCCGACGGTGGAAAGTTCCTCGATCCGCTGCGGGCGATCGAACACGGCTTGATGTTGGCGGAGCAGGGGGCCGACATTCTCGATGTGGGCGGAGAGAGCACTCGGCCCTATTCCGAGCCAGTGTCCCTGTCTGAAGAGCTTGCTCGAACTGAGCAAGTTGTGAGAGGCTTGGTTGAGCAAACGACTCGACCTGTTTCCATCGATACGTCAAAGGCGCCGGTCGCCGAGGCGGCCTTGGCGTGCGGAGCCGAAATCATCAACGACGTAACCGGCCTGCAAGGCGACCCTCGAATGATCGATGTTGCGGTTGCCAGTGGGGCGGGAGTCTGCGCCATGCACATGCAGGGCGACCCGCAGACGATGCAAGACAACCCAATGTACGGCGATGTGGTCGAGGAAGTCTTCGCCTACCTCCAAGACCGAACTAATTCGCTCGTGTCGTCAGGGGTCGATCGCGCTCGAATCTGTCTCGATCCGGGGATAGGCTTTGGCAAGACGCATCAACACAACTTGACCTTGGCGGCCGGATGTGGCCGTTTCCACGATCTCGGTCAGCCCCTGCTGGTTGGCCACTCGCGCAAGGGCTTTCTCGCCAAGTTGATCGGCGAGACACAGTGCGATCGCGCCTTTGCCAGTGTCGGCGCCTCGCTGGCCCTTGCTCGGCAAGGTGTGCAGGTTCTTCGCGTTCATGATGTCTTGGCCCACCATCAAGCCTTGACACTCTTCGCCGCCTGCGGTGGTGTCGATGGCAAGGAGGCCATGCTCCCTTGATCGAAGGGCCAAACAACGGGCCGGAGCCAACGTCGCCCGAACAACGCGAGCGTCGAGACAACCTCTCCGCGAACCCTTACGCGAGCCCCCATTCTGCATCGCAACGCAGCGTCACGGCGGTCACTGGAACGGCGTGGGGGCTTCTTTTTGGTCCGGTCCACGGCGCGACTTCGGGCGTGTTGGCTGGCGTTTCCCTGGCGGTTGTCGCTACGATCTTCTACGCGACCACTCGGCAGCCCGGCTGGTTTGGTCCGGCGGAAGGACTGCTGCTCCGGCTTACGCTCTACTTCATGCTCGCAGGCATCGTGGGCGGCGTCGCCGGAGTGGTCGTCGGGGCGTTTGGCGGCGTCGTCATTGGGCTCGCGAGTCGCTGGAGCAACTCGTCGCTCAGCCACATTGGGATCATTGTTTTTGTCGTTCTCGGCGGTAGCTTAACGGCGCTCATCTGGTGGCAGCCGCTGGCCGAATCCGAAAGCCCTTGGAAATTGGCCGCTTTGGCCGCAGCAATCGCCGCGGCCTCGGCCTACGCTGCGGTCGCCGGTCGGCGCACGGGACAATCGATTCACTCAAAGCTCCACGCAATGTCCAAAAAGAACAACGGAGTCCAATAAGAACCACGGAAGCAGGAACGTCGGCCATGCTAGCGATCAACGCTTGCACAGCTTGGGGATACCGATGATAAAGCGTCTGATTGTCGGTTCTGAATCGGCAGCCGACATTGACGCAACCTGCGGTTTTCAAGATACTTCCCACGCTTTAGCGCTTACTCGGAGCCACCATGGCCACGGTCGACAATCAAGAACTGAAATCATATTGCCAGCAAATGGCCCGCGGCGCGAAGACGGCCTCGGCAAGTTTGTCTTTGGCCAGCTGCGCCGACAAGAATGCGTGGCTGAAAACGGCGGCAGACGAGATCCGCTCCGCCCAATCGATGATCCTCGAGGCGAACGAACGGGACATCGCGGCGGCTCCCGGTTTTGGTTTGAGCGATGCACAGGTGGATCGACTTCGCCTGACGCCTGAGCGGGTCGAGTCGATCGCTTCGGGTCTGGACGAGGTCGCGGCTCTGCCGGACCCCATCGGCGACCTGATCGAATTCACGCGGCGGCCCAACGGTTTGGAGATCAGCAAGGTCCGCGTGCCGCTGGGCGTGGTCTTCTTTATTTACGAGTCGCGGCCCAACGTGACGGTGGACGCCGCCGCGATATGCCTGAAAAGCGGCAATGCCGTGATTCTGCGAGGCGGAAAAGAGGCGGCCCACTCCAGCCGCGCATTGGTCGACTGCCTCCACCGGGCGGCGGCCGATTCGAGCATTCCTGCGGAAGCCATCCAATTCGTGAACACCAGCGACCGTGACGCGGTTGGGCATTTCCTTGGCCTCAACGATCTGATCGATGTCGCCATTCCTCGCGGCGGCGAGGGATTGATTCGTCGCGTATCTCGAGACGCGACGATGCCTGTGATCAAACATTTTGCGGGCAATTGTCATGTTTACGTCGATCAGCGCGTGGACCAGGCGTTGGCGGTTGACGTCGTCGTCAATTCCAAGTGCCATAGGCTCGGCGTCTGCAACGCGTGCGAATCATTGCTTGTTCACTCGGCTGTTGCCGAGGCCATGCTCCCACGCCTGTCTGAGGCGTTGTTGGACCGAGGCGTGGAGTTGCGAGGTTGCAAGCGGACATGCGATTTGGTCAGCGCCGCGTCTCTAGCCAGCGAAGATGATTTTGCGGCCGAGTACTTGGCGGCGATTATCTCGATCAAGGTCGTCGATGACCTTGACGCTGCGATCGAGCACATCAACCGCTACGGATCGCATCACACCGACGCGATTGTGACGACCGACTTGGCCGCCTCACGCAAGTTCACTGCCGCCGTCGACAGTTCTGCGGTCATGGTGAACGCGAGCACGAGATTCAACGATGGCGGAGAGTTTGGCTTGGGGGCGGAAATCGGTATCAGCACAGATCGGTTCCACGCTCGCGGGCCGTGCGGTTTGAAGGAGCTGACCAGCTACAAGTACATCGTTCAGGGCGAAGGTCATGTGCGGCAGTAACGAGGAACGAAGGATCGCGAGTCCGCAAGAGGCTGGCGAAAATCCGAGGCAGCGCTTGCTTCCCAGGGCGAGCCGACGATCAGTTAGGCAAACAAAGGAGTGAACTCGATGGCCGACGACGTTTTGTCCAAGAATGAGGTTGAGAACCTGCTTACGACGCTGTCGGATGAAACGCCCACTCCGTCGAACCCCGCGACGGCGGTTTCCGCCAGTCGTCGGCCTGTCTCGAGGAGCCGCGAGAAGGTCAACCCATACGACTTCAAGCGGCCCGAGCGCGTCGGCAAAGAGCAGATGCGAGCGTTGCAGTCGCTTCACGAAGGATTCGGCCGCAACTTTGGCGCGTCGTTGTCCGCCATGCTGCGGACCATCGTGGACGTGAAGCTGACAAGCGTCGATCAATTGACCTACAGTGAATTTGTATTCAGCTTGGACACGCCAACTTGCTTCAACCTGGTTCGCGCGGATCCGCTTGAAGGCTACCTGATCTTGGACATTCATCCGTCCGTGCTGTTTCCAATCGTGGATCGATTATTGGGCGGCGGCAAGGAGCCGCAGCAAGCAGCCCGCCGACCGTTGACTGAAATCGAGTTGCGCCTTGTCTCTCGAGTGACGGACAAGTTCCTGGAAGAACTCAAGGCGGCCTGGGAGATTGTGGTGGAACTTGACCTGGGCATCGAGCGGGTCGAGAACAACCCGCACTTGGTGCAAATCGTTCCTCCCAACGAAGTCGTCGTATTGATCAGTTTTGAGCTGACGCTGGGCGAAACTCGCGGAATGCTCAACCTCTGTATTCCCTTCAATTCCATCGAACGCATCGGCAACACGCTAGCGTCTAATTCCTGGTCGAGCTATCGACGGGTTGCTTCCAGCGACGCGACGCGAGCCATGATTGCCGAACGGCTGAATGAGGCGGAGGTCGAACTGATAGTGACGCTGGCGCGGACCAAGATAAGCACTGGCGACTTGGTGGAACTGCGGGTCGGCGACATCATTACGACCGACCACGATGTCAAGACGCCGCTCGAAGTGGCTGTCGAAGGCATGGACAAATTCACGGCTTCACCGGGTGCCTGGAAAGGGCGCAAAGCAGTCGAGATTCAGTCGTCGCAGGTCAATGGTTGAGCGCGAGCCCCAGCAGTCTTGGTTGAATATTGTTGCGGCGCTTTTCAACAGCAGCGACCGCCGGTCTTGGCGGTTTCACTCTTGGACAGTGGCGGCAAGCTCTCCTCCAACACACCCTTTGACCTGGGCCAAATCAAGAGGCCCTCAATCATCATCCAGACTTGCAGGCCAAGGATGAAGAGGCCAAAGCAGATGAGTATGATTTTTCCCCCTGGAATCCAATCAAACCAGAGCTTATAGATCATCGCCCATGCGGGCATCAGCAGCATGAGGACCATGGGGATGCAGGCGAAGAAGATCGGCTTGCTGCGACGCCACAGATAGAACACTGTCACCATGAAGGCAAGTCCGGCGAGCAGTTGGTTTGTGGCGCCAAACAACGGCCAGAGAATCATGCCGCCCTTGCCTGGCGTTTCACCCACAAATATGGCCACCGCCGCGCCGATGCTGACCGCGGTTGCAGTGGCGACATATTTGTTCTTCAAAGGCGTCAATCCTAGCGATCCGCCGAGCTCTTGCAACACGTAACGCTGAAGCCGAGTGGCGGTGTCGAGCGTGGTGGCGGCGAAACTAGCGACAAGTACGGCGACGATGCCGATGGCTAGCGGCAGGGGGATGCCGAGGCTCGAAATGAAGTTCCCCCCTCCTTCAATAAAAGCCCTCACTTTCTTGACCAGCGTGTGTTTCTCCCAGCCATCCACTTGGCTTGCATCGTAGTGGTGTCGCCAAGCCTCTCGTCCACTGACCGGGTCGCCCTTCGCGTCTTGCACCGCGTCGTAGTGGTAGCTCCAGACTCCATCAACTTTGCGTTCAACCAGACCCATCCCCACGCCGGCGCAACAGGCGAGAATAACGATCACCGCCAGAGCGCCTTCCAACAGCATGGCGCCGTAGCCCACGTATTGCGCGTCCGTTTCTTTGGCGATCTGCTTGCTCGTCGTGCCAGAGCTGACGAGGCAGTGAAATCCGCTGATGGCGCCGCAGGCAATCGTGATGAACAGGAACGGCCAGATGGGCGGCGCGTCTGCCGGCGCCGTAGCGATCGCGGGCGCCGCCTCGACGACATCAGCTCGGCCGCTAATACTCGCGAACCCCAGCCCAAGAACCAGCAATCCAAGTGCCAGGATCAGTTGATGGCTGTTGATATAGTCTCGCGGTTGCAGCAAAACCCAAACCGGAAGCACCGAGGCGATGAAGCAGTAGATCATTAACGCCACCGTCCAGAGCACGACGACGTTGACGACGTTTTCCGAAACTAGATCCAGTCCCAACAGTTGACCAAGATCAATAGGCAGGTAATTGACTCCCAGCCAAATCGCTCCGTACATCACAGCCAAGGCGATCACCGATGGCGCCAGCAATCCTCCTCCTCGCCGATAGACCCAATATCCCACCGCGACGGCAAGCGGGATCTCGACCCAAACCGAGAGCACCGACTCGGGGTAGTTGGCGAAAATGACTGCGATCACGAGACCAAAAATGGCTAGTACGATCGTTAGCGCCACCGACAAGACAATCAGAAAAAGGAGGCGAGCTCGAGGGGAAATAAGTCGACCCGCCACCTCGCCAACCGTTTGCCCTCGGTTTCTCAACGAGACAACCAGGGCTCCAAAATCGTGGACGGCGCCGATGAAGATCGATCCCAGAACAACCCAAAGCAAAGCGGGCAACCACCCCCAAAAAACGGCAATCGCGGGACCGACGATGGGCCCCGTCCCGGCGATACTCGTAAAGTGATGCCCAAATATCACTTCGCGTTTAGTGGGGATATAGTCGACGTCGTCCCTCAGCTCATGGGCGGGCGTAAGGGCCTTTTCATCGAGGTCGAAAATCCGCTTTGACAACCACTTGCCGTAGGTGTGGTAGGCGACAATGAAGCCAAAGAAAGACCCAACTGCAATCAACAACGTACTCATCGTCGTGTCCTGGTTTCTCTCGGAATTGTCCAGCAATCATCAGCGGCTGAAGAATGCGCGGCCGCAGCAGTCTGCCATGATACCAATGCAAACCGCAATCATCACCCAGGCACGCACCATAGACGTTGTGGACGGGGAATTACTGCGGCTGGAATGACTGCGGCGTTCTTCCTTCTTTCTGGCTGGGCATTCTTCTCCGGGGCGCCTTCTCGCGAATGCTCCCCGTGACACCAGAACGAAGACGATTCCTTTTGGCACGGATATTTCGGCCATCGCACAGTAGCACTCCGTTGACACCGCCGATGCGGTCCAACCGATCATGTGCGGGCGACGGCGGTCCACAGATCACCGCGCATTCCTTGTTTCCTCTAGCGAGTGCTGGTGCGGGGCGGGGCCAAGCCTATAATGGCCGTTTCAACTGGAAGAATGCAGGCTTCGATTCAGTTGAATCGCGCCGCGAGATACTTGCGAATAAACCAAGATGAGGAGCACATCGTGCCGGAGAAAGTAGTCATCATCGGCAGTGGACCGGCTGGGTTTTCGGCCGCTATTTACGCATCCCGCGCCAATCTCGAGCCACTGCTCTTCGAGGGCACGCCCTTCAAGCCCGAACTCATGCCACTGGGGCAGTTGGCGTTGACCACGGAGGTGGAGAACTACGCTGGTTTTCCCTCGGGCGAACTGGCTGGGTACATTCGTTCGGCGGTCGACGAGAGTCAGCGCGACATGTACTTGCCTCAGCTTCATGAGCAACCTCATGCAGTGACTGGTCCGGAACTGATGAATTTGATGCGTCAACAAGCGATGAATTTTGGCGCCGGAATCGTCACTGAGGAGGTTGAGTCGGTCGATCTTGGAGCGTCGCCGTTCACCGTCAAGCCCGCGGAAGGCGAGCCGGTGGAGACACATACGATCATTGTCGCAACCGGCGCCATGGCTAACTACCTTGGCCTAGAGTCGGAGGGGAAGTTCAAGAATCGGGGCGTCAGCGCTTGCGCCGTTTGCGACGGCGCTCTGCCTCGCTTCAGGGACAAACCGATGGTCGTTGTTGGCGGCGGCGATTCGGCTGTCGAGGAGGCCCACTTTCTGACCAAGTACGCCTCCAAGGTCTATATGATCCACAGACGCGACGAACTTCGAGCCTCGAAGATCATGGCTGAACGCGCGATCGGAAACGAAAAGATCGAAGTCGTCTGGAATCATGTTGTCGAGGAAGTGCTTGGTACGGATGCAGACGGAGTCACCGGAGTCCGCGTGCGCAACGTGAACGACCAGAGCCTTCAAGATCTTGACGCCAGCGGCATGTTTCTAGCGATTGGCCATACTCCCAATACCAAATTCCTTAACGGTCAATTGACAACCACCGACAAGGGTTATCTTCAGCGGACAACGGCCTTTCGCACTTACACGAGCGTTGAAGGCGTTTTCGCCGCCGGAGATGTCGCCGACGACCACTACAGGCAGGCAATCACCTCTGCTGGCAGCGGATGCATGGCCGCGTTGGACGCAGAACACCTGCTGGCCGATAAGGGCGTCATCTAGGCGTCGTTGCTTGAAGGGCCATGTTACACCGTGCTGAATAACAACGAAAACGAAAGGCTGAGCAGTGTCGCCAGGCAGGAATTGAACCGGCGGACCTTCAGTTGTGCCCATGAAGAACGAGAACCTTGAAGCCGATCGCGAATTGATCGTTAGCGCCCAACAGAGAGGGCTCGGCGCCACGCTCGCGGCGTACACAAAATTATCGGGCCCTGGTTGGCTGCAAGGCGCCATCACCCTGGGCGGTGGTTCGCTTGCGGGAAGCCTCTATGTCGGCGTGATCGGCGGTTACGAACTAATGTGGCTGCAGCCGTTGATGATGATTCTCGGAGTCGTCATGTTGAGCGCCATCAGCTACGTCACGTTGTCGACTGGGAGAAGGCCTTTCGAAGCGATCAACTCAGAAGTCAGTCCGGTCTTGGGGTGGGGCTGGATCATCGCCACCTTGATGGCCAATTTGGTTTGGGCGATGCCTCAGTTCTCATTGGGAACAGCGGCGATCCAGCAGAACCTGGCGCCGTCGTTAGCAGGCGACGCCAACGAGATTTACTGTGTTGGCTTGCTATTTATCATCGCCGCCGTCGTGGTCTGGTTCTACGACGCTGGCGGTTGGGGCATCAAGATCTTCGACATCCTCTTGAAACTCGTGGTGGGCGTCGTCGTGCTCTGCTTCTTCGGAGTCGTGATCGCGATAGCAATCAGTGACCAGGGCTTGCCTTGGGGCAAGATCTTTGCGGGCTTCGTACCGAACCCGAAGCTACTGTTCAATCCCTCTGACACCTTTGCCCAAGTCATAGCGAACACTTCGGATTCAGCCTATTGGAACCAGCACGTGCTCGCTGCTCAACGCGACCGCATGGTGGCGGCCGCAGCGACAGCGGTCGGGATCAATATGACGTTTCTGTTGCCCTACTCGATGTTGAAACGCGGCTGGAATCGAGACTTTCGCGGCTTGGCTACTTTCGATCTCTCAACCGGGCTGTTTGTTCCCTTCTTTCTCGCCACGAGCTGTGTTGTGATTGCCGCCGCCGGTCAGTTTCACGGCAAGTTCGACGAAGGCCTGGTCGATCCAGCGAAACGCACAGCGGCGACCGCCAAGCTTCAAGGGAATTTCGACAAGGAAATGGGGGCCTATCTGGGTTACCTCAAGAGCCACAACGCGAGTCTCGAGGGACAGAGCGACGAGGCGATTCAGCGGGACTTCATTCGCGCTGCGGATCGGCAAGTCGCCGCGATGTTGATCAAGCGAGACTCCAATGTGTTGGCATTGTCCCTGGAGGAGTTGACGGGAAAGACCGTCGCCCACGTTGTCTTCGGCGTCGGCGTGCTGGGGATGGCCATCTCGACGATCATCATCCTGATGTTGATCAACGGATTTACAATCTGCGAGCTACTGGGCAGGGAATCCCGAGGTTGGGTTTATCGCATTGGCTGTATTCTGCCCGGGCTCACGGGCGGGCTTGGCGCGATCTATTTGTGGAAAGGGCAAGCCAAGTTCTGGCTGGCTGTGCCGACGAGTATCTTCGGTATGGCGTTGTTGCCGATCGCCTACATTACCTTCCTCCTGATGATGAATAATCGCCGCCTTTTGGGCGAACACATGATGCGCGGCGGCAAGCGACTGATTGCCAACATCATCATGCTGCTGTCCGTGGGGGCCGCGTTGGTCGGCGCCAGCTTGGCCATTTGGGGCCAATCGAATAAGGTGCCTGGTACGGAGCTAGAAGTCAGGTGGGCTGCTATCGCCATCGTTTGCCTCTTTGTCTCAGCTCTGGTCGCGGTGCATTTTTTGAGGTCGAAACCCAACACTTCGGGGGCAGACAAAGCCTAGCGTCGTTCGCGAGATAACCGCCGGAGTTTCCCTCGAGCGAAAGTAACGACTCCTTCGCGCGACGAAAGCCGGGACGAGTTGCCCGAAGGTCCTCAGACCGTTGTCAGTTACGATAGGTTGGAACCCACAAGTGGGAAGAGGAGAATTCCGATGAGGGACGAGACAAGCGTGCGGGCGGCCCTGGAGGCGAGCCTGGTCGGCGAGAAGGTGACCTTGCGCGGGTGGGTTCGCACACGGCGAGATTCCAAAGGCGGCTTCAGCTTTATCGAAGTCAACGACGGATCGTGTATGTCCAATCTTCAGCTGATCGCCGATGCTGACTTGGAGAACTACGAGTCGGAAATCAAACGCTTGACTGCTGGGTGCAGCATCAGCGCCAAGGGACTGATCAAAGAGTCGGGGGGCAAAGGGCAGAGCACGGAGATGCAGGTCGAAAGCTTGACGGTCCACGGTTGGTCCGATCCGGAAGAGTATCCGCTGCAGAAGAAACGGCATTCATTTGAGAAACTGCGAGAGTGGGCCCACCTTCGCCCTCGCACGAACGCCTTTGGCGCTGTCGCGCGGGTCCGCAATTGCATTTGCCGCTCGATCCATCAGTTCTTTCAAGAGAACGGTTTTCTTTATGTCCACACGCCAATCATCACCGCCAGCGATTGCGAGGGCGCCGGGGAGATGTTTCGCGTCACAACACTTGATATGGCCAATCCGCCAAAGAACGACAAGGGCGTTGACTTTACTCAAGACTTCTTCGACCGGCCATCCTATCTGACCGTCAGCGGCCAACTCGAGGCGGAGATCTACGCGACTGCGTTGGGCAAGGTCTACACGTTTGGGCCCACTTTCCGCGCCGAGAACTCGAACACATCGCGCCACTTGGCCGAGTTTTGGATGATTGAACCGGAGATGGCCTTCTACGATTTGGACGACAACATGGAGTTGGCCGAGAATTTCTTGAAGCGAGTTTTCGCCGATGCGCTCGATCAATGCGCTGAGGACATGGAGTTCTTCAACAAACGTGTTGACGACACCGTGCTCGCGTCGCTCGAGGGGATTGTTGCGAGCAACTTTGTGCAAATGCCTTATACCGAGGCGATTGAGGTGCTCGAGAAGAGCGGGAAGAAGTTCGAGTTTCAGCCGAAATGGGGCGCGGATTTACAATCAGAACATGAACGATACCTGACCGAAGAGCACTGCAACTGTCCGGTTATCGTCTACAACTACCCCCGTACGATCAAGCCGTTCTACATGCGCGTGAACGACGACGATAAGACGGTTCGCGCAATGGATGTCCTGGTTCCCAAAGTGGGCGAGATCATTGGCGGCAGCCAACGTGAAGAGCGACTGGATGTCCTCGAGATGCGGATGGGCGAACAGGACTTGAACATTGATGAGTATTGGTGGTATCGCGACTTGCGCCGTTTCGGCACGGTTCCCCACGCTGGCTTTGGCCTAGGTCTGGAGCGAGTCGTGCAGTTCGTGACTGGAATGACCAATATTCGCGATGTGATCCCGTTTCCTCGCACGCCAGGCAACGCCGAGTTCTAACTGGGCGCGCGCTGCGACGGGTTGAGTAAGAGGACTCGCTTGGCTCTCGGCTCATTCTTTGGCCAGACCGGCGAGGTGCAAACGGGCGGTTGGCGAAGCCTAAGGCAGCGGCGGCAGGGAGAGATTGAGGATCCATGGCAAAGCGACGATCAGCAACACTCCGCAGGTGATCAGCCGCGGCGGTCGACTCTTGCGAAGCCAGTGGGTCAGCGGCGTCAGCAGCAGGGCGACCAGACTGCTGACCTGGGCCGTGAAGAACATTAGCCCGGGGAGCATTCGGACCTCGCGGGAAATCTCGCCTTCCACGGTCATCAGCAGCAACCATAGTGCGAGACCGGTCAGCGCGCCCAGGAAAGTGGCGATGGCGCAGAGCATCCAAGCCACGGTCAAGGCTTCGGCTGGCCGTTCTTCCGTCGTCCGCGTTGGGCCGCGATTCGGCGTGATCTTGGCAGGTTCCTTCCGCTTGCGGCTCGAGTTGCCTGAGGACTTGGACTTGCCTGAGGACTTGGACTTGCCGCTCGCCGTTTGTCGGCTTTTCTGTTTCTTCTTTTTGCTACTCATCAATATCGGCCTATGCGTCGTCGCCCAGGGAAGGGTTGTTATGGAAAGCACCGGCGAAACAAGAATCTGATTTGCCATGGGGCGAAACGCGACGTACGTTTCCATTGGCGAAATCTCTAAATCCCTGTGGGGCTTGGGTATGGTCGGACAATGGAAAGCGTTTATTGAGGCGAAGGCTGCGTTGTCGTCTGCACACGCCACGATCAACGATCTCAAGTCGGCTCGTGCAAACCCAACTCGACTGTTGATAGGCGACAAGGCTTCGGGGGCCAATTCGGCGTTGGAGAAGCACGCCGATTTGTTGCATCAACTAGCGGAGGAGGCGAATGGCGTTGTGGAGAAATCCCTGGTCGCGGAGGCCTGATCATGATGCCAATCCCCGCCTACGTCATTGCAACTGCAAGCGCAGCTGCCCTAGCCGTGGGACATTTTAGCGGAAATTGGCTGCTGGGATCAGTGGCCGCCTCGTCCGGCCTCTGCATGCTCGGCCTGTTTTCATCGCGGGCCGGCGTAAGCGCTCGACCCAACCGGCAACTTGACGAACTATCGCCCTTGTCCGCCGATGAATTGGATGGGGCGGACCCTGCCGAGAAGATGCTCCGACAGGGCCGCGCCTCGCTGTTACTGCGACCCATGCTGATGACCGAGGTCAAGGTCGATGCAGCGGAGGAACTGAAACGAGAGTTCCGAGAGCAGATGGCGTTCATTCACCCCGGCGCGGTCCGAGTGGCTTCGTGGGCGAAAGCTGCCGAGGGTCAGGCGGACGGCGGTGAGGCGAAGGTGCAAGTCGAGGGGTATTGGATCGACCGCAACCCGGTGACGAATCGGCAGTTCGCCAAGTTTGTTGCCGCGGGCGGCTACCTGAACCTCTCGTTTTGGCGCGACGAGTCGCATCCACTAGTAAATCAGTTTCTTGATCAGAGCGGGCAACCGGGGCCTCGTTTCTGGCAGCACGGGCGCTTTCTCGAAGCCGAAGGCGATCATCCCGTGGTTGGAGTGTCTTGGTATGAGAGCGATGCCTTCGCGACATGGGCCGGCAAGCGACTGCCCAGCGATCCCGAGTGGGTGAAGGCTGCCGCCTGGCCCTTCGAAACAGAAAACCAGGTCTCACAATGGACGTTTCCATGGGGGAATCAGTTGAGAGCCGATCAGGCTCGACTTGGCTCCAGCAAACAATCCGGCCCCTGTCGCGTCAGCGAGCATAAGTCGGGGCAGAACCCGGTTGGCGTGCGGCACTTGATCGGCAACGTCTGGGAGTGGATGCACGACGACTTCTGTCTGTGGGATCAGAACACGCCATTTCCTCCCGATTCGGCGCTTGCATCGGTCCGCGGCGGTGCTTTTGACACCTTCTTTGAGGCCCAGGCGACAGCCGCGTTTTTCAGTGCGGAAAGACGAGCCGAGCGGAGGGGCAACATCGGTTTCCGCTGTGCCGTCAGCGCGGTGGATGTGGCCTGCGAGCCCACCGCGAGAGCGGCAGTTGCCAGCTCGGCCCACTCGCGAACAGCTGACATCGAGGGGCCACAATGAAACGACACTCGTTCTTATCGCTGGATTCCTACGACCTTGCCAAGTACAGCATTCAAGTGAAGTGTGTTGTTTGCGACGGCGAGAACGCGTTTGACTCAGAACGCTGCCGGCATTGTTGCGCGCCCATGTCGATTTCGCAGCAAGTCGCGGAGCAAAATCGAAAGCTGCCAAAATTCGTCGCCTCGCTCGGCGCGTCCGGCAGCGGCAAGACGGTCTTTCTGGCGATGATGATCGATATCCTCTCGCGGCACGCCGGCGATTTCCATCTGCTGGCCCGCGGAGCATTCTCCGTTGGTCAGCAGCATAAGGTCGTGCAAGGACTGCAAGCCTGCCGTTTCCCCGAGCCCACACCGCGCTCGCCGAGCGACTGGAGCTGGATGTACTGTCAACTCAAGCGGGGTCGAAAGTCGCCGGTAGATGTCGTCATCCCCGATTTCTGCGGCGAGGCAATCTCAGGCGAACTCGAGCAGCCTCGCTCTCAACCGGTTGTTCGCGCCTTCTTGCGGCAGTGTCGGGCGGCGATGGTGTTTGTCGATGCGGCGAGAATCGCTCAAGGTGATTCGGACCCCGACTATGAAACGATGAAGACGATTGGTTATCTGGGTGAAACTCGGCGGGCGCCAAGGCGGCTGTGGGGCACCCAACCCGTGGCCATCGTTCTCACCAAAGCGGATAAAGTCGAGACTGCCGGCGGTCCCAGGCAGTTTGCCAAAGAGAAATCGCCAGGGTTGTACCGGCACTGTCTCGAACGGCTGCCAAAACACGAGTTTTTCTTCGCCTCGGTCGTCGGGCAGACGATTCACGATGGAGAGCGAGACATCCCTCTGCGGGTCGAACCGAAGGGCGTTGAAGCTCCGATGATCTGGCTGATGAATCGACTCTAGCCAAGGCTCATACCGCCGAGTCGCTCAGTCCAATTGCCAAGCTAGCTGGCCACTTTTCCCGCTTCTCGGTCAATCATCTCGCGGAACTCGCGAAAAAGATAACGGCTATCATGCGGGCCGGCGGACGATTCTGGATGGTATTGGACGCTGAACGCAGGGGCTGTGCGATGTCGCAGTCCAGCGATCGTGTCGTCGTTCAGGTTCCTGTGGGTGATCTCCAACAACTCCGGGAGAGATTGCTCCTCCACGGCAAACCCATGATTCTGCGCGGTAATCTCCACTCGTCCGCTCTTGCAGTTCATCACCGGTTGGTTTGCGCCACGATGGCCGAACTTGAGTTTGAAGGTCTTGGCGCCGCAGGCAATCGCCATCAGTTGGTGGCCGAGGCAGATTCCGAAAATGGGCGTCTTGCCGATCAGCTTGCCAATCGTTTCGATGGCGTAATCGACTGGCTCTGGGTCGCCTGGCCCATTCGACAAGAAGACGCCGTCGGGGTTGTGGGCGAGTACGGCGTCGGCCGTAGCTGAACCGGGCAAGATCGTGACGTCGATTTGCTCCTCGACCAGGTGCCGAGCGATATTCCATTTCATCCCGAAATCGAGGGCAACGACCTTGCGGCGAACCGGTTTGGCTCCGTTCTCCTCCCCCGTCGGACTTGCGGTTTCATCCCGAGCGAGTTCGTGAAGCCTCTCAGTCCAATCGCAGGGTTCGCTGGGGATGACTTCTCGAACCAGGTCTCTGCCGACGAGCCCCGCGCTGTTTCTCGCCTTCTGGATCAGGCTGTCATCGTCCATATCGAGCGACGACAAGACGCCTTTCATGGCGCCCTGAGTTCGGATTCGCCTGACCAAGGCTCGCGTGTCAATGTTTTCCAGTCCCACGATATCGTGGTCGAACAGGTATTCGCGAAGCGACCCTTGAGAACGATAGTTGCTGGCCACTCGGCTGTTTTCTCGAACAATAAACCCAGCCAAGTGGGGCCTGCCACTTTCCATGTCCTCGCGGTTGACGCCGTAATTGCCAATCTCAGGGTAGGTCATCGTGACGATCTGACCGCGGTAGCTCGGGTCGGTCAGGATCTCTTGGTAACCCGTCATGGAGGTGTTGAAAACCACCTCGCCTTCGACTTCGCCAATCGCGCCAAAGGCCGATCCAGTGAACACGGCGCCGTCTTCGAGAGCGAGTTTAGCAGGTGGGTTCATGGCTTGGCCGGGTTAATCGGTTGTCTGTGCGGGTTCTATCGATTGTCAAAAGAGTCCGGTTATGCGGGCGCAACCTGAGCAACCTAAAGTATTTGCTTGTCGCGCCCCGATACCATTCGTACGGCTGTGGGTCTCCGAGACGGGGCTTGCTCTGAATCGGACAGCCAACTTGGGAGGGTTTTTGTTGCGGCGAGCAAGAACCCTCCTTTTTTCGTTCTTGTTCCCCGCAAGCAGATTGCCACCCTTGCAGACCGTTCGGCATCGATTTTGGCGAGCATTATAAACCGCTTGTTCCCAATCGAATACGGGGCCTGCCATCCAAAATTGCCTGTGGCTTTCAAGCAAGAGCGGATTGGCTCAGACGCTGAACGCCGATCGCGCATGCGGATTCGCTCAGCTCATCGGTCCTCTCGTTCGAGACAGCGGCCAATCTGACGAACAGCCTGCCGCAGCCGCTCTTCGTTCTCCACGAGAGACATTCTCACGTAACCCTCGCCTGCCGGTCCGAATCCAGAACCAGGGCTGACAGCGACATCTCCCTTTTCCAAGAGCATCATCCCAAAGTCCATGGTGCTCATCGAATTCGCCCAATTTTCCGGAATTTTGGCCCAAAGGAACATTCCGGCTTTCGGCGGCTCAACTTCCCAACCAATCCGCCTGAGCCCATCAACCATCACGTTGCGGCGACCTTGGTACAGTCTCGATTGCTCCGATACGGCCGCGTCACCATGACGCAAGGCGACGATGGCGGCGACCTGGATCGCCTGGAACATGCCATAATCATAGTAGCCCTTGATGACGCCCAAAGCGCGAATCATCTCGGCGTTGCCCGCGCAATAGCCGATCCGCCAGCCTGCCATGTTATAGCCCTTGCTCATCGTCGTGAACTCAACGCCCACATCCAACGCGCCTGGGGCCGAGAGGAAACTCGGGGGCTGGTAGCCGTCAAAGGCCACGTCAGCGTAGGCAAAATCACTAATCACCATGAATCCATAACGCTTCGCCAGCTTGACAACCTCGACGAAGAACTCGGCCTCCACGGTGACCGTCGATGGATTGTGAGGATAGTTGATGATCAGCAACTTTGGCTGCGGATAAAGGTGTTCACAGGTGTAGGCGATATTGGAAAGAAACTTCTCGCTGTCGCCTACATCGAGAGCGATCACGTTGGCCGAAGCCAGCGCCACAGCATACATGTGCACCGGAAAGTATGGCGCCGGAGTGATCGCCGTGTCGCCGGGGCCCATTACGGCGAGACACATATGACTGAATCCCTCTTTCGACCCCAAACAGACCATCACCTCGCATTCAGGGTCTAAGCGGACTCCATATTGCTTCAAGTACTTGGCGGCGACTTCGCGACGTAGGTTGAGTATTCCGTTTGACTTGCTGTATCCATGGTTCCGAGGATCGGCCGCAGCTTCGCTCAATTTCTGGATAATCTCGTCCTGGGGCGGATCGGACGGGTTTCCCATCCCCATGTCAATCACATCATTGCCAGCTCGACGTTTTTGGTGCAGCAGAGCATTGATGCGGCCAAACATGTAGGGCGGCAAGCGTTGAACTCGCGAGGCCAGCTTGATTTCAAAAGGCGCGGCGTTCTCGGTTGAAGGTTGCTTGGATTCCGACATGGCGTTCGACCTACTTGATGGTGGCTAAAGGCTCGTGCGGCGTTGGTTCCTCGCGGGCCTCGAGCGTAGCAAGAAACAGCGACCTTGCTGATTTCGGAAAGGTTCGGATTTGGCTTGAATCCGATTGGCGAAATCGCCCACAAACCGAGTTACTGCCAACTGATAACCAAGCGCGCCAGTCCATACAGGGCGCCTATTCGTAGGTCCATTTTCTGATCCAGGGATCTTTAGTCTGTTTTTGAAAACGTTTGAGTTTTTCCTGGAGTTGACCAAGCAAATCGGCGTACCTGGGGTCGTCAGCCAGATTGGTGGCTTCGTAGGGGTCGGACTTCAGATCGAACAACTCGAACTTGGGTCGATGGATGTAGGCTTTGACCGTTCGCTTTCCATACATCGCATCGGGCCCGTCTTTGTAGACATCTTGCCAAGTTGGGGCCGCCCAAAGATCTGAAGCGAATGGGTAGGGAAGCCCGTGGGCGATATTCCAAATCAGCTTGTGGTTACGAGTTCGCACGACACGCATCGGATAATACATGGTGATTTCGTGGAACGTATGGGACGCGTAAACTTCGTCCCAGCCTTTGGCGTCGGCCTGCTCCATCGCTTTGCGAAATGAACGGCCCTGCACCTCGCCCTTCTTCTTCGGGGCTGCGTCGGCGTAATCCAGAATCGTCGGCGTGATGTCGGCCAGGTTGATCATCGCATTGCAGTCGCCGCGGCGACTCTGTTGAGGATCTCTCACCAGAAAAGGCACTCTCATTCCGCCTTCGTAGAGCGTCGTCTTGCCACCGGGAAACGCGATTCCGTGGTCCGAGGTGAATATGATCAGCGTTTGTTCGTATTGACCGTGCTTCTTTAGATGCTCGATCAAACGCCCCAATCCCTGGTCGATTCGCGACACCGATTGGTAGTACTGGGCAAGCTCGGCTCGGCAGACGGGCGTGTCTGGGAGAAAGGAGTGAACCAGGACCTGCTTGGGGTCATATTTGACTTCCTTGACGCCAGGATAGCCTTTGGGCTTGTTGCCGAACGGGTTGGGGTGGTGCTCGGCGCCAGCGACGGATCCGCCGCTGCGATGGGGATCCGACGTGCAGAAATAGAGAAAGAAAGGTCGCTCCTCCTCGTCGCGGATGAGCGTTTCGCAAAGGTCGGCCATCTGAACTGGACTGCGGGAACTCGCGCCCTGGATGACCGTCTCGAATGGGTAAACTTCTTCGGGACCGACGTGATATTTTCCGATTCGAGCCGTGTGGTAGCCGGCCTCGGTCAATCGAGCCGAGAGCGTCTTCATGTGGTCGTAGGTGCGGAAGTGGTGGTAGCTGTGTTGGTGGCCGTACTGGGCATTGGCGTGGTTATAGACGCCAGAGAGGATCACCGATCTGCTGGCGCTGCAGCTGGCGGTAGTGCAAAACGCGTTCGTGAAGCGGATGCCGTCTTTAGCCAACGCGTCCATGTTGGGCGTTTGGATGATTGGGTTCCCGTAGCAACCGGCATCGGGGCTTTGATCGTCTGTGACAAACAGAATCACGTTCAGACGCCTGGCCGCCTCGACCGAACTTACGCTTGCGAGGAACGCCAAACCCGCGCACAACACGATCGCACATGACACGCGAACTCGACTCGAACAACGCATAGCAACTCTCTCCTTTGGCGCTGATTCCGCCAACCCATTGGCGAACTCGATGCCTTCCCTAAGAAAAATGACGAAATCGCTAAATGTCCTCCCACAGCGGGTCAGCGTAGCCGTCCAGGCGATGCAAAGCAAACCTGCCGTAGACAGATCGAACGCCATGGTGTTCCCACTTGGCCCGTCTGGCGGAAAGAGAAATTGGCTTAAGCCAAAAAAGGCGTCCCTCCGATGAGGGACGCCTTGAGATTTCTTCGACTGCCGCGGGCAACTGCCCTGGTCGCGGTTCAGCCGGCTTGGCGGCAACCGCGGCGATTCGTTCTATTGCCGGCGAGGACCGGCGGGCGCCCCCGGCGCGAATCTGGTATTTGAAGGACGGGTCCCGCTCGTGCGCGGCGGCGCGGCGCGATTACCTGTCGGGCTGGTTGCCGAAGTGGGAATCACGGTCCGAGGTTTTCGCGGGGCCAAGTGGTTTTTGACTCGCGACGCCTCCTTGAGACGATCAAAGGCGTTGTTCATAGCGACTCGCAATTTCTTCTCGTGAAGATCCCTGAGCAGCTCATCCTTAACCTCGTCGATCTTGACGATTGGCTTCGTGCGGCCGAGGCAGCGAAGGATGATGTAGTTGGGACCGACGGCAATCAACTCGGACAATTCACCCGGGCGAAGGCGAAAAGCCTCGGTTTCCATGTTCTTCTGGCCCGAGTGGCGACGGATGGGGGGGACTTTCCCGAAGTTGGCCTTGGAAACCGGTTCAATGGAGTATTGTGAAGCTAGTTCGCCAAAGAACTCATCGGTCGGATTGTTGCGAGCCATGTCCCAGACCTTCTGAGCTTCGCGGCTACTGTTCATCATGATCGCAAGCACTTCGACTCGCTCGCCGAAGTTGGCTTCGTACCCTTTTTGCATGTCCTCTGGGCTGATTTCGATCTTTTCCCGGACCAGCTTCTTCAGGGCGGCGCTCGGCCAGACTGCATCGCTGACGTAGGCATCGACTTGGGACTGATCGCCATCGGAGACGGTGGAGAGCCATTTCTGCACGTCGGGGGAGCCATCTTTCTTCAGGTAGCCGTAAGCGTCGGCCGCTCGCGTGATTTCCGCATCCACGTCTTCTCGCGAGACCGAGTAGCCGTTGCGTTTGAGGGCTTGGGCCAGGAGCCGTCGATTGATCTCGATTTCCAGAGCCTCGACGCCGTGTCGTGAAATGCACGCTTCGGCGAGGTCGTCAATGGTCAGCGGTCTACCGTTGATCAAGGCCGCGACGCCCGGATTTCGTTTCGTTTGTTCAGCGTTGCCGAACACGGTCACGACTCGTGCCTCTTCCTTCAGTTGCTGGAAGATCTTGGTCGCCTCGGAACGCAGTCGTTGGTCGCGTAATTGTTGGGTTGCTCGTTGCTTCGCGGCTTCCAACTGATCCGGCGTGAGATAGCTTTGGGCGACGTGCTTGTCACACTTGATGATGATGTACTGCTCGGCGACGAAGACGATGTCGGAAATCTCGCCGTCCTCAAGCGCGAAAGCGGCCGCTTCGATCTCCGCGTTTCCAACGTGCTTGCGAATCGGCGGGATCAGCCCGCGGGCGCTGGCGCTGTTGGGATCTTCAGAAAACTCTTTGGCCAGATCGCCAAATATGGCCGGGTTGGCCATCGCCTTGGCATGCAGTTCTTTGGCTTTCGCTTCCTTCGTTACGGAAATAATCCTCGCTCGGATCTTGGCGCCGTACTCGGCTTCCAGCGCTTTCTTGATCTCATCAGCGCTTACGACGAGTTGAGCTTGCGCCAGCTTTCGCAGAGCGAGCATAGGCCAAATCATCTCACGACGATATTGATCCGTGGCGATGTCTCGTTTGTTGTTCAGCATCGCCAGCCAAGTTGGCACGTCCATCCGAAATCGCTTTGCAGTCGCCGCAATTTCCGCGTCCACCTCAGCTTCGCTGATGCTAATTTGGCGGCTTTGGCAGGCCTGAAGGATGACTCGGCGATTGACAATGCTCTCAAGCACTTCCGAGCCATATCGTCGGAGACAGTCGTTGCCTAGTTCGATCCGCGTGATTCGTTCATTGTTGACTTCTGCAACGACTGGGCGGGCGGGGCCCGATAGGTTCGAAGAAGAGGCAGGCGGCGCGGTTCTTCTCGCCGGAGATCGCGTGTTTGCAGGCGACTGAGGAGAAAGCCGCCGGCTCGGGCCCTGGGCTTCGGCGGTGTTCGGACCGCCTATTTGCTGGGGGTTCCAGGCAATTGCCGCCAACACCAAGAGGCCGCCCCACGTTCTCGTTCGGTTCCAACGCCCGCCTTGAGCGTTCATCGCGTCCTTGCGATTCATGTACTTCTCTCCTAGTCCGTGTCGGAAACCTTGGGATAGTCTTTTCCCGGTGCGAGTGACCCTTTTTGCGGCGACCAGCCAATTTCAAACCAGTGGAGGCTCGGATTCGCAGCCAAATTTTGGCGGAAGTATAGAAACGCCCGCAAATAGGGTCAAGACGAATCCGCCGGCCAGCCGATAAAGCTCCGCTCGAAGATTCCGCCCAGAAATCGCCTCCGTCGAGTGTGTCGACCGTGGTTCGGGCTGGCGCGGATGCGAACGATGGCACACTGGGAAGTTGGCAACACGCTGGGGAGTTGGCAACCCACTGGCAAGCCGTCGCTTGCAGTCAAGGCGACTAATGAACCGAGCGTCTCAGCGGTTCAGGTTTCAAGAGTGCAGCCTCCAGCAGTCTGCTCCGCCGGGAAACTGGGCCAGATCGATTGGCCTCAATCATCGGCCATCACATCTGCTTCGCGGCTTTTGGCGAGATCGGTGACTTGAGTTTCGTACTTCTTGGTCAACTCTTGCACTTCGCTCTTGGTGTCGTCTCGAATGTCTTCGCTGATCGTCTTGTCCTTTTCAGCCTGATCGGCGGCCTTGTTCGCATCGCGGCGAATATTGCGAATCGAGACCTTTGCCTGTTCGGTCAATTCCTTGATGCGGCCGACCAGCTTGCGTCTCTGCTCGCCGGAGAGAGGCGGAATGTTGATGCGAATCAGCCTCCCGTCGTTCTGCGGGTTGAACCCGAGATCGCTGGCGACGATCGCCTTCTCGATATCCTTGGCGGTGGTGGCATCGTAAGGTCGAATGACGATCTGGGTCGCTTCCGGTGCGCCGACGGCCGCCAATTGCTTAATTGGCATCGACGATCCATAGACCTCGACTCGCAGGGAATCGACCAATCCGGGGTTGGCTCGGCCAGTCCGAATTCCAGCGAGCGAGTCTTTCAGATGATCCGCCGCCTTTTCCATACGCTCCTCTGCGTCAAACAAGATTTCTTCAGCCGACATCGCTTCGTCCTCAGGGTTGTAGGTTTGACGCGTTGCAAGGCGAGACTTGATCGCCAGTGAGCAGTCTACACTCGTTCTTTCTTTGTGGTCGTGATCAGCGTGCCCACTCGGTCGCCTTGCAGGGCGCTTTGGATATTGCCGTCTTTCTTGAAGTTGAAGACGAGTATTGGCATGCCGTGCTCGCGGCACTGGGCGATCGCCGTGGCGTCCATGACTCGCAAGTCTTGCTCCATAACTTCGGCGTAGGTCAAGTCTCGGTAAAGCACTGCGTGCGGGTTCTTTTCCGGATCTTCGCTATAGACGCCATCGACGCGAGTCGCTTTTGCGAGAATATCAACTTCCAGCTCGAGTGAGCGGAGTGCGGCGGCGGTGTCCGTAGTGACAAAAGGACCGCCGGTACCGGCAGCGAGGACGATGATTCGCCCCTTCTCCAGATGTCGGTGGGCTCTTCGGCGAAGGTATGGCTCGGCCACGCCGTCCATTCGGATCGCGGACATCAGCCGGGTGTCGCAGCCGATTGATTCCAGCGCGTCTTGCAGGGCCAGCCCGTTGATCACAGTTGCCAGCATGCCCATGTAGTGGGCGGTGGCTTCTTGGATGGCCACGGCGTTCTCTTTGAACTGGGCGCCGCGAAGAATGTTGCCTCCGCCAATCACAACGGCAATCTGGCATCCCATCTCATGGGCCTGCTGGACTTGCTCCGCGATATGCACAACTTCCTGCATGCTGATTCCGCGTTCGCCCGCCGTACAGAAACTCTCGCCAGACAGCTTCAACAAGACACGGTTAAATCGAGGCTGTTGCGATTCGGACATTTGCTTGATCCATTCTTCAAAAATCCGTGAGCGAGGGCGGGACTCAAAGCGCCTCGAAAATCCGCCCGTAGTCTACATGAAATTCTAAACGCTGTTGACCGGATCGGACGCCCATTCAACCTTTGGGAACAATTTCCTGCTTTGCCCGAGTCATTCTGGGCGCAAAAAAAGCCCCAGGCGATTTTCCTGCCTGGGGCCTCGAAAATGGATGTCGATTTGCCGGAACCAGCGAAGGACTAGGCGTCGCCCAGTTCCCAAAGGACGAACCCGCTCAGCTTCATCGATTGCGATTCGGCATACTTGCCCACGGTCAGCTTATCGTCTTTGACGTACGCCTGTTCCATCAAGACTCGATCGGCAAAGTAGTTGCGGAGACGCCCCTCGACCATCTTGTCGACGATCTTCTCCGGCTTGCCTTCCTTGAGGGCGGCTTCGCGGAGGATACCGCGTTCCTTGTCGACCTGGGTGGGGTCGAGATCGTCCGTTGTCAACGCGTCGGGCCGCATGGCCGCGATGTGCATCGAGATGTTCTTGGCCGCTTCGTCGTTGCCCCCTTCGACAGCGAGCAAGACGCCTGAAACGGTTCCCGAGTTATGGCAGTAGGCGCCGCAACCTGATTCATACCGCTTCATCCGGCCAATGTTGAAGACTTCGCGAATTCGGTTGAACAGGTCGTCCTTTTGTTGACGCAGCGTCATTCCGTCCTTGCCGGGCGAGGGCTGATCCAGCAATTCATCGCCTGTTGCGGCGCCTGGCCCCGTGGCCAGTTGCTCGGCCAAATTATTGGCCAACTCAATGAACTCGTCATTCGCTGTGACCGGCGCACTTTCGCATTTCAGCTCAACAATGGCTCCTGTTGGGGCGTCCACGTTGGCGTATAGGCCGAAACGGCCAAAAGCGGTTTCGCGGTCGGCTCGCTTCTCCTGAACCTCGTTGCCCCGCTCTCGAAGCCAGCGGATTGCGGCCTCTTCGTCACCACCTGTCTCCTGCAGGGCTCTCTTACACTCCATCATGGGCAGGCCGGTCTTCTTGCGTAATCCGGTCACCGCAGCCGCGGTAATCTGGACCATAGGGTAGCACTCCTCTGTTGGGCGGTTTCAGCCTGCGGCGCGTCCCGATCGAGACTCGCCTTGGGCGATTGTGAAAAGACGGTTTTGTCAGTAGACGCTGTTAAGTATAGAAGCTGCAAAGTATAGAAGCTGCTGAACGGAGGAGGTTCGGCCCCTCCGACAATCGCGGAGGGAATCGAGCAACGGAAACGGGCAAGGGATTAGCGGTCGCGGGCGAACGCTAAGCTTGGGGCGCGTCGCCTTCGTTGGCGGGAGGCGGCGAAGCCTTTGAGTCCCCTTCGTCAGTCGCGGGCGCGCTGCTGGCAGCCGGGGCGTCCGCTTTCTGCAACTGTTCTACGCTGGTATTGCCCTGGGCAATTGCGTCGGCCAAGTGCCGGACGACTACCTCGATCGAGCGAATTCCGTCGTCGTTGCCGGGGATAGGCAGGTCGACGCGATCGGGATCACAGTCGGTATCGATCAGGGCGACAGTCGTGATGCCCAGCTTCTTAGCCTCTTGAATCGCGTTCTTTTCTTTGCGTGGATCGACTACCACCAGGCACTCAGGCAGGCGGTTCATGGATCGCAAACCGTTGAGGTTGCGATACATTTTGCGGAATTCACGGTTTAGCGACGACTGCATCTTCTTTGAGTAGCCGTTGATCTCGTCCGTGCTGCGAATCCGCTCCAGTTCTTCCAAACGGCTGAGCCGACTGCGGACCGTGCGGAAGTTCGTCAGCGCTCCACCGAGCCATCGTTCACTGACAAAAGGCATGTTGCAACGAGATGCTTCTCGCTCGATCACTCCGCCAGCTTGGCGCTTCGTGCCGACAAACAGCACGAGACTTCCGCCACTGGCGACCTGCGACAGGTACTTCTTGGCTCGCAACAAGCCGCGCACCGTTTCACGGATGTCGATAATGTGAATCAGGTTCTTGCGGGCGTAGATGTAGGGGGCCATCTTGGGGTTCCAGCGACTGGAACGGTGGCCAAAGTGTACGCCAGCTTCAATCAACTCTTGAACGATCGGGTTTGCCACAAAAAGTGCTCCGGTTTTGGAGTCGGGGCATAGCCGCTAGGGCTACAGGGCTACCGCCCTTCGCCTCCTAGGCTCCAGCTTAAAAGTGATTACAGGCCACGAGAGCTTTCTCGCAGCAAGACTAATCCAGCCATGCTATCAGTCGTTGGCGGAGGGGTCAATTGGGAACGATCTCGTCGCCAGCCGCCTCTGGGGCCGCGACCCCGATGGGTCGGGCGCCTGTTTCTTCGGCGAAATCGGCGAACATTCGTGCTAGGATGCGAACTTGACCGTGTTGCACGACGCGGTCACTGGGCGACCGTAGCAACTGGACGAAGTGGGCACGGGACGACGCGGTCAGGGGACGAAGCGGGCAGGGGACGAGTTAGTCAACTACCGCCCAAACTCGGGCGGTTTTTCTTGTAGAATGGGCGTTCTTCTTGGCGCTGCGGCCTATAATGCCGCGTTCCATCTCGATTGCCAAACTTGGCAACCATGAGCGAAAAACTCTCGCATGACCGAAAAACTCTGGTTCCTGAAAAACTGCAGGGTCTTCGAACAGCTGCAAGCTGATACGTTGGCGCGACTTGAGGCGGTCAGCACGACAAAGACATTCGCCAAGAAAAGCCCGATCTATTTGCCTGCCGATACGTCCCAAACCGTGTTCCTGCTCGTCAAAGGCCTCGCAAAAATCTGCCACCTGACTCCCGACGGCAAACAGTCCATTTTGGCCTTTATTGAGCCGGGCGAGCTGTTTGGCGAGCTCGTGATTTTCGGCGAAGGTCAGCGGGACGAGTATGCCGAAGCCGTCGAGGTGACGACTGTCGTCCGCATCCCCGGACAGGCAATGCAGGATGCGCTGGGCAGATCCCCTGCGTTCACCATGGGCATTACCAAGATGATAGGCCTGCGACGCCAACGTATCGAGCGGCGCTTGAAGAACCTGTTATTTCTTTCTAATCGCGACAAACTGGTTCATTTGCTGCTCGAATTATCCGAGCAGTACGGCCGAAAATCGCCGAACGGCATCGACCTTGGCATCAAGCTGTCGCACCAGGATCTCGCCAACGTCATCGGCAGTACCCGGGAGACGGTGACCGTTGTCTTGGGCGAGTTGCAATCCGAAGGACTGATACAAGTTGGCAGGCGACGGGTCACCTTGGTCTCACTCGACAACTTGGCGTCGAGCGTTCATGTTGACCCGCCATCCCTGCCCGCTTCACCCGGATCCACCCCTGTGAGGCTCTCTTGAGCGGCCAGTATGCACGTAATTGTCAACATAATGGATCTAATTTCCAAAATTGTGCGGCGCCTTACAGACCTGGCGCTGCGAAATGACGATAAAAAGAGCATCCAACCTGTAGCCCAATTGACGCTGCCATGACAAATCCTGAATCCAACTGGAATCCCTGTCCCGCTGGGGAGTTGGTTGGTCTCTCCTCAACGTTGCGCGGCAAACGCCGTCTCGTCTTGGCGCGTCGTGCGGTCTTGTCCTCAACGGTTGGCTTGATCCTGGTTGTCGGGGCGTACTTCGGCGTGCAAGGTTCGCTGGCGCCGGCACAAGACTTTGGCCCTCTGGGCGGCATCGGCTGCCGTGACTGCGTTGATTCGTACGATGACTACGCGGCGGGGCAACTGGCGAGCGAGATGGAAGCCCGTATGTCGGCCCATCTGGACGATTGCCCCTCGTGCAAAAGGTATCTCGAGCCCAACGGCCGTCGTGGATCGACTCGTATCGATCGACCTGAATTGACTCAGGTGTCTTTGGTAGCCAGCGCCGCATTCGCGTTGCCCTAACGCCAGCCCTTCGCCTGAGAGTTGGGACCTGAGCCGTTGCAATGCGGTGGCCGAGAACGACCCAACCATTCCTTGCAGAATCTCAGTGGGGCAGAATCTCAGTGGGGCAGAATCTCAACTGGCAATCGACGGCATCGCCTCGCTGGCGGTCTACATGCCGAAGGGATTTTCATCCTTCTTCGCACCGAAGGGGTTTTCATCCTTCTTGTCTTTGGCTGGAGGAGCTCCGAAGGGATTTTCATCCTTCTCGTCTTTGGCTGGAGCAGCGTCAAAGGGGTTTTCGCCTTCCTTGACGGTGTCCGGCGCCACTTCTTTGCCGTCCTCTTCAGCTTTTGCCGCCTCGTCTTGATGCAGCAGAGGGAATTCGTTGCGAGGCTCACGCAGGCATTGAATCAAGCCTCGCTTCGTGCCGATGTAGATGCGGTCTGTCAGCTTGTTGATGAACAGCATGTCGAGTTCTTCGGTAGGCAGCGTGGAGATCAGCGCACCGGAGTCACGATTCAGTATGGTCAGCCGCCCCAGCGTATTTATCGCGTAGATTCGGTCTTGCGACGCGGAGACATAACCTCGGATTTGCTCGGTCATCCAGACTGGCTCGCCAGTCTCAACTGAGAGGGCGTACATCCGATTGTTGTCGGTGACGACCAACAGATTCTTCCCGAGCGGGATTGGGGTGTGGCTGATCTGTTCGCCGATCGAGTAGCTCCAGTTGAGTCGTCCGCTCACTTCATGAATCGAATAGACGTAGCCATCGATGGATGCGGTGAACAGGGTATAGGGAGCTTGGAAGGAAGCCGGAGCGACGATCGTGTTACGAGCTTCGATACGGTAGCGGATGCCCTTCTTGTGGGAGGGCGCCACATAGAGGTGTCCGCGGTCCGTTGGCCAGGCAACGCTGCGCGGCGTCAAAATCGGCTTCACAAGTGAGCGGCCGATGGCCTGGAAAACGCCTGGTGGGCGCTTGAAATTGCTCAGAACAAACGACTCCATCTTGCCATTGACCATCGGCACGAAGGCCATCTCCTCCGACAACGCCGGTCCAGCGCCAGGGGCGCTAACCACCTTGCGGCGCCACAGTTGGCGGCCCGTGTTTCGATCGAGCAGAAACAGATTGGAGCCGTTCACGGCGGCCACGTAGCGGTCGTTTGCGGAAGGCGCGAGCGTGGGGTGGTGTGGATTGCCAATAATGGCTTCCCATTTGGTCCGCCCTGTCTCGCCGTCGATGGCGTGGATCATGCCTCGGTCGCTGGAACCATAGAGGGTGATTTCCGGCCGCACTCGGCGCTCCAACTTCGGCTCCAGACCAGCGGCCTTCAGCAGCAACATATTGCGTTCGGCCAGATCCTTTGCGCCCTCATCTCCGATCTCACGCCCAAGGTGGTCAAATTGGTTGGAGGCGAATCGAACCCTGCCACCCTTGTGGTTGATTTCGTAGGTCGTCATAGCGTGGGAGGAGCTGACGTGCAGCATCAGACCCGCGACGCGGCTACGACCTGGGTCCAATTGAATCTGGCTGAACCAGACCCGCTCAAGACCATTGCGCTTGGCTTGGATTTCGGAGACCAAGCCAGTGCCACTCAGTTGCGCAAATGCGGGTGTGGCGAGCGACGTTGCGAGAAAAGCTGCAATCGCAATGCGGAGATGCATGTTCTTGGATCCGTGGATGTTGGAATTCGGCGTCATCCAGCACGGCCCGAACGGGCGCGCAGGAAGCACGGGTTCCTTCCATGATAGTTAAAAAAGGCCGCCAAACGAAGTCATTTTTTCAGGATGATTGCCCAGTCGGCTCCCCGCCGCGGACCTCTTGCTGGCTACCTGGCAAACGGCGGATGCTGCCGGGCGGACGGATTTGGACCAATACCCTATTAGAGGGGACCCCTTTTGCATTCGCCGATTTGCCCCTACCTTCAGAGCAGCTTTCGTAGCGAGGCTTTCGTTTTATTCTCCTCGGCGTGAGCATTTTGGCTTGGGACAGTCGGGCGCGGCAGGGAATGCTGGCGTACCGCACCGGCGTACCGCAAGGGCGGCCTGGCCGAGTTCGGATTGGGGAGCGACCGATATGCCAGAGCCAAAACTTGACTTCACTGCTGATGCAGCGTTGGAGCAAGTCCTTGGTTACCTGAATTACTCACATGGCGCCCAAGATCCGCAGACGCTACGCAATTTGGACCTGTTGGGCGTCCATTACCGCGAACAGGGCTCGCCGTTCTGCTCGACCCTCGGCGCCTCGCTCCGCTGCAAGCTGGAGGAGCTGGCCAAGCAGTCGAAGGCATTCGCGGACGCGGACCAAGCCAATGGCGTGCTCGGCATACTCTGGGACAACCTGTTTGACGCCTACCGGGAATTCCACGGTGACTTGCTTTTTCACTTGGACGACGAAGGTCTATTTCGGCCATTCTTCGTGGGCCGCGCGATAGAAGCAGTCTTGGTTCAGGGTGGGCCGTGGAGCGAGACCGCGCGCATCATCGACGGCGCGATCGCCCACTTAAACGACTTTGTTGGATACCGTCCGGTCGCCGTCTTGGAGTCACAGCGGATTGAGCCGTATCAACACGAGTGGGTGCGGCCGATCCCCATCTTTGTTCGGGACGCGGGGATTGAGTCGGGTCCTGTTCGCGAAGTTCTCGAGCTGGCGATTCAGTTGTTGGAGGAGACCGACGCGGATCTTCTGCGAACGGCCTGTTTCGATATGCAGCTGGTCGACGAAATCGCCATCGACCCACGAGCCTACGACTTCGACCACCCAGCAAACAAGCGTCCCAACCATCATTTTGGCATGTGGGACCCGCACGAGATCGACAACAGCGGCCGCTATCGCCGGTTCATCGTTCAACAAGTGACGATGGACGCCCTGATGAACCGCTTGGATTCGGGCGCCGCATCGCGCGAAGAGTTGTTGTTCGAAGCCGCGGCCGTACTCTCCGGAACGATCTTGATGTCCTCCGCCGTCTGCGGACAAGGTCCTGGTTCATTTGAATCGACGATGACCTTGGGCCATTTGCTTCCGCCGGTCGCTTCCATGCGCGACGAATTCTATCGCAGACTGATTGCCAAAATGGATGGGCCGCACGCTCAACGTCTGCGCGATGAAGCGGAGCAATTTCACCATCCATTTGGCGGAGCTCGGCAGCACCTCAATACCGAGCTCGCGCGAAGTCGGGCAACTCAGTTGGAACATGTGCACTTGGCCAAGCTCTATGCTCGCATGGGTTTCTTGGACGCGGCGGACCGCCAGGCCAAGATTGTTTCCGTCGCCAGCGCGCGAGTCCATTGCGATCTGGATTGCCTGATCACGACGGCCAGCAGGCTTTTGGACGAAGGGGAGCTTGAGTCGGCCAGCAAGTTACCGATGAAGATTCTGGACTTGCTTCGCCGCGGCATTGACTGTGGCGCGGTTGTGGACCCGTGGAACATCTTGGGATTCGACGCCCACTTTAGTCTGTTCCCGGCCATGGAGAACAGCATTCACGACCATCGCGTGGACGACCTCGTGGGTGTGATCGAGCAAACGATGGCCCTGTATTCTCGCATTTGGAGCGATGCGGCGGCGGTCGACCATGTTGAGCTTCGGCGCCGAATCGATCACGAGTTTCGCGATTTCTCCGAGTGGTGGCGTAAGTTCGCCGCCCACGAAGTAGAGAGCGTCGATTGTCCGGACCCGCAAGCCGTTTACCATTCCGCCAGGCATGTGGCGGACGCCTTGAACCTCTGGCACAAGGGCGGCGCCGAGGCTGGAAACGTCGGTTTCTGGGCGCCGCACGCCGAGTTGTTTGATTCGCCCAAGGGCTACATGTTGGTTGTCGACGCACTCCTGCAACGCGGCGATTTCGTCTCCTCGATGGCCTTGCTCAATCACTGGATTGGCCAGGCGAGTCGAGTTCCTTTGGAGCAAGGCGAGTGTTCGTTTCACGAATTGAGTGAGACCTGGATTGAGCAGCTCTTGCGGAGCGAAGAGCCGGAGGTCGAGGCGAGTCGCTGGGCGATGCTCAAGAAGTTCTTCGACTATCTCGAAGCGAACGCCGAGGAGTATTGGGTCGCGCCGTCGTTTGAATTGTCACGAGGACGGCCTAGCAACGATGGGGACGAATTGTTCGAAGGCGGTGACGAGGCGGAAGACGAAGAAAGCGTTTACGGAGCGGCCTACGAGGATGTCGTCTTCCGCGACAGCACGGATGATGGCGAGGAAGGCAGTGTTTTTGAATTCGGCGACAACGATGACGAGTTTTCGCGTGAAGCAATTCGACTTTCTCAGCGACTCGCCTTCCTGGGAAACGTAGCCCGACTCTGGAAGAACGTGGCTGTTCGAGGCGCTTGGCTGAATCAGCCTGAGACGGAGACGCGAGACACGCTCATGCGATGGGTCCGCCAGTCGGTCAAGAATCGCCACGACCTTTTGGCCTTGATGGATGACGTGCGGTCGCACCCCATCCCGTTTAGCAACGTCGATCACGAAGCGATGCTTGAGTACGACCGGCGACGCCTTACTAAGGAGTCGTTGATCGATCGGATCATTGGAACTTGCGTCGAGACGCTGGACGCTGCGCGACTGTTGGCGTCCGCTGCAATGGACGTCGACATCGACGGCATTCCCGAGCTGGATGATCTAAACGGCGAGATGCTCTCGGCGGTGCGCATTTGCTCGGCCATCTTCCGGCGTCGCACTGATGTTGTCGTCGATGAAATGCATAACCTGTTTGATACTCTGCGGGAACGACCGTTGCTGTACGTGCCTTTATCCAAGGGCGGTGACCCAAGTCTGATCGTGACCGCGCGGATGCGCCAACAGATTATCTACGACTTGCTGGTCTGGCTGCCTCGCTGCGGCTTGATCAATGCGACCTGCGAACTGCTGGAAACGGCTCGGCAGATGGAGCGAGATGTTTCCGTCGGCACTGGCGCCGTCACCGAATTCGATGAGCTGTTTTCGGCCGGCTACCGGGCGCTCGTAACGACTTTGGCGAATTGCGATCTAAGCGAAGAGGCGGATGGCGAGTCGGTCCTGATCGAGTTGCTCGAACGACTGACGGAATCGCTACTCGTTTGTTGGCTGTCCCACAGCCGAACGTTGCGATTGTCAGTTCTCGAAAAAGCGGTTGGCGATCGCCAATGGGACCGATTGGTCTGCTTCATTCAAACTTATGGGGCTGAGCTGTTTACACAGCGATTCCTCAACCTCGGAAACATCCGAGCGATCTTGCATCAAGGCGTGGAAGAGTGGATTGCGCAGCTGTCCCAGTTCGGCGCCGATGATGAACCGACCAGGTTGCTCGCCGATTTAGAGAATGGCGAAATCTCCTCGGTCCGCGTGGGGGAATCGCTGACGTTGGTCTTGGAGGCCATCATTGAGAATTATGGCGAGTACCGAGATTACAACAGCACGACGACCCAGTCGGATCGAGGCGAGCTGCTCTATTCTCTGCTCGATTTCCTACGATTGCGGATGAAGTACGATCGCATCGCCTGGAACCTTCGGCCTGTCGTTTGGGCTCACGACGTTTTGATCCGGCAGGGCAGCAAGGAGGCCGCCGCTGATTGGTGCGACGCGCTCACCGAACGCGTGAGCGACGAATCCGATCTGCACTTGGAGCGTTTGGCGGTTCTGCAGAAGAAGTATGCGATGCGGATGCCGACCATCGCCGATCGCCTGGCTGAGCGTTTTGTTAAGCCGCTTCAAATCGACGCGATGCGGGCCCTCGTACCCGCCGCGATTGCCGAGCAGCGGCGAGGCGGTTCGTCGCCCAGCTTTGAGCGACTCGAGCGAGAAGCGGATTCACTGGTCACGGAACCGACTGGGGTAGGCCTCGACGCGCCGCCCTGGCTGATCGCCCTGGAAGAGGAAGTCGAATCGGCTACGCGACCCACCCAACTGGCGGCCGAGGATATCGCAGAATTGGCCGGTTTCCCTCGCGTCGAACTGAGCGTTGGCGTCGTTCGCGAGCAATTGGATGCGGCCTGCGAGCTGAACGATATCACCCGCATCACGGACGACGAAGAAATCGCCCTTGACGATATTATCGCCGAGCTGGATGAGGCGGAGATCGAAAGTCTTGATTTCGATGACGAAGGTGAAGAGGAAGACGATGGCGACCCGGGAGAATAGCCTCCTCTGGAGAATGCCAGTCGCTGTCTCCTCTGGCAAGCCTCAAGCGGCCCATCCGTTCACAGCAGGTCGGCCCAAATTGAGTCGCTGACCAACAGGCCGCGGCGCGTCAAGCGAATCGTGTCCGAGTCGCATTCAAGCAGCTCGAGTGCGACGAAGCGTTCGAGTTGCTCACCGATGAGATTGCGAGGATCGACGCCGGTGGTCGATTTGAATTGCCGACAATCGACGCCGTCGCAGCGCCTCATGGCGAAAACAAACCGCTCGCGGATACGGGCTTCCCGAGAGATGTCGTCAACCTCTTGCACGGGCGACGCGCCAGCGAGCACTCTACGAATGTAGGTCGTTGTGCTTCGGTGATTGGTTTCGCGCCGACCATGGACGTACCGCGACGCGCCCGGTCCGGCGGCGAAATAGGGATCGCCGAGCCAATAGGTTTCGTTGTGCCGGCAACGCTTCCCTGGTCGAGCGAAATTCGATATCTCGTAATGCTCGAAACCGCCCGCCGTCAGCTCGTCGATGGCCAGCTCGTACATGGCCGCCTCCAGCTCCTCGCCAACCTCAACCAGCTCTCCCCGAGCTTTCTTGGACCAAAAGGCGGCTCCCCGCTCAAAGGTGAGTCCGTAGGTTGAGATGTGATCCGGCTCGAGCCGCAAGACGGCCTCCAAGTCAGCTCGCCAGTCGTCCAGCGACTCGCCCGGCGAGCCGAAAATCAGGTCGATGGAAACGTCCATTCCTCGCTCGCGGCACAGCTCCGTGGCGCGAACTACCGTCGCCGCGTCGTGAGATCGCTCGAGGACTTGGAGTTTTCCCGGCTGAAATGATTGCGCCCCGAGGCTGATTCGGTTTACGCCTGCCCGAGATAAGGGTTCCATCAGTTCGGGCCGGATGTCATCCGGATTGGCCTCCGAGCTGTACTCGCCATCCGCGCTGAGCGGCCACCAGTGTTGGATTAGTTCGAGTAGCTGGGCCAGCGCAGCGGGTCCGAGGTGGGTCGGCGTGCCACCGCCAAGAAACAGCGTTTCAACGGCGCGCGGCGTCTGCAGTTGCGACAGCTCCATCTCCATCGCGCGAAGATAGGCGTGAACTAAGTCGTCGCGCGCGGCGGCGACTGAGAAGTTGCAGTAGCCGCAACGGCGACGGCAGAAGGGTACGTGAACGTAGGCCGACCTCGGTTCCGGGTGCTCCTCCATCAACCGCTCGCCAATCCCCTGGGGTGGATCCCCCGTAGCTCTCTAGAGCCAAACCTTCAGTCGGCCATCGAGCATACAGGGCAGTGCTTTTTCGACCATCTTCTGAATCTGACGATCGTGGTAACGCGTGCTGAAATGGCTGACAATGATCAACTCGTTGTTGAAACGATCTCGACGCTCAACGTAATCGTCCAAATGCATGTGTCCGTGCTTGTGAATTTTTTCTTTTCGATGCAAGGGCGAGACAAAGGTCATTTCGGAAATCAACACTTTGGCGTCGTACATCTCCGGCGAATCGTCCAGGCCTCTTGGATCGCTATCACCCAAATAGGCGATGATGGGCGTTCTTGTTTCCTGCGACACGTCTTTGCCTGCAAGGCGGATATCGCGAATCTGCTCGCCGCTCAGGCCCTGATACTCGGGTTTGAGCTTCTTCCGCTTTGCCCAGACAATGTACCCCAACGAGGGGATCGTGTGTCTCGTGGCGTGGGCGGTAATCGAAAGCTCGCGCGACAGATCGATTTCGTCGCCGCTGCTCAAGGGGATGAGTTCGCAGGGTAGGCGTCCGCGGTCGAGTCGCGTGACAGCCCGCAGCATCTGCTCGACCGCGTCCACGGCGTGTTCCGGCAAATAGATCGTGGGAGGCTCCATCTTCATCATGCGGCGACGCGCGATATAGACAGGCAAGGCGGCGATGTGGTCCAGGTGAGTGTGGGTGATGAACCAGGTTGGCGTGCCCATGAAGTCCCAGGGGTGGGCGCCCAGATCAAATCCAAGCTTCAATTCGGGTAGCCGCCAATACGTCTGCACGGCCGCCCGAGAATAACCCTCGATGGTCCATTGGTCGTGTTTGTGCGTCAGGATCGGAGCGTTGTCAGGCATGAGCCGGGCCGATGGGTCTCGATGAATAATCGCCACAGTTTACGCGCGACGGCCCCGCTGGGAAAGGTGCACATTCTCTGTCGGCGCGAACTACCGTTAGCGAAGTCCGTTCGGCATGTCGGGGATGTCGCCACCGTAGTTGTCGATTTTGGCGGCGTTCAAATCTCGCTCGAATTGCTCACCTGGAACCACCCAAATCTCGCCAAGGGCGTTTGACTGCTTGGTCGTGACACTGTGGTGCCGCACCAATTCCAAGATCGCCAGGAACACGCCGATCAACGCCGACTTATGCATGCCCTCCTGGAACATCTCGCTGAAGGCGACTTCTCCCGTTGACTTCATTTGGTTGTGAATGCGGCTCATGTAGACGTGGATTGGCGTCTCGTCATAGACGATGTTCGAGGGCTTCGTCAGTTTGCGGTCTCGCACGATCCGACCAAATGCGCTGACCAGATCCCAAAGTTCCAATTCTTGGATCGGTTGGCTTGCTGGGTTTGTTTTTCGGGGGGGCAGATCATCCGACATCCGCGGAAAACGCTGCTGCCACTCTCGGCTCTTCTCCTCAAGCATGCTCGCCGCGTCTTTGTATTTCTTGTACTCAAGCAATCGCTGCACCAATTCGTCGCGAGGGTCATCGACCTGCTCCACTTCCTCGTCCATTCGCGGCAGCACCAAACGCGACTTGAGCTCGATCAGCGTACTAGCCAAGTCGAGGAAATCGCCGACGGAATTCACGTCCAGCTCTTGCAATACCTCAAGGTGGGCGAGGAATTGCTCGGTGATCTTGGCGATCGGGATGTCACAGATATCGACTTCGTGTTTGCGGACCAAGTACAGCAAAAGGTCCAACGGGCCTCGGTACGAGTCGAGATCGATTCGAAAGGACATGCAGGTCTGTCAATCATTGAGGCGAGGGGGGCCAAACCCCGGAAGGTGGGTCGGCGCGGCGAATGATAATTGGAAATGCCCGATGGCGGAAAGCCATTGTACCCAATTTCGCTCCGTTAGAGCAGGCAACTGGAACTCGATGTGATCGTAAGTAGTTATCACTAAAGAGGTTGTGAAGACCTGGTTCCTTTGGGGTAGTCGACAGTTTTCGGGGAAAGATCTGCTGACCCCACGCAGAAAGTCTATTGGGGTGGACGCACGCCCCGCCTATACTGGATTCACGCTTTTTACTATTAAACCAACGCCTATCTACTAAACCAACGCCTATCTACTAAACCAACGCCTATCTACTCATTTAGGTGAGCAGCCATGGTGGGGATCAAGCACAAGACAACCGGAGAGTTGCTGGGCGAATTGTCGGATGACGCCAGCGCACGACGCGACCTGTCGGGCACACAACTGGCTGGGGGCGACTTTTCGCTTATGGATCTCAGCAATGTGGATTTTCATAACGCGGACTTGAGTGACGCCACTTTCATCGGCGCGAACCTTGAGGGAGCGAATCTGCAGGCGGCGATCTTGTTGAGGGCGAAACTCGACAAGGCGAAGCTTTCTAAAGCCAACCTTACGGAAGTCATCGCGAATTCGGTCTCGATGATCGAGGTTGAGATGCTTGGTGCGACGTGCCGCTACGGCAAGTTCCGCGATGCAAACATGGCGGGCGCCCGGTTGCAGGAATCGGACATGAGCATGGCGGATTTGCGTTGCAATCTGAACAACGCGAACTTGAGCTCAGCCGACCTCCGCGGATCCGACCTGACTGGGGCCAACCTGAGTGGCGCCGACCTGCGTTTGGCCAACCTCTTCGAGGCGAAGATCACCGACGCCCGCATGTCCCGCACCATGCTTCAAGGCGCTGTCGGCCCCCACGGCAGGAGAATCGGCGGCGGCGCGACTGCCAATGGCGGAGCGAGTCGTGGCAAGAGCGCAAAGCCTTGGTGGAATTTCTGGGGCTAGATCCCCCAATCCCCTGGATTCGCGGGACTCTGTGGCGGTGCGGCATCGATGAAGAGGCAAGAAATCGGCCTCGGGTCCGTTTTTTGGGCCCAATCAGCTCGGGCCGCCCCTTGCCCGCATTTGGGCGCCAAATTACGATACGGGTTTTGCTTGCCAGAGGAATTGGCCCAATGCGGCATGTTCTCTCCGCAGTCGTGCAGAACGTTCCTGGCGTGCTCGCGCATGTTTCCGGGATGCTCGCGTCTCGCGGCTACAATATCGACTCGCTCGCCGTCGGCGAAACAGAAGATCCGAATCTTTCTCGAATGACGTTTGTCGTCGTTGGCGATGACCGCGTGCTCGAACAAGTGCGCAAACAGTTGGAGAAAATCGTCACGGTCGTCAAGGTCGTCGACATCAGCGCCTCGGATTACGTCGAACGCGACTTGATGATGATGAAAGTGGAGGCTCCTCCCGGCGGTCCGCGGAGCGAAGTTCGCGAATTGGTAGAGATCTTTCGCGGCAGAATCGTCGATGTCGGCGCCACGGAAGTGATGATCGAGATTTCGGGTCGTGAAAACAAGATTGAGGCCTTCATCGACCGGATGCGGCCCTACGGCATTACTGAACTCGTTCGTTCCGGCCGAATTGCGATGATTCGTAGTTTTGACGTCAAGCCGAGTGGCGGAACCACAGGCAAGGCGATTGACTAGCTCAATCAAGACTCGCCTACTAACTAGTCGTTTCGTCTGTTGTTGACTCGTCCATGCAGCAACGGACTTTTCTGGCGCCGATCGAGAAGTCGGTAATAGCCAGCCACCCATTTGCGGCTCAAAGCGGTCGCGACAGAACGCAATCCCCCTCTCAATTGGAGACATTGGCGCCATGGCTGCCACGATCTACTACGACAACGACGCGGACCTCTCCTTCCTCAAGGACAAAACGATCGCCATTCTCGGCTATGGTTCGCAAGGGCACGCCCAAGCCCAAAACTTGCGCGATAGCGGCTGCAATGTTGTCGTCGGCCAGCGGGCCGGGAGCGCCAATTATGACTTGGCCAAGCAGCACGGTTTTGAGCCGGTGCCGATCGACGAAGCCACTCGTCAAGGCGACTTGATCAATCTGTTGCTGCCAGATGAAGTACAAGGCGATCTGTATAAGTCGCAGATCCGCGAGAACCTCTCTGAGGGCGACATCCTGATGTGCTCTCACGGATTCAACGTGCACTTCGGGCAAATCGAACCAGCGCCGGGAGTCGATGCGTTGCTAATCGCCCCCAAGGGGCCGGGGCACTTGGTCCGCAGCGAATTCGAAAAAGGCGGCGGCGTCCCTGGGCTCATCGCGACGGAGCCGAACGCGAGCGAAGACACGTTCAAAGCGGGGTTGGCGTATGCCAAGGGGATCGGCGCAACGCGAGGCGGCGTGATTCAGACGACATTCGCAGAAGAGACGGAGACGGACCTGTTTGGCGAGCAGGTCGTGCTTTGCGGCGGCGTCAGCGCGCTGGTCAAGGCGGCCTTTGAAACCTTGGTCGATGCGGGCTACCAACCGGAAATGGCCTACTTCGAATGCCTGCACGAGCTAAAGCTGATCGTCGATCTGTTCTACGAGGGCGGGCTCAATTATATGCGTTACAGCGTTTCCAACACGGCCGAGTTTGGTGATTACACTCGAGGCCCGCGAATCGTGACCGATGACACCCGCGCCGAAATGAAGCGGATCCTTGAGGAGATCCAATCGGGGCAGTTCGCCCGTGATTGGATCTTGGAGAACCGAGCCGGCGCTCCAGCCTTCAAAGCGACTCGGCGCCGCCAACGCGATCATCAACTCGAAGAAGTCGGACTTCGGCTTCGTCGGCTGATGACTTGGATCGATTCCAAAGAGGTCTAGAGCTTCGCGAAGCGAATTCGTTCGAGGCGGATGCCGATGGCGCTATCCCAATTTCACTCCCAACACGACCGGCGATTCGCCGACAATCGGTTCGTCTATCCGGTCGTGAGTCGGCGGAGCCGCGGCGTTTCGATCGGCGTCAATCTGAACCCCAACAAGACCTGCAACTTCGACTGCATGTATTGCCAAGTCGATCGACGTTCTGAAAGCGAAGTCCGCTTCGTCGAAACGGGCCCGTTGTTCGACGAACTGGCCGACGTGCTGGACTTGGTCTCGACGGGACGCTTGTTCGAACACCCCAGCTTCCGCGACACGCCGGAACCGCTCAGGCGACTGAACGACATTGCTTTTTCTGGGGATGGCGAGCCCACGACGTATCGTAACTTCGACGAGCTGATGAAGCAGTCCGCCGAGTTGAAGAAGACACGCGGGCTGAACCAAGTCAAGATGGTGCTGATCACCAACGCCAGCATGTTGCATCGTTCGCACGTCCAACTTGGTTTGAAAACGCTGGATGCGAACCAAGGTGAGATTTGGGCCAAGCTGGATGCTGGAACGAGTGGGTGTTTTCAGCGAATCAACCGGACCAAGACGCCCTTTGAACGCGTTCTCGCCAACATCTTGCAGGCGGCCAGGGACAGGCCAATCGTGATTCAGTCGCTGTTCATGCAAATGGACGCCCAGCCGCCGAGCGATGCCGAAATCGACGCTTATTGCCGCCGCCTGTCCGACATTGTCGAGCAAGGGGGGGAGATCTCCTTGGTTCAGATCTACACCATCGCGCGACGCCCTGCCGAATCGTCTGTGGCGCCGCTCGACAGCCGGCAGGTCGATGTGATTGTGGACCGAGTCCGCAACCTGACAGGACTTCAGTCGCTTCCCTTTTACGGCGTCCAAGAATCAGCATGAATACAAGAGACGAAGCAAGCCGCAATCGCCTGATGTTCTGGTTGATGGCTGCTGTCGCGGCCTGGGGCAGCTTGTTGTCCCTTGGCGCACTGTTGTTCGGCGTCAACGATGAAGGCGCCATTTCTTTTTCGGTGCAGCCGGTGCGAGGCCTGATCGCCATCCTCACCGTGGCTGCTTTTCTGCTCCTCTGGTTGGCCACGGATTGGTGGCGCAAGCGGAAAATCAAACACCGCCAGACGATGGCTGCCTCGAAGAGTGCGAAGGGGCAGGCGAACGCGAGCGTCGGGAGTGAATAGGCAGTCGAGACGCGATTGCTAACCGTCGAAGATCTGACTGATCGCCCGTAGCGTTGTGGCTCGGCCAGCTCGTCCAATGGAGGTAGTGAGAGGAATCTCTTTGGGGCAGACGGCGACGCAGTTCTGAGCGTTGCCGCAGATTTGGATGCCACCTTCGGACATCAGAGCATCGAGGCGTTCGCCCGCAGTGTCTCTGCCGGTTGGATGCGAATTGAAAAGGACCGCTTGGCTGATCGCATGCGGGCCGACGAAAGTGGCGTCAAAGGCCGTCTTCTTGCGGTCGGCGAACTCGCTCTCTGACTCAGCGCCTCCACGCGAGAATTCGATCTTGGAATATTGAGGGCAGGCTTCCAAGCAACAGCCGCAACTCATGCACTGGCTGAGCGGGTAATTCTGTTCCTGGCCCTTTCGTCCGATGCGCGGCCCTGCCCCAAGGTCCTCGTAACCATCGACTGGAATCCAGGCCTTGACTCGCTCAAGCGAATGAAACAATCGGCCGCGATCGACGACGAGATCCCGTACGACCGGAAACTTCGCCATCGGCTGCAACTCGATGGTGTCTCCGTCCTCGGCAAGCAGTTGATCGACGAGAGCCGAGCAGGACTGTCGAATCTTGCCGTTGATGTTCATCGTGCACGCGCCGCAAACCTCCTCCAGGCAATTGCAGTCCCAAGCCACAGGGGCGACCGCGTCGCCATCGGCGGTCGACGACTGGGCAGCGACTTTTTGCAGCACGCTGATAACGTTCATGTCGTGTTCGTAACGAACTCGGTGACGTTCCCAGTAGCAGTCCTCGCCCGGCCCGTCCTGCCGCAGGATGCGAACGTCAACGTGATCTCGCGTGGTTTGGTCAGACATGGTTGAAAGCTCTCCGAGCTCTATTTGTTATTGAATCGCGTTGAGCGAGCCGAGTCGGTCGGCGAAAGTCCTAGCCGCCGCCCTCTTGCGCACAGCCCTCTTGCGCACAGTCTTCTGGCGCACCGTCCTCTTTCTGGGCTTGCCGCTCTTTCCAAACTTCTTCGATCACATCGGCGCCGACTAGTCCGTAAAGTCTGGGGCGAGGCGGCACGAGTGATGTATCGACATCTTCGTACTGAAGGTTCGTTTTCTGGCCATCCCACTGGGCGACCGTGGACTTCAGCCATTTCTTCGTGTTCTCTTGGAAGCGATCGCACCACGCTTCGGCTTCCTTGCGTCGTTCTGCTGGGTCTACCGCCTTAAGGCTGGGCATTTCGAAGTCCGGCTTGTAGTGGGCCCCTCGGCACTCATCGCGTTGCAAGGCGCCTCTGAGGATCGTCTTGGCGATCGGCATCATGTCTTGCAGGGCCTTGGTAAACACCACATTCTGATTGGTCCAGGCTCCGGTGTCGGAGAGCGAACATTGAAGAGCCCGCTCGTGCAATCCATCCACGGTCTGGACCGCTTCCGCCAGTTGGTCGTTCCTTCGGACCACGGTGGCCGCCCTGGTCATGACATCGCCAAGCTCCTGGTGAATCAGGTAGGGATTCTCGCCGCCGCCGGGTCGATTGAGCAAGTCGTCGTGTCGCTGCTGCTCGTCGCGTTGAGCATTGTCGAACAGAGACGCGGGCTGGTTCGCGGTCGCTCCGTCCGGGGAATTGCTGAGACGATTCTGAAGACTAGGAGCAACGTAAAGGCCGCTGAAGATGCAGCTCAAGAGCGAGTTGGCGCCAAGTCGATTCGCGCCGTGGTACTGATAGTCACACTCGCCGATGGCGTAGAGCCCTGGAATGCTGGTGGTCTGATTCCGCAACGAACCCGATTGCAGGAAACCGTCTGCCCGGCGTTCATAGTCGACCCAGAGGCCACCCATCGTGTAATGCACGGCTGGGAATATCTTCATCGGGAAATCGCGAGGATTGACGCCTTGGAATTTCTCGTAGATCTCCATGATGCCGCCAAGCTTGCGATCCAATTCGCTCCGCGAGATGTGGGTTAGATCAAGGTAGACGCACTGCTTGTCCGCTTCGACGCTCAAGCTTTCGTTGACGCAGATATCGAAGATCTCACGGGTGGCGATATCGCGGGGCACGAGGTTGCCGTATTCGGGATATCTTTCCTCGAGAAAATAGTAACGTTCGGACTCGGGGATCTCCGTGGGCGGTCGAGAGTCCTGAGGTGTTCTCGGCACCCAAACTCGGCCCCCTTCACCGCGAGCGGATTCGCTCATCAATCGCAACTTGTCGGCGCCCGGGATCGCGGTTGGGTGGACTTGTACGAATTCCGCGTTTCCATACTTAGCCCCCGCTTGGAAACACCGACTCACCGCGCTGCCGTTGCAAACGACCGACATCGTGCTGCGGCCGTAGATCAAGCCGCTGCCGCCGGTAGCCACGACCAGCGCGTCGGCTGGAAAGGACCGGATCTCCATCGAGGCAAGGTCCTGGCCCGTGCACCCGCGACAGACACCGTTCTCGTCCAGAATCGGGCCGAGAAAGTCCCAGTACTCGAACAGTCGCACACGGCCCTCCGCCTGCCAACGTCTAACCTGTTCGTCTAGCGCGTAGAGCAGTTGTTGGCCGGTCGTCGCGCCGGCAAATGCGGTTCGCTTGTAGAGCGTTCCGCCGAATCGACGTCGGTCAAGAAATCCCTCTTGGGTGCGATTGAACGTGACGCCCAATCGATCCATCAAGTCGATCACTTTGGGCGCCCAGTAGGCCATTTCCTTGACGGGTGGCTGGTGCTGGAGAAAATCGCCGCCGTAGACCGTGTCATCCAGGTGCTTCCACTCGCTGTCGCCCAGCCCTCGCGTCTGGTCGTTACAGCTGTTGATGCCGCCCTGAGCGCAGACGCTGTGCGATCGTTTGACTGGCGTCAGGCTCATCAAGTCGACATCGACGCCCATTTCGGCAAGCTTCATTGTGGCCGCCAAGCCCGCCAGCCCGCCGCCGATCACCATCACTCGTTGTTTCGCCATCTGTGTACCTTGTGATTTTGCTCTTCGCGCCTGCGATTAAGTTCACTGCGAAGACGTCGTTCGCTTTGGAGCGAAACGCCTGCTGGCGATCGAGCTATTCTCAGTCATGGTTTCCCGTTGCCGTCCGCTTGTGACTGTCCGGGATCACGGTGCCCGCTTCCGTTTGGGCCGAGTACATTCGGTTCTCGATATCGACCGCTTGTTGGTGGTCGACAGTGAAGGTGAAGCCCGACCAAGCCGCTAGGCCGATGGCTGACGCGATCACTCCTGCACCCAGGCAGACTCGGCCCGCCAATTTCTGTGACTTGGGCGTCGTCCAGATTCCCCACGTGATGCCCATCGTCCAGATCCCGTTGATCAGATGAAACACGCAGACGGCGACGCCTAGGAGATAAAGACCGCTGATCCACGACGGGCTGATCGCTTCGGAAGCACTCGACGCCGCGTTATACGGATGGAACTGGGCGCCGCCGAGTGGAACCACCAGCTCCAGCCACCAATCGGCATGAAACCAGCCGTGCATGTGAAAGACGTGGACGGCAATGAACAAGAACGCCAGCATGCCGGTCGCTCGCTGGGCCGTGTAACGCAGGTTCGCAGGATAGGGATAGGCCGACGAGTTAGGCGTTCCGGTGCGAACGATCACCACCCCAAAGATGGCGTGAAACAGCAGGGGAATGAAAATAAACACCCACTCCACGACCGGCAGGACCACGCCCAGACTGTGAATCTTGTAGACCGCGTTTTGAAAACTAGAGGCGCCGTTCCAAATGCTCGCATTCACCACCAAATGGACCATCATGTAGGCGCCGACCGGCACCAATCCAGTCAGCGAATGCAGCCGCCGAATAAGAAACTCGTTGCGGCTGAAGAACGACGCTTGTGGTTGCGTACCCACCAAATGTCCTTTCCTGCGTTCCGGATGCCCTCCGTGGAGAAGATCCTGAGGCGAGTGGGCGAATGCACTGCTTCCGGCGGCTAGGCCGATCCTTGGGCAGACTGACGATAGTATAGAAACGCCAGTTCTGCTGACAACCCGGGCCGCCTCCACCGCCGACCAGCCAAGATAGGAAAGCGAATGTGCGCTAGTGTTGCCGTGGCATACCGCACAGCGTAACGCGCGCCGACCCTAGTCGAGTTGCGACTTGATGAGCAGGAATGCGATGCCAAGGAAAACGAGCACGCCGACGATGATGGCCCAATTGAGCCATGCGTTGCCAATCTTCGCTTCCCGGCGCCGTCGAGCAATCTCGATCTTCTGCTTGTATTCATCGCTTTCCGTTTCCAACAACAGGAACTGCTGCGCACAATGCGGGCATGTTGCCTGCTGCCCCGCGAGTTCGCGCGGCGCCTCGACCACGTGACCGCCCGGGCAATGGAAATGTAGAGTTCGGTATCCCTCGCCCAATACGGAAGCGGCCGGTGAATTCGTGAACGAAGCGGCAGAGTCTGATTGCGGCGAAACAGGCTGACCAGGTTGTTCTGATCCAGGTTGGGCCGCCGTCGGCGATTGTGGCGAAAGCTGAGTCGCTGGCTGTTGAGCAACCGGCTGTTGAGCAACCGGCTGTTGAGCAACCGGTTGTTGCGGCGCGGGCTGATGGGGTAGGGGCTGCTGAGCGACGGGTTGCTGCGGGTACGTTGGTTGCCCAGGAGCTGGCTGCTGAGCGACGGGTTGCTCGGGGTAGGTTGGTTGCGGTGGAGCTGGTTGCTGAGCGACGGGTTGCTCGGGGTACATTGGTTGCGGTGGAGCTGGTTGCTGAGCGACGGGCGCTGGAATGACGAACCACTGCGAACAGATGGGGCACTGGATCGTACTTCCCGCTTGAGTCGGTTCGCCTTCCAACAGGCAGCCAGAGGGGCATTTGAACTGAAACGTCATCAGAGAGTTCTGCTTGAAAGTGGTTTCGAGTGGGCGATGATCTCAGGACGATGATCTCAGGGTTGGTCTTCCCTGCTTGGGCAAAACCC
>CAZWOU010000001.1:41159-47798 GCA_964635375.1 uncultured Pirellulaceae bacterium | reverse complement strand
CGATGATCTCAGGACGATGATCTCAGGGTTGGTCTTCCCTGCTTGGGCAAAACCCGGCTCGGACGGCCCGTCTGGTCGGCCGAGACCAACAGCTACGGTAACTTGCCCCAAGCAGTCTTGGCAAGCCAGTGAGTCGCGCCGCGATCCGCCTTGACGGCGAAGTTGCGGGGACGATCGGTTGTTCGTTAGGCAGCTCGTTGGAAGCAGAAATCGAACAAGATCCGCCATTCCGCCTGAGAGATTTTCCGACACAGGGCGGTCAATTCGGGCGATCCGCCGCGAATTGCTTCTTCACAGAGGTCAATGAACGCCATCGGATCCCATTGCTCCCCGAGGCTCGCCAGCTCGCTGGCGGCCCCATCACACCCCCCTGCGGCGACAACCGCAGCAGGCATTTGCTCGTAAACCGGGTGCTCGCCAACTCGGTGAAACCAGTACTTTGCATTGGAAAAATCGGGCTCCCGGCGGTGCATGATTCCATGCCAGTAACTGCCTTCTTGCGTTTCAATACACTGGCTCAACGTGTGCGATTCGGTCAGATAGTTGTGAAGCAGCCAGAGTCCAGTGACGCAGCAGGCTCCCATATCAGGATCGCCCCTGTTAGGGCCGGAAACGCGACCGGTGGCAAATAGGGTTTCTGCGCTGAGTGCGTCGAGCATCGCCAGGACGGCTTCGTCGGGATTCGGCGTTCCGGGTCCGAGCGGCGGAAGTTCGGCATTCTCGATCAATTCGATGACGACTTTGCCGTACTGATGTGGATCGAGAACCATTGCCAGGTCTCTCCTTGTAGACGGTAGAGTGGGGAGGGGAATGCTCAATTATTGGCCGATCGACACAATATATCCGCTCGGCTCGAACCTTGTCGGTGTCGCAGGGGGTCCACGACCGGGGGCACAGGCGCCGCGGGCCGCTTGAATCGAGCTGGGTTCGCGGATTAGACTAACCTACTTATGGTGTTGCGATCGCTGATGGTTAAGGATTCAAAGAAAAAATGAGTGACAACGTCGAACCGACTCCGGAAGATCCCCAACCGTCAAACGAGCCTGTCAAGAATGACACTCCGGTCGGCGGACCCAGCGAATCAGCTCCCGCGAGCGAACCGGCGTCGGCTGCCGAGCCGGCCATCGAGCGCGACAAGATCAATCCGCTCGGCATACAAGTTGGCCGCCAGCCGGGCGCGGCGGGGCCCAAGCCAAGATCAAAGCCGGTGCCATTGAGTGGTCCCGGCGCCGCTGTGGTGGCAAAAGACGATCCGCTGGAACGCCCTCCGCTGCCCAAGAAGCCCTCGCGACGCGACGCGATTCCGGAGGATCTCGAGGCTGAGATCAATGCTGCGCTGGGCGAGATGTCTCTCGACCAGATTGTCGCCAAGAGCGGATTGGAGGGTGAGGAACTCGAGGTCGATTCGAAACGCCGGGCGACAGTTTTGCGAGTCGATCACGAAAACGTGTTCTTCGCGTTGGATGGCCGCCACGAAGGCGTTGTGGCAGCTCGACACTTCGAGACGCCTCCCGAGATTGGCGCCGCGCTGGATGTCGTGGTCACAGGATTCAACTCAGACGACGGTCTTTATGACTTGCTGATCCCAGGCGCTTCGATCGATGTTGGTGACTGGTCTGATATCACGGACGGCTCGCTGGTTGAAGCGCGGATTACTGGGCACAACACGGGTGGGCTGGAATGCCAAGTCGCGAACCTTCGCGGGTTCATTCCCGCCAGTCAGATATCCATCTATCGCACGGAGAATTTGGCTGAGTTTGTCGATCAGAAGATGGTGTGCGTCGTCACCGAATCGAATCCGGAACGCCAGAACTTGGTCTTGAGTCGACGAGCTGTGTTGGAACGCGAACGCGAGGAGGCGAAGGAGAAGTTATTGGGCGAACTGGCGCCGGGGCAAATGCGGGAAGGCATTGTTCGCAACATTAAGGACTTCGGCGCCTTCGTCGATCTGGGCGGCGTGGATGGCCTGATCCACATCAGCCAGTTGAGTTGGGACCGCGTGAATCACCCCTCGGATGTCGTTGAAGAGGGGCAAACGGTCAAAGTGAAGATCGAAAAGATCGATTCGGAAACGGGCAAGATCGGGCTTTCGCTTCGCGACACGACAATGGATCCCTGGACCAGCGCCCAGCAGCAGTTTCCAATCGGGACCGTTGTCAGCGGAAAGGTCAGCCGGATCGCCAACTTCGGCGCCTTCGTCAAGTTGGCAACCGGCATCGAAGGACTGGTCCACATTTCAGAAGTCGCCCATCAACGCGTGCAGTCCGTGGGATCGTACCTGAGCGAAGGCCAAGACGTGGAAGTCAAGATTCTCGACGTCGATTTTGACAAGCAACGCATCGCCCTATCGATCAAGCAGACTCAGCAGGCGCCTGGCGGCGGGAAGGGGAAGCCGGGCGAAGAGGACCAACCGCCCGCCGAGCGAGCTCTTAAGTCGTCATCGAAGCCCCTGAAGGGCGGAACGGATCGACCAAGTGGAGGTGAACATTTTGGCTTGAAGTGGTGACCTATAGATTGGGCCGGTCTCAGGTCCCCACGGACTGGTCCTTTCGCCCCGAACCATTATGACGATTATCGAACCTCAGGCCGCCAGAGCATTCTCGATCGAGATTGTCCGCAAGTTGCGCGCTGCCGGGTACGAGTCGTATTGGGCAGGCGGGTGTGTTCGCGACCAACTGCTCGGCCGCGAACCAAAGGACTACGATGTCGCGACCAACGCGAATCCTGACCAGATTCGCGATCTCTTTGGCCAGCGGAGAACGCTGGCCCTTGGCGCGGCTTTTGGCGTGATCTCTGTCTTAGGTCCAAAGCGGGCCGGGCCTGTTGAGGTTGCCACGTTTCGGCGAGACGGAGCGTACTCGGATGGGCGACATCCCGACAGCGTTCAATTCACCACCGCCGAAGAGGACGCTCAGCGCCGCGACTTCACTATCAACGGCATGTTTCTTGATCCGATCGAGGATCGCGTCATTGATTTCGTCGGCGGTGCTGAAGATCTGCGCGGCAAGGTCATTCGAGCGATTCGCGATCCGCGGGAACGTTTTGACGAGGATAAGTTGCGAATGCTTCGCGCGGTTCGCTTTGCGGCTTCGCTCGAATTCTCCATCGACCCTGAGACGGTGCAAGCGGTTCGCGAAGGCGCAGCCCAGATTTCTGTCGTCAGCGGCGAACGGATCGCGCAAGAATTACGGCGGATGTTCGTCCACATGAATCGAAGGCAGTCTCTCGAATTGTTGTTTGAGACCACGCTGTTTGGCCACGTTTTCCCCGCGTTGGACCGTCAAGCCGACTCGGCCAGTTGGCGAACCGAGACACTGCACTCAGTCGGATCGTTGCAGACCGCATCACTGCCGCTTGTGCTGGCGGTTCTCCACCAACAGGCGTTCGCTGCCCAAGGGCGATCAGTCGTCGAATCAATGGGAGCAGGTCTGAAGTTGTCGCGAGACGACATTGCCACGGTTCTGGCCGCCCTTGAGAATGAGCCACTGATCCGATCCGCAGCCGACCCTGTCTGGCCGGCCGTGCAGCGGATTCTCACTCTGGACCGAGTCGAATCGATCTTGGATTTCGCCGGCGCGATCGCCGCCCAGACTGGCGAGGGCGCCGAAGGCGTCGCCTTTTGTCGAGCCAAGATGGCTCTGCCGGAATCGGAATGGAATCCACCGCCGATAATTGACGGCGCCGATCTACACCGACTGGGCGTGCATGCCGGTCCGATTTTTCGTCAGATCATTGACGCTGTCCGCGACCGACAATTGCAGGGCGAGTTGCAATCGAAGCCCGCCGCTCTAACTTGGCTGCGAGAGCACTTTCAGGTTTGACACGCCGTGCCGCCCCGGTGCAACTTTGCTAAACTGCGAGCCGAAACGTCCTTGATTCTGCTTCGCGCCGCGACGCGGATAGTCGGGGACAGATTCTCTATGGGAACGTTATGGACAAGAAAGCAAAAAAGAAGCGCGACATCATCAACAAGAAAGTGCAGCAATTGCAACGTCGACTCTCCGGCGCCAAGGAGCAGGACGACGAGCCAGGCGAAGTGGAGCGGCTTGAGAAAGAGATCGCCGACCTGAGAGCCGAGGCTGCGGAACTCAAGAAATCATGAGAACGACTTCGTAGCTTCGCTGGGCGGTTAGGAAGTCATTTCGCCCCGCGAGACATGGAATCGTCGCAAATGGGGACGGTCAAGGATTTCAAACGTCCGGGCGAGCGGTTTCCAATTCTCGCCTCGCTGCTGAATCTGAGATTCCTCGATTGGACCCAATCGGTTGGCCGCTAAGTGCAGGTATTCGACGTCGTGCGGTTGGACGTCCATCAGGCGACAGACCGTGGCGTCCACTGCCGTCGCGCTCGCCCCAATGACCACAACTCCCATCCGTTTGAGGCTTCCCATGATCGGCCCGTCGCCTTCCATGCAGTCGATTCCATCGACGATGGCCAACACCGGCGGCAGCGACGCGTTGATGTCGTAGACCGTCTGCGGGATGCCGCCAAAATGCAAAACGTTCTTGGGCCATCCGTAGCGGATGCCGGGGATGACGCCGTACAGGTTCTTCATCGAGGCCGTGACGCCGACCCAGTGGTGCGTCTTCATTTTGGGCATGGATATCACCATGTCGGCTTCCATTACCGATTTGGGAAAGTGAAATCCATCCAGCGGAGATTCCTTGCCTCGGTTCGGCACCCAGACCGTGTCGTTGTAGTTCAAGTCGGCGAACTCGATCCCCGCGTCCTCCAGGGCTTCCCCGACGCCGGAAGCGTCCAGCACGATTTCGGTGTCGCGGAGATGCCCAGGGCCTTCGCCCACGGTCACTTCCGCCCCCCATCGCTGCAAGACTTCCGCAGTGGCGACGATCATCGCCGGGTTGGTCGTCATGTGCGGGGCCGTTCGAGTGGGTTCGACCAAGTTGGGCTTCAGTAGAACTCGCTTGCCGGCAAACAACTGCCGGCCGCAGCCGACGGCTTTCAGCCCGTCGGTAATGGTCTGGGGGAGGCCCGCCCCGTAACGCTGATTGCGAGCGACAAATACCGGCGCCTCAGGCCGCGACCACTTGCCGAATTGACGAGCAGCCAGGATTCCGGCGGCGACAACGGAGCCGCCAACGATCATCGAACGTCGGTCGAACCCGCTAGCGGGCGCCTCTTCCTTTGGCTCTTCAGGGGGCTGATTCGAGGCCGTCATGGCTGGAGCTCGCTGTTACTGGCTGTGGGTAGCAAGGGGGAATCCGCGCCTAACGCGGCAAGTCCCAACATCGCCAGTCGATAGGGGCTGGCGTCGCGTCGAAGCGAGCGTTCGGCGAGTGAGGTCAAACGCTCTGGCTGATGCTTGCGGCCATGAGACACAAGTCCCAAGGCGCTCCAAGACAAAGAGATCGCCGCCCGGGTCCGACGTGACTCGGACTCCAGGTAGTCAAGCGTGGATCCCAGTGATTCTCTGAACTTTGCGGTTCCCGCGAGCGCGACGGCGGTCATCCCCGACGGTTGCAAGTGCGGCCTCAGCATTTGTCCCAAGACAGACGTGTTGCCGTAATTGCATCCGCCTTCCGGCAACAACCGGTCGACGAGCAATTCTTGGGCGGCCAATGTCTTGGCGTGCCGCCCGTAGGATGCGGCCCGCAAAGCGATGATATGCAGGCAACTTGGCTCCGTCCACGAATGGGTGCCCATCACCCACGGCCATGCCACCATCGTTGTGTCATGGCCAAAGATGCCGTGCCCAGGAGGCTCCTCAATGGCCTCGCCTTGATGACTGAGCAACCAGTCGACCGCGAGTCGGATCGGCTGTTTGAACCGATCCTCATCGAGACCGTATTGCACAGCTCGAACAAAACAGAGCAGTCCGAGCCCGGTTGGCCAGCAGGGTTCGTTCGCGTCGGCCGCCACGCCCAATGACCCGCACTCGCTCTGCCTGGCCAGCAGCCATGTCAGGCCGCCGTCCGCTTCTTCAAGTCTCCCGTGGGCGAGCAACAAGAGCGTTGCCAGAGCCGAGGGCTCCGTCGCCGGCTGGCTCGACGCATTGTATCCAACCACGCCGTTGACCAGCTTCTTCAAAATAAGATGGTTCGTCGACAAGGCGCCACCCTCGAGATCTCGATAGGGAGATGACCTGATATTCCCAACCTACACTGTTGCGATGCCTGAAACTATAGCTCGCCACAAGCTAGCGGCGAGCGTCGAACGTTTGGCAGGGGAGGAGATGTGAGGTCGGCAGTGGGGTCAAGCCAGCGATCGTTGAGAACGAACATTGCTTTCAAAAGCAGTCGTGGTCAAGAGGGGTGGCATCGTTGTAATCGCCGTAAGCCGAACACCGCAGAGTCTGTTGCCATCAATTCAGATTGAATTTCTAAAGAAACGGAGTGCGGTTAGTTTGACTCCTGCCGAATTCGACATAGGTTTCATGTGACGAGGAAAGGCGGCCTCGAGAAAGTCGCAGGAGCAACAGTTCATATCAAGTCACTACGTTATCCATTCGGATTGAGCGACCAAAAGTTCATTCCATTTTTTGGTGCGAACCTGTCGCCTCACCATCCTCGAGAAAGGCAAACCGGCCGAAAGGCTGGGGCGCAAAGCAAGGGCCGTTTGAAAGAGCGGTGGCCAAGCTACCGAAGGGGTGTTCGGTTTTCTGTTGAGAATCTCTCATGA
>CAZWOU010000001.1:40259-41149 GCA_964635375.1 uncultured Pirellulaceae bacterium | reverse complement strand
TCATGAGGAAACTGTGGCAGTCTGACGAGGGCACGAGGCACAACATATCGTTTGAATTCGTGCAGCGCATGGCAGGTTGACGCTTGTGCGTCGTGTTGCGACAGAATTCAGTTGTCCACGTTTCGATGTTAAGGGATTCGCCGCAATCGAATTCCGCCTTGGAGGATGCCATGAAGAGTTTTGCTCAGAAAGTGCAACGGTTCCTCGTGTCGGAAGATGGCCCGACCGCTGTGGAATACGCCGTTATGCTCGCCTTGATCGTGATTGTTTGTCTGACCGCGATTCAAGCGATTGGAACGAACGCGAACAGCACGTTCAACAGTATCTCAAGCCAATTGGGCGGCAGCTAGTCTCGCCGTCGCTTGAGTCAAGTTATTGAATCGCCGATGCCCCCTCTGCGCAGTGCGCTGAGGGGGTGTTCGACGTTCGACTCCAACAGGTTCGTTTAAGAAAGGAGCAAGGCTATGGCACCTATGATTCCCTGCGGCGCAATGTCCGGCGGGTTTGAAATGCTGTGCTACGTTTTTACCGTCGCCGGTGCTCTTTTTAGTTGCTTGTACGCCATGCGAGCTTGAGGCGCTAACCTGTTCGAAGAAACCACTGGGTCGAGTGATTGACAAAAGGAATTCGACGAGATCGTTCGGCACGGGAAAGCAATTGGAGAAGGTGAGATGCAATTCGATTCCATACAACAGAGCTTCGCGCAGCACTGGCCGGTTTGGCTGACAACGGCCTTGCTCATTTGGGCCGCTGTCATTGATGGCATCCAGCTGAAGGTGCCGAATTGGCTGACGTTCCCCATGATCATCAGCGGCTGGGTCGCCAGCGGAGCGATGTTCGGCTGGGAGGGGCTCGCCTGGAGCATCGGCGGTTCGGTGATCGGGCTCGTG
>CAZWOU010000001.1:10690-40249 GCA_964635375.1 uncultured Pirellulaceae bacterium | reverse complement strand
GATCGGCGGAATGGGCGCGGGTGATGTTAAACTGCTAGCTGGAGTCGGTGCATGGATGTACATCATGCTCGACGCCACCAGCACCGTCGCCGTCAATCCGGCCATGGCCATGTTCTACGCTTTCGCAATTTCCACCATCATTGGCGCCGTGATGGCCGTCCTGATGGTGCTCAAACGCAAAGCTTGGCATAAACACTCGAGTCAATTCTGGATGCTGCTCGACGAGATCAAGAGCGTCGGAAGCCCGACCGAACTGGCTGAGCGAGCTGCCGTGAGAAAACCGACGATGCTGCTGCTGCCCTACGGCATCCCAATCGCGATTGGCACCATCGGCTACTTCGCCTGGATGGGGATGCTGATATGAGCCGTCAAGGCAGGGGCCCTAAGGGGCCTGGGTTTTCTGGCGGACATGCGGAGAATTCACTGACTTTTCCGCCTGTGACATGCCAATTAATCCGATTGACCCACATGGGCCGACAGAAACGACGGGGGCCAACGGCTCTTGAGTACGCCGTTATTGCGCCGGTCTTCCTTCTGCTCGTGTTCGGCATGATTGAATACGGGCGGTTAAGGACGGTCGAGCAAATCCTGGCCAATGCTGCTCAACAGGGAGTTGAGCAAGCAGTGTTGGCGGGAACCACATCGGCTCAGGTGAACCAGACGATCAACGACTATTTGGCTGGCACGAGCGCTTCAGAAGCTCGAGTTCGCCTCAACCCAATCGATCCTGAAACTGCGGATTCTGGCGAGCCAGTCACCGTCACGATAACCATTCCATTTAATCGTGTCAGTTGGCTTCCCTCGCCGGCCTTCCTCGGCGATACGAATCTGAACGCACGATCTGTCATGCGACGCGAGAACGTGCAAAGCGAGAGGATCCTCCAGGGATGGGAGGCGGATTCTGTTGGCGGCTGAGTAATAGAAGAGCAGGAGCGGCCGTTGGTTTGGCCGAACGTTACGGACGGCGCCTGAGACCGGACATAACAACAATAGGTAAAACCCAATGCGCCCCAAATCGCTGATTCTCGTCATGGTCGCCTTGGCCTGTGGGCTAGTGGCCGCCTTCGCGGCCTTCCAAGTCGTCGGAAAGCAAGGCGCCTCGCCGGAGGCGGTGGAGACGATGAAAGTCTTCGTGGCGATGGCGGAGATCGATATCGACGAGGAATTCGGCGCGACCAACGTCCAGCTTGAGGAATGGCCCAAGGATCGAGTGCCAGAGGGGGCCATCACCGACCTGGAAAATCTTGAGGCGAGATACGCGGCTCAGCGATTGTACAAGGGTGAGATCATCATTGAGAAGAAGGTTGTCGATCCGGAAGACCGCTCCTCAAAAGCCCTGTTGATCCCCGAAGGGTATCGAGTTTGTGCGGTGAAAGTGGGAATCGATGCACTCAACGGCCTCCTCAACCCCGGCGACCGAGTTGACTTGATGGTCTTCTTGCGGAAGTCGCGAGACGTGACAGTCACGGGTATTCGCTCGGTCCTTCGCGACGTCCGCATCTTTGCGGTGAATGCGGAAACTGAACGGGCCTACGACAAGGAAGGCAATACAATCACGGCAAAAACCGTTTCTTTCCTGGTCAAGCCTGATCAGGCAGGGAAGTTGTTGCTGGCCTCGCAGATAGGCGAGCTCAAGTTGACACTCCGTCGACCAGGCGAAGCCGATAGCGACACCGACTCGTTCGACATGACTTTGGACGGGATTCTGCGGGGTGCGGCTGACCGCGCCGATGAAGGCGAGGCGCCGAGCCCACCAGCGTCTCCAGCGGTCGTGGTCGCACCAGTCCAAGTGGCCCCGCCTGAGCCGGTTGAGGCCAAAGCTCAGATGCTGGTGATTTATCCCGACGGAGCCCAACGCCATGTGTGGTACAAGGACGGCGAACTGCCGAAGCTTGTGACGGACGACGAACCCGGTCCTCAGGAGCCCAGCGGCGCGGGCGAACTGGGAGCTGACCCGAAAACGGGCGCGCCGGCGGATGGTGGATTGGCCGAATTTGACGATGACGACGGTTTTGGCGAGACGGATGGTGGCGATCAGTCCAATGCTGGCGAAGGAAGCGAAGATAGCTTCTAGAACCAGTTAGGCTGGAGGCCGATAGCCGACATAACCCACGGACGAACATGCGTTGGATAGCGCATAAGGAATTACACGGATGTCACGAAACTCTACGGCATGGACCGTTGTCGCGCTTTGCGTAATCTTCGCTTGCTCGGCTGCCGCTGGACCGAGGTCTGCGTCTGCGCAGCACGCGAGCTTTGCCAGTCAGACGGCGAATTTCAACGTCAAGGAAGCCTATCATCGCCTAGAGATTATCTCCACGACGAGCAAGCTGCTGACGATGGACTTTGACGTTCCGCGTATGTCAGTCGACAACCCGGAGATCATTCAGGTTCAGCCCCTCTCGACAAATCAGATTCAAATCTCGGCTCGCAAGCCTGGGGTGACCAATCTGAAGATGTGGGACAAAAACGGCAAAATCTACCTGGTTGACGTGATTGTCTTTGGAGACGCTCGGGAACTGGAAAACCTGCTTGTATCTGAGTTTCCTCAGGCATCTTTGCGAGTCCGCCCGCTGGCTAGCAGCGTCATCGTGTCTGGATTTGTACCCAGCGCCGAGATGGTCGGTCAGATCATCAGTATGGCGGAAGACTACTACCCCAAAGTGATCAACAAGATCGACGTGGGCGGCGCTCAGCAGATCCTGTTACACGTGAAGGTGATGGAGGTCTCCCGCACCAAGCTGCGAAAGCTGGGCTTTGACTGGGCCTTCTTCAACGGTAATGACGGCATTATCAACAAAGCAGCCGGGTTGGTCGGCACCTACAACCTTACGGGCGCTGCGGTTGCCTCGTCAGGTGGTGAGACGTTTGCTTATGGGATCGTCGACAACTCTGGCAGCTTCTTCGGCTTCCTCGAAGCTCTGCGTCAGAACAACCTGGCCAAAGTGCTTGCCGAGCCGACTCTGGTGACGGTGAGCGGTCGCCCGGCGAGTTTTCAATCGGGCGGCGAGTTACCGATCTTGGTGCCCCAAAGCTTGGGCACGTTTTCCATCGAATACAAAGAGATCGGGACTCGTGTTGATTTTGTTCCGCTTGTGCTGGCCAACGGCCACATTCGCCTGGAAGTTCGCCCGGTGGTCAGCGAGGTCGACCCAGCTCGCAGCGTGACGATTCAAAACGTCACCATTCCCGGGATCCGCAATCGCTGGGTGGACACCGGGGTCGAGATGCGTGCCGGTCAGACTTTGGCGTTGGCTGGTCTCGTCCAAACCCGCGTCGAAACAGAACGCATGGGTTTGCCCTGGCTCTCGGAAATGCCCTGGGTGGGAGCCTTGTTCGGCCGAATTGAAGAAGTCGAGAACGAGATCGAGTTGGTCATTACCGTGACGCCTCAATTCGCCGCTGCCATGGACCCTCATGAGGTTCCGCCTTGTGGTCCAGGCGGTTTCACGCGATCACCCACCGACGTGGAACTGTATGGCCGCAGATATCTGGAAGTGCCGAAGTGTTGTGTCGACGGTTCGTGCCCGAATTGCCTGAACGGTTCTGGGGCGGTTCCTGGCTTCCCCGTGCCAGCCAACGAACCTCACCGACCCGTTCCGATTCCGCTTGAGTCGCAGTCGGATGAACCTGCCAGCTCGGCCAACTTCGCACCGCTGCGAAACCCATTCGGCCAAGAGTCGGTGGAGAACGCGGCATCGCCTCCCGTTCGCCGCAGAGTGGAATCAGGTTTGATTGGACCGCAAGGATACGATGTCGTGCGTTAGTGAGCCCTGCTGAAGGCCCGACCAAATCCAATGCCCGACGAGGCGTCGAATCGAGAACATGGAATGAGTAACGTCTTTCGCCTAGCCATCGTTGACCCCGACGATCGAAGCCGCGAACAACTCAAGAACATTCTCTTGAGCATGGATGTCGTCTGGCTGGAGGCCGAGTGCGCAAAGTACGAGTTTTTCGCCGACGTGGTCGAGCAGACTCATCCTGAAATCGGCATTGTCAGTCTCGACAACAATGTTGAGCAAGCGCTGGCGCTGATTGACAGCCTGCGAACAATCGCCCCGGATTGCAGCATCTTGGTGATTAGTGAGGAAGACAATGGCCAGTTGATCCTCAACTCGATGCGAGCCGGGGCTAAGGAGTTCTTGACTCGCCCCATCCGCGGCGAAGACCTCGCCGCCGCTTTGCACCGAGTGGGGTCGGCCAGGGTAACCGCCAACGACGGCCAGGTTCGAGGCAGTTCCGTCGTTGCGGTCGCGGGCGCCACGGGCGGAGTTGGAACGACCAGCGTGGCGGTCAACGTGGCCTGCGCCTTGGCTGCTCAAGATCACAACTCGGTGGCCCTCGTCGATCTCGATCTGGCCCTCGGCGACGCCGACGTCTTTCTCGACAGTATCCCCGACTACACGCTCGTCGATGTGGCTCAGAATATCAGTCGGCTCGACTTCGCGTTGCTGAAACGCTCCCTCACCAAACACGCATCCGGCCTCTACTTGCTGCCGCGTCCAGTGCAATTGCAGGACAGCGAATGCGTCACGCCCGATTCACTTCATCGAGTGATTGGCCTGCTCAAAGCGACCTTCTCGCACTTGGTCATCGATCTGTCCAAGTCGTACACACAGGTCGACATGGTGGCTCTGGAAGCCGCCAGCCACGTGGTCTTGGTTACTCAACTCGACCTGCCTTGTTTGAGAAACGTCGTGCGTCTGCTGAAGTCGTTCGAGGCGATTGAAGGAATCAATGAGAAGATTCGAATCGTCGTGAATCGAGTTGGCTTGGGCAATGGCGAAATCAGTTTGAAGAAGGCCGAAGAGACGATCGGACGGGAGATTTTCTCGCAGATTCCCAACGACTATCGCGTCATGATCGAAATGCGAAACAATGGCGTGCCGTTGATTGAACAGAGTCCCAAGGCTCAGGTTACGCAAGCCGTGATGGAACTTGCGAACCGCCTTGTCGGCAGCGATCAGGCGGACGGGCCGAGTGCCGCCGCTCCTGGGTTGGGCAAGTGGCTCAACTTCTGGCCTCGAGGCGCCAAGACCGATAAGAGCTGAGCGGCGCACGAGAAGAATCTCGTGCATCTTTCTCGCACCTACAGGCGTGCATATCTGCATATCTGTTGCGATCCCCATCTCCGTTGCTGCTGCGAATCCCCGCGTTTGTCGGAATCGTGAGCTAGAGTTCTTTGTGGTCTCTTGGCGCCGTTATGCGTCCGCCTTCCGTAGCCACGTCAAGAACTACTCAGGAATTCGCGCCGATGAAATCGTTCCCCCAAGCAACTCGCGGCCACGAGGCGACCAAGGCTCAGGAATTCGAGGTTCTCAAACGCCGGATCCATAACAAGCTGGTCGACAAACTTGATCTCACCAAAGTTGGTGAGCTTGAGGGCGACACGCTTAGGCGGGAAATTCGTCTCGTCGTAGAGCACTTGTGCGACACGGACGATTCGCTACTTAATCGCAACGAACGCGAACGGCTGATCGAGGAGGTGCTAGACGAGACCTTCGGCTTCGGCCCGCTCGAATTGCTGCTCAAAGACGTATCGATCAGCGACATTTTGATCAACGGTCCCAAGAACATCTTCGTCGAGCGCCGCGGGCGCATGGAGAAGACGAACGTCGAGTTTCGGGACAACGCCCACTTGATGCAGATCATCGACCGCATCGTGTCCAAAGTCGGACGGCGAGTTGACGAAGTGTCGCCAATGGTCGACGCCAGGTTGCCCGACGGTTCGCGTGTGAATGCAATCATTCCTCCGCTGGCTCTTGATGGCGCCGCCGTTTCGATTCGGCGGTTTGGGTCGAACCCGCTGAGGCTCGAGGACCTGCTGAACTACAAGGCGTTCACGCCTGAGATGGTGATGTTGATGGAAGGCGCCATCAAGGCTCGCCTGAACATGATTATCTGCGGCGGTACAGGTTCTGGTAAGACGACCCTGTTGAACACGCTTTCAAGTTTCATTCCAAATGACGAGCGGATTGTCACCATCGAAGATGCTGCTGAACTTCAACTACAGCAGGAGCATGTGGTGCGTCTCGAGACCCGACCGCCGAACATTGAAGGCAAAGGCGCCATCACGCCAACCGACCTGGTCAAGAACGCTTTGCGGATGCGGCCTGAACGCATCATCATCGGCGAGTGCCGCGGCGGCGAGACGCTTGACATGCTCCAGGCAATGAACACGGGCCACGACGGGTCGTTGACCACGATTCACGCCAACTCGCCCCGAGACGGTATCGCTCGATTAGAGACGTTGGTCATGATGGCAGGTTTCGAAATGCCGATGAAGGCGATTCGGCAACAGATCACCAGCGCTGTGCATCTGATTATTCAGTCGAACCGACTGCAGGGAGGACCTCGTCGAGTTACCCACATTACCGAGGTCGCGGGCATGGAAGGAGACACGGTCGTGATGCAAGACATTTTTAGGTACGTGCAGACGGGCATCGATGAGTCGGGCACCGCCACGGGGCATTTTGTCTCGACAGGTATTCGGCCCTCATTCATGGATCGCTTGGAGCAATCGGGGATTCGTTTGCCAGCCAGCGCGTTCCGTGAACGAGTGATGCTGCAAGATTAAACAGAATTGAGCGGTTGTTTGCACCGCCTGCCGACTGGGTCTTCATCCGGTTTGGCCAGCGGGCGAATAGCGAGGCTACCAGCGGCAGGTGTATTTCCAGGCCGCATTTTGGCAGCCGAGTTTGAACGGAGATGAATCATGTTGACACTCTTACTTATCCTCGCGGCCTTCGGCGCCGTGGCCGCTCTCGTCGGCGCGGCTGGCATGATGATGTACTCCCGCCCCGAGTCGGAGCTGGAGGACCGGTTGGACATTCTGACCGGGGCAGCGACGCCCGAGGATGAGGCTCGTGATTCCCTGATTAGCGGCTCCCTCGCGGACGAAGGCGGGTTGGCCGACCAGATTCTGCAGAAGATCGGCAACCTCAGCAAGATCGTCGAGCAAGCTGGGTTACAAATGTCGCCGAACAAGTTCCTGGCGATGACCGGAGGCGCTGCGGCTGTTGGGACGATCCTGCCCATCGCGATTGGATGGCCCATCTATCTGGCCCCCTTTGTTGGTCTCTCCTGCGGCGCCCTTCCGTTCGCCTATCTCGTCTTCCGCCGCAAGAAAAGACTAGGACGGTTCGCCAAGCAGTTACCCGAAGCGCTAGAGTTGATCTCTCGTGCATTGCGGGCCGGGCACAGCTTAGCCGCAGGTTTCGCGCTGGTCGGCGAGGAAATGAGCGAACCAATTGCCACTGAGTTTGCGCGTTGCTATGAGGAACAAAATCTCGGCGTTCCGCTCGACGAGTCGATCGAGGAGATGACGGAGCGAGTTCCCAACTTGGATCTGCGGTTCTTTGCAACGGCGATTATCTTGCAACGCCAGACGGGCGGCGACTTAGCCGAGATTCTCGACAAGATTGGCTACATTATTCGCGAACGGTTCAAGATCTGGGGGCAGATCCAGGCGCTGACTGGTGAGGGACGTTTGTCAGGTATCGTCCTGTTGGGTCTGCCACCGTGTCTGTTCATCACGCTCTACCGGTTGAATCCGTCATATTGCATGATCTTGTTCGACGATCCGATGGGCCAGCAGATGCTGGCCGTGGCGGGAGTCATGCAGATCTTGGGCGCGTTAGTCATCAAGAAGATCATCAACATTAAAGTGTAATCATGCTTAGCTTCAGCCTCATTTTGACAATTGCAGCAGGCATAGGAATCGCATCCCTTGCCTGGTTCGTGATGGATTGGATCAGTCCTGATAAGGGCCGAGCCGAGGAACGCATAGATGAGCTCCGCGATCCGAGTCGGCGCCGTGGTCGCGGCGACTCAACAAGCGTTGCTCGGATGCTCCAGCAGGCCGCGCCGAAACTGGCCAGCCCGCTGACGCCGAAGAATGAGGAAGAGACGAGCAAGCTCAAACTGCGCCTGACTCAATCGGGATTTCGAGCCGAAGGCGCATCTGCGATCTTCCTAGGGTTGAAGATCGTGGGACTCGTTATCGGCCTGATCGTGGGCGGAGGAAGCACGATCATGCTCAACGGAATCGGCCAGAAGAGCATTATGATCTCGATCGCCATCGCTGGCGTGATGTTCTACGTGCCCGATGCACTGGTGTGGTTCATTGGAAAACGCCGCAAAGAGTCGATCTTTCTCGGACTGCCCGATGCGTTGGACCTGATGGTCGTTTGCGTCGAAGCTGGCTTAGGGCTGGATCAAGCGATGCGGAAAGTGGCCGAGGAAATGCGGAAGTCCTACCGCACGATTGCCGAGGAGTTTGCACTCTGCAATCTGCAGCTTCAGATGGGACGGGCTCGACACCAAGTGTTGCAGGAATTGGGACAACGCAGCGGCGTTGAGGACCTTCAGCAACTTGCCTCGATTCTGGTGCAAGCTGACAAGTTTGGCTCAAGTATTGCCACGGCCTTGCGTGTTCAAAGCGATTCCATGCGCACGCGACGAAGCCAGATCGCCGAGGAGAAGGCGGCCAAGACAGCTGTGAAACTGATATTTCCCTTGGTGATGTTCATTTTTCCAGGCATTTTCGTTGTGCTCGTCGGCCCTGCCGCTATTACGATGATCCGCGAAATGCTCCCAGCGATGGGCGGCGGATAGACCATCGGGGGGACCCGCCTCAATCTTGCGGCTCCTTGCTTGCCACGCAGGCCGAATCAAAGCCAATGGCCGCCGCTTGTGGCGAGCTGAACTCAGTATCCTCTCGAGCAGCCTGCGGCTCACACCCACTCGACCGCAGACGGGCAATTGCGGCGAAGAGCGGACCCCAATTGCGCCCCGAGTCAAGTTGGGCCGACTTTAACGGCAAACGCGACTTGGCAATAGCCGTCGCCATTGCCGGTCGATAACTTGCATGGGTAGGCGCCTCCGCGCCCACCCAGCGGATGACTCTATCGACGGATGGGGTCCAACGTTCCAGGGAGAAAGACCATGCGCAAGGCGTTACTATTCTTCGCAATCATGGGGATGGCCTTTCAGTGCGCCGACTCGGCGAACGCCGGAGGCTGGTCCGATTTTTGGGACCGCTTTCACGTCGATACCCATCGAAACAACTGTTGGCCAGAGCCGTTTGTGCGAGCCGACCGACAAGCGGCGAGGGCGCCGTTCGCTGTCATGACCCACAATGGCTGGCGCCAGCAGAACACCCTGAGCGACGACCTGTTTCATCAGGAAACTCATCAGCTGACCCACGCTGGCGTGATTCGCATCCGCTGGATTGTTACGCAAAATCCGCCAACGCGACGCGTTGTCTACGTCCTGCAGGGACCGTCGAAGGACTCCACCGAACAGCGAATTGACGCGGTGCAGCAAACCATCGCTCGCGTCCTGCCCACCGGCGACTTGCCTCCCGTCGTCCTCACAACCAAAGTACCCCTGTCCGGTTCGGGCGACTACTTTGACCAAATCGATCGTCAACTACGCCAATCGATTCCCGTGCCTCGGCTACCTACGGGCGGCACGGCCGCGGGAGATGGCGGCTGAGATTAGACTGGCGTCGGCGGAAGCCGGCGCACCCATCGTTCCAGATCAAGGATGAAAGAGGAACGTAATGCGTCAACCCATAGTGGCGATAGCCGCCAGCGTCGCGGTCTTCTCGATCGGGCTTACTCTTGGCGCCGCCGCTCCGGCGAGAGCCCAGCAGTTTTTCGGTAGCGGGGATTCCAGCGTAGTGGTTCAGCCGCCCGCTAGCGGGCAAGCGCCAGTCTCCGGGCCTACCTCGTCCAATTACGGTTTTCCGAAACCAGTGGTGCAACCGCAGGCATCCTCTTGGACCAATCCGCTCGCTGGAGCAGCGACGGCCATGCAGAATGCCTTCACACCACGTCCAGCGAGTCCCCCGCGTGTCGACAATTTGCCGATCGGCGATCCGACAAGTCTGCGGACCGCGATGCCAACCATCAACGCCGCTGTTCACCTCGAGGCAGCTCGACTCGCCTCGAAGAGAGGACGCGTTGACGAAGCCAAGCGACAGTATAAAGCGGTGCTCTCCCTGGAGCCCAAGCACGTCGAGTCGTTGATCAGCCTGGCTCGCATCGCAGACCTTCGCGAAGGGATGAACGCCGCCGCCAAAATCTATGTCGTTGCCCTCAATGCCCATCCGAAGCGGGCTGCGATACACAACGATTTTGGGATGTGCGCCGCACGCCACGAGCGACTCGACATTTCACTGTCCGCATTCAAGGAAGCCGTCCGCCTGGCGCCCAAGAAAGTCCTCTACCGAAACAACTACGCCAAGGCGCTGATTCTGGCTAACCGCAACCAGGAATCGCTCGAACAACTGGTCGCCGCCCACCCGCCCGCATCGGCCCACTACAACTTCGCGTTTCTCCTGAATGAAAACGCTGCTCCGGCCGAACAAGTTATCTTTCATTTGCGGCAGGCGCTGCGACTCGATCCTAGTCTCGGCAACGCGCGAACTCTCTTTCATCAAGTGGCCAGCCGCGAACAGACGTTGCGGGAAACCAAGGCGTTTAACAACCGTCAGGGCGCGAGCGTCGCCGCCGGCACGGCTCAACAGCAACCCGTTCGCGGCGACTCGCAACAGTTCGACGGCCGCTTCGTTCAGCCAGTCGTTCAGCCAAACACACACCGCCGCTACGGCCAAAACGGCCTGGCGACCCCCCAGCAACCGGGGCCTCCTCAGCAACCGGGCAGTCAGCAACCGCCTGTTCAGCAACTGCCTGTTCAGCAACCGCGTCAGCCTGTGGCGCCTGGGCAAGCCTATCAACCGGCGCCCTACCAGCAAGCAAGAATGTCCGGCCCTACCGCGGGAGCTCGATACACCGCGTCCCGTTTTCCGGCCGTCGTAGGGCAGCAACAGCCGCGAGGCCAGGAGGCTTCGATCTTCCCTCGGTCTGCGAATCGCGGCCCTGTCTATCTGCCGGCTGCCGCACCTGGACGCACGTGGAGCGCAACGCGATAGGCGCTAAGATCACTTCGCCTTCTCGCCCATCGTCGCCAGGCAACTCTTGAGCGTGTTCAAGATCACGCCCGCGACGTCAGGTCCGCAGCTGTTGATCTCGCCGTATTGCCCCGTCTTGCGGTCGTAGGCGAACGGGGCTAGCTGGTCCCACTGCCGCTTCGGAATGATGTAGCCGATTTCGTCGTTGGCCAGCCCGATCAACATCCAGCGTTTGCTCGGCAGGAGTTCGGCCAGCGCGGTCTCTTTCTCGGCGAGGGGAAAGTCGACGTTCTTCTGGGCTGGATCCTCGATCCCACCGAACACAAGCTCGGGATAGATCTCGCCCGGGATGCAGGGGATTCCCAATTCGCCTAACTGCAGAAAAGCGACCTCCGTCTGAATCGCCATCGTCGCGCCCGCAGGCGCGTCGGTCAACGACTGCCCTTTCTCATTTGGATCGCCTGTCCAGGCGAAGGCCTTGCGTCTCAACACTCGCATCGCCCGGGCGGCGCGGTAGTACAGGTTGTGGACAGGAATCGTGATTTGCTTCGCACTAACTTGCAGCGGTCGCAACTCGATCGATTTTGCGCTCTGCATGGAGCGATCAGCCAAGTCGGCGACGAGTTTCCCATAGGCGGCCGCGAATTCGAATTGCCCCGCCCGAAGCTCCACGCCGTTTTCGTCCAACACGCCTCGGCTTGGAGGCGCCAAGAGGCCGCCAATCGCGCCGACTACGAACACGGCGGGGCAGCCGCGCTGGTCTTGGATGCCCTTCACCGTCCAGGCCGGGAAATCGGCTGTCAGTTGTTTGTTTCGCGAACCCATCGCCTCCGGATGGACGCTCCATTTGACAAGCACGCCGATCGCGGCGCCTTGGCTGTCATAGAAGGCCAGGGTCTTGATCGCATCGTCCTTCAAGTAGGGCTTGCGGCTGTCGCGGACCAACGATTCGTCTCGAGCGACCCCGTACCTGGCCGTTGCCGGTTGCAAGGCCTTCTCCGCGTTTCGCGCGACCTCGACGCAGGCGTTGACGAGTCGTTTGAGGTAAGCCGTGCTGACGCCGCTTTGGACGACGGTTGGTCCCCACAGGCCCACCACATCGGGGCCCTCATGATTGTGGGTGCTGGCGATCAGCACGTAATGGAAATCGGCCAGCTGTTTGCGCACGGCGAGGACTTGGGCATATTGGAAACCGACTACGTCCAGCGAAACGATGGCAATCTTCTTGTCGCCAGACGCTATCACAACTCCCCGAGCGAAGATCGGATCGTGCACCGATTCCGCCTTCCTGCCAGGTCCATAGCCCGCCAGCCACACCGAGTTTGCTTCATCCACCTGGGGCGTGATGTCTCGATGGGCGAAACCGGCCATGAGCTGCGGTTCCGCCGCCAGGGCCGTCTCGGTGTAACAGCAAACGCTTGCCAGGCACGTCGCGGCGAGAATGCAGCGGGTTGGCAGATTGCAGAGACGCCCTGGCATGGTTCGCACCTTTGAGATGAATTCTGGCAATGCCACCCAGCTCGGCCAGCAACCGATTCTCAGCAGCTCGCCGCACGAGCGGGATGGCTGGTATGGCGGGTGATGTGGCCATCAAGTGTGGCAGTGCGAGGCCGAACCGGCAACTGCGAGTCGCCGCTTTCTTCGTCGCCGCTGGTGAACTAAGCTGTGCGTACGAGATTCCCACGCATTGAATTGCCCTCGCTAGGAGGGATTGCGGCACGTTTTTGGCGTTTCCACCAGTGCCCCCATCCTCCAGCTCGGCTTAGAATGTTTGCTTCCGTTTCCCGCCGTCCGTCACACAGAGAGAATCGCGATTATGGAGTCCAAGTCCACGAAGAGTCCCGGCACAATCGTGACGCTCTTGTCGGTCATGATGTTCTTACAGTTCTTTGCCTGGGGAGCGTGGTTCACGACCTTAGGCGCGGCCTTGGCTTCCAACGGGCTGAGCGGCATCATTGGCGGCGCCTATGAATCGGCTCCCATCGCAGCAATTTTTGCTCCGCTCTTCCTTGGACTCATCGCGGACCGGTTGTTTCCGTCCGAGAAAGTGATGGGCGTGCTGATGCTGCTCGGAGGCCTCTTGATGTTCTTCATGCCGGGCGTCGGCGAGCAGGGAGAAGAGGGCGGCAAGCTTCTCGTCTGGCTCATCCTGGCACACATGCTCTGCTATATGCCCACACTGGGACTCTCTAACACGATTGCCTTTACCCACATCCCCAACCAAAACTTGTTCCCTCGCATTCGCGTCTGGGGCACGATCGGCTGGATTGCCGCGGGGCTCCTTGTTGGCGGCCTGGGGTGGTCCGAATCGTTCAACATGTTCTGGCTGGGAGCGGGCAGCTCAATCTTGCTTGGCCTGTTCTGTTTCATGCTTCCAAACACGCCGGCGCCGTTAAAAGGCAAGTCGTTGGACTTGCGGTCGCTTTTCATGGTCGACGCTTTCAAGCTGCTCGGCGATTGGAATTTTCTCGTGTTTGCTGTTTGCTCGACTTTGATTTGCGCGCCGCTCGCCTACTACTACGGCATGACGGCGAACTTCCTCAGCCAAACTGGTTTTCCCGCGTCGGCGGCGACGATGTCTCTTGGGCAAATGTCCGAGATCATCTTCATGCTTCTGATCCCGTTCTTCTTCCGTCGCTTGGGAATCAAAGTGATGATTCTGATTGGCATGGCTTGTTGGGTGCTGCGATACGTCCTATTCGCTTTTGCAGCTCCGGACCAGACAACCTGGATGCTGTTGCTTGCGGTCGCGCTCCACGGGATCTGCTATGACTTCTTCTTTGTCACAGGCTTCATGTATACCGACCAAAAGGCGCCGAAAGCGATTCGCGGCCAGGCTCAGGCTTTGCTTGTGTTCCTGACGCAGGGAATCGGCATGTTCTTTGGCTATCGAATCATGGCCGGAGCAAACCTGTTCGACGTCATTCCGCTTAACCTGACCGTGGGCGACTACGGGAAGCAGGTGGCCAGTTCCGATGCTTACGTGGCTGCCTTGAAGGAAGCGAATGCCAACGTCGAGCCAGTCAGTTTCTTCGAGACGTTTACCCAGATGTTCTCGCGAGATCTGCCTGCCAATCTCGACGCTGACCTGCTCTCCACGACCATGAACCAATGGAAGGACTTCTGGATGCTGCCAGCCATCATGGCCGGCGTCGTATTTGTCATCTTCGCAGCAGCATTCTGGGACAAAGTCAAGCCGGAGGAAGCGGAGGGTGAGCCTGGCAAGGATGCGTAGTGGTTTGGCGACCGATCCCGCCACTGGCGGCAACTCTGGCAAATGCAGCACATTCGCTACAATCGCAGTGCTTCGCCGCCAACACCACGAATTTAGTCCCCGAAGATTCGCAGCAGATGCGTTTGGGGACGGGGTAGAGTGTAGTAAGTGGAGGATAGGGGACTTGAACCCCTGACCTTCTGGCTGCCAGCCAGACGCTCTCCCAACTGAGCTAATCCCCCGATATGGGCCCGAGTTCGGCCCTGCGAGAGCCCAAAACTAGCACCGCTCCAAAATACTGTCAAGCACAAGCGGGACATAGCCGCCCAAGCCGCGGTCCGCGGGTGTCGATGAGGCCAGAAATCGTGAAGAGATTCATCCTGCCAATTATGAAGTTCGCCTTGGCTGCGGGCATCATCGGTTGGTTGGTCTATAACATTGACGCAGAACAGCTGGCGGAGGTTCGCCGCAGGCAGATTGACTGGAGCACTCTGTTCGCGGGATTCGTCTGCTGCTTTGGCGCCGTCACGCTGACCTTTGTGCGCTGGCGAATGCTGGTGCGAGCGATCAATATTCCGTTCTCTATCGCGGATGCCTTTCGGCTTGGGTTCCTCGGATATCTGCTCAATTTCGTCTCCGTCGGGCTCGTCGGCGGCGACCTATTCAAGGCCGTCTTCATTGCCAGGCAGTGCCCAGGGCGAAGAGCGGAGGCCGTGGCGACGGTGATGGTCGATCGTGTCTTCGGGCTCTACGCCCTGCTTGTTGTCACGTCCATCGCCGTCCTGCTCAGTGACTTTTCTGACTCCTCCACCGCCGTGGCCACGATCTGCAACTCGACGCTCCTGGCCACTGCTATCGGAGCGGTTGGGATCGGACTGTTGATGACGCCCGGACTAACCGGTCCCCGAATTGTGGCGATCATTGAATCCGTACCACTTGTGGGGAAGATTGGCGGCCGCCTGGTCTCGGCCATCGGCCTCTATCGCAAACGTCCAGGCGTTCTACTGGCGAGCGGGCTGCTGAGTCTGATCGTTCATGCCACACTTGCCACCGGCGTCTACCTGGCGGCTCGCTCGCTGTTTCCGGCAGCCCCAACCCTTGCCGAACATCTTGTCATCGTCCCACTCTCCCTGGTCGCTGGCGCATTGCCCTTCACACCGGCTGGGCTTGGCGCTTTCGAGGCCGCCATGGAACAACTCTCTTCCATCATCCCGCTCAACCCCTCCGGCAGCGATGGCCTGATCGTGGCCCTCGTCTACCGCTTGATCACAATCTGCATTGCCGCGGTGGGAGGCGTCTATTACGTCATCGGCCGCAAAGAAGTCGCTCAGGTGCTCGAAGAGGCGGAGCATGAACCGGAGAAAGAGACGAGCGAGAATACGGATAGGAGCAGCGATTCCGATGTCTGTGCGCGGCAAGGCGCACTTGGCTAGAGGCGTCGCGACAACTTCTATCGCGTCCGCTTAGCGACGAAATAGGTCGCGGATGGCCGCGCCGACTTTGGGGGCCGGTTCTTTCGCAGCGTTGGTTTCGATCAGGCGACCGCCTTGACGATCGATTCGAGGGGCGGTGTTCTCGATCAGGTCGCTATCGACCAGCTCTGTTGTCGAGAAACCCTCCGTGCGCAATTGAGCCTCACCGTTGTTACCGAGCAGGCACGCGTTGACCTTCACCCGCGACGCACCTCCAATTGAGATCCCGCTGCGCGCGTTGCCCCGGCAGGTCATCCCCTTGAGCTCGCCATGAAACACACTGTCATGGGCATTGACTCCGTCGAGCTCAAAGCCCTGGACGACAAATCCGGAGACCAGGACATGCTGAGTTTCATAGATCGTGATCCCAACCCGAAGATAGGTGTGGGCCAGCACGTAGTCTGCCGGCGTCTTGCCTTTCTCGGGTCGAAAATAAATGTAACCGCCCACCCAACACCACTGAAGTGCTTCTAGCTTCGGCGGTTGCTTCCCTTTCTCGACCGACACGCGCTTGGCTGGCTTGCCGTCGAGAAACAGAATCTGCCGCGTCAACGACCTAGGTCGATAACGATAAGCGCCTTGGTCATAGTAGGCCCACTGAAGCACCGGCACTTCGCGAGTTCCGTCCAAGACGGCGCCGTTGCTCACCAATCGAAACGGCCGATCAACCGTGCCGCTATGCCGTCCAGCTTGGAGAGACAGACTCTCGTGGTAGGGCTTCTTAGTCTTGGCTACGACGATACGGTCGCCGAACTCGGCCGCACGAAGCGCCCGTGTGATGCTTCGTAGCGGACCGTCGCCGCCAGTGAGCTCGTCCGTAGTGCCTGAGCGTCGGTCGTCGCCGGTTGTGTTGTTGACGAAGATATCTCGAGCGATCGTCCTGTTCGTCAAGAACAGGCAGACCCATAGGCACAGCATCGCGCTGATGCGCTGCATTTTGACTTCCCCCGGGTTCGGTTGGACTTGCACGCAAGACGCGCGGCGGCCCGTAGGCAGCCTCGCGCGCAGGCATTCTCGATCCCCTAGGGTATATGGGTTGAGTGGGGTTTGCACGGGTTTTATGCAGTTTGGATAAGATGTTTCCCTATTTGGGTGGGGGATTCTCGCCGCGGTCGCCGTTAACGTCAAGAGCAACCGCCCAAGAGATGGGGTTGCAAACTTGAGCGTCCAGCGAGGCCGGGCTCCCCAAGCCAGCTCGACTGCTTAAATCTCAAGCGATATCCATCTGCGAGATTGCGAAGAACCCTGCGTTTTTGGGCGTTCGCCCGCCTCCGCCGAAGCTCAGGCTCCGCTAGCGTCCCAGCACATTGATCAGACGCAGCAGTTCTGGGGGGAGTGGTTTGTGCTGCTCGTAGGTCTTGGCAAAGCAGGTCTGTCGTTGCAAACCGCCGACTCGGCCGAGCATGATGCCGGTTTTGCCTTCCGCGAGAGATTCGACGGCCCATAGCCCAAGTTGACTGCCCAGCAGGCGATCTTCGGGGGTGGGGGCCCCGCCGCGTTGCAGGTGCCCGAGGACCACGGTACGAGTTGAAAACGGGCATTGGATCTGCTCGAGACTCGCTTGAATTGCGTTGGCGCCGCCCCCCTCATCGCCTTCGGCGACAACCATCATCACAGAGCTCTTGTTTCGTTGTTTGAGCAGGGTCAGGTAGGCGCAGATGGCATCGATATCGGTGGGCATTTCGGGGACGCAGACGACCTCCGCTGCCGCAGCGATGGCAGTGTAAAGTGCGATGTAGCCGCTATGGCGCCCCATGACCTCAACCAAGAACATCCGTTCGTGGCTCTCTGCCGTGTCGCGAATCTTATCAACTGCCTCGACGGCTGTTTCCACGGCGGTCGAGAAGCCGATCGTGAAGTCCGATCCCATCAAGTCGTTGTCGATCGTGCCCGGACAGCCGACGATTTGACCGTCCCAGTGGCGGGCCAACTCGACGGCGCCGTGAAAGGTCCCATCGCCGCCGATGGCAACGAGGGCGTCAATCCGATGTTTCCGAAGGACCTTGGCCGCTTTCGCCTGGCCTGCTTGGCTGCGAAACTCGTCGCTCCGACTACTCCTCAGCAGCGCGCCGCCGGCTGCGATCCAACCCGACACGGACCGCAGCAGCATTCGCGGCTGGCCGTCGACGTTGACAAAGAAGTCTTCATCAAGCAGTCCCTGGTAACCGCGACGGATCCCAACCACTTCATGGCCGCCTGAAATCGCAGTTCGCACGACGGCGCGAACGCACGCGTTCATTCCGGGCGCATCGCCCCCGCTACAGAAGACGCCGATTCGCATTTTGGTGAAACTCCTTGTTATCGCCTGTGGCTTCGCGGAAGCACTGCACGTCACAGCCGGCAAGCCGCCTGCAGGGAGGCCGCGTCACGCCGTTCCGCGAGTCATTATACGGCGGCTCGGACGTCGCGGAACAAGCGAGAGGCAAATTGTCGAGGAACCGTTGCCGATCCCGTTGTACTGGTATAGAGTTTCGTCGTCGTGCCGTTTGTCTTCTTGCTTTGAGGAGGGATCGCCCCGTGTCTGAAGTCTGGAAAGTGGCCGGAGTGCAAATGGACGTCGCGATTGAGTGCGTCGACGCCAACCTGCGGAAGATGAACAGCTATATCGATCAGGCAGCCAGTCAAGGTGCGCGGTTGATTGTGTTTCCCGAGTGCGCGCTGACGGGTTACTGCTTTGATTGTTTGGACGATGCGAAACCATTTGCCCAGCCGGCGGACGGACCTGCGGCTGCGGCGATCGCAGAACATTGCGCTCAACACAACGTGTTCGTGGTGTTTGGCATGTTGGAACGCGATGAGGAACGTCTGTTCAATGCGGCCCTATTAGTCGGTCCCGACGGCTTGATCGGATCGTATCGCAAAGTGCATTTGCCATTTCTCGGCATCGACCGTTTTGTCGAGCCGGGTGATCGCCCGTTCGCCGTTCACGCGGCAGCCGGTGCGAGTATTGGCATGAACATCTGTTACGACGTCTCGTTTCCGGAATCGTCGCGCATCCTGGCTCTTCAAGGCGCCGACATTATCGCCCTCCCCACCAACTGGCCGCCGGCGGCGCGTTGCCTGTCCGACTACGTCGTCAACACGCGCGCTATGGAAAACCACGTCCACTACATTGCGGTCAATCGAGTCGGTGAAGAGCGGGGCGTTTCGTTCGTTGGTTTGAGCCGCATCTGCGAGGCCAGTGGCAACACGTTGGCTGTGGCGGCGGACGACTCGGAGCAAGTGTTGTACGCCGAACTCGATATGGAGACGCCGCGCAACAAGAAGCTCGTCCGCATTCCCGGCAAGCACGAGATCCACCGCTTCAACGATCGTCGTCCCGAACTCTACGACGTCATGGTTCGCCCCAAGTCGCGTTGACTGTTGGAGCTTAGTCGGCAACGACGTGCGACGGGAGCAGGCCGATCTTTTCGATCTGGGCTTCAATTCTGTCGCCAGCTTGCAGGAACTCGCCCTTGGCTGCACCGACGCCGGCCGGAGTGCCGGTCGAAATAATGTCGCCTCGTTCGAGTGTGACAATGTTCGAGACGAATTCAACAATCGCGGCGGCGGGAAAGACCATTTGCGACGTCGACGCGTCTTGCTTCAGTTGCCCGTTCACGCTGAGTTGCATGCTCAGGGACTGTGGATCGCCGACGGCGCCCAACGTGGCCACACAGGGACCGCAAGGACAGAAGCTGTCGTGCCACTTGCCGTGCAGCCAATCGAAGAATCCGTCCTTCTCTCGTTGTTTTCGGTTGGGGTTCGGGCGATACCTTCGGTTGGAAATGTCATTGACGACCGTAAAGCCCGCAACGTAGTCGAGCGCCTCCGCTTCGCTGACCGCCTTGGCCGTCTTGCCGATGACGATCGCCAACTCAAGTTCCCAGTCGACGTGGTTGGGCGAGTTCGCAGGGATCCGGACTGCCGCGCCGGGATCGGTGAGCGTTGTGGAGGCGGGTTTCATGAAGACGTAGGGAAACGTCTCGGCTCGTTCTGCCGCAACGCCCCCGCCTTCTTCGATGTGTTTCGCGTAGTTGCCGGCCAGCAAGAAGAGTTTGTCGGGACGGGGGATCGGTTTGAGCAGTTTAAGTTCCGATAGGTCTTTTCGCGCCCCAAGCAGCGCATCGCAGCCCTCTGTCGACGCCCAATGCGACAGTCGTTCCGCTTCTGCATTTGCCTCGCCGCCAGGCAGCAACCGTAGAAGGCAGCTGGAATCGGGCAGGTCGAGCGGCTCGCCAACGGACGATGCGTACGCCGCGGATGCCGCCTGGAGCGGGACGACGAAGTCGTCATAGTAGAATCCAGCTTGAACATTTCCGTCGGTTTCAAATCGGCAAACTCTCACGTCTTCGGCCTTTCATTAGGAGGCTTGGTTTTGATTTGTCGCGTGCTGCTACGCTTGGATTGTCTGTTCGCGCGGTCCGCATAGCGGAGCGAAAGGCGGCGATCTGTCAGCCGATGGCGCACTCCACGCGCCGTCCTTCCCCTGATGACTGGTAGATCGCGTCGAGCAACTGTAGTGTGGCGACGGTCGATTCGGGCGTGTTTCGACACTCGCCGCCTTGATGAATCGCGTTGAGCCAATCCGCGATCAAGTCGAGGCCGCGTTTCCCGCCGTATCCGGGCGTGTCGTCAACCGGCATCGTCCAGACCTCATCCATTGGATACCACTGAGGCTGCGGGCCATGTATTTCGAGTCGTCCGCCACAGTCTTTGGCGGTTGGCTGCCAGTGGACCCAACGCTCCGATCCTCGCAATCGCCACTCGTTCTCGCCACTCCAGCGAGGAAGCCAATAGCCGCCCACGAATGTGACGAGGGCGCCAGATTCCATTTCCATAATGACTGCCCCGCCATCTTCGACATCGGTCGCGGTTTCGCCGAAAACACCGACGCGCGCAGTCACGCCAACGACCTTCTGTTGCGTGATGTAGAACAGCAAATCAAGGTGATGGCAGGCGAGCCAGTTGAGGAACCCAACTCGGCTGATCTGGCGATCAAACAGATAGTGATCCGGGTTTCTTCGCCGCACATCGGCGGTCGTCATCACCATTTCTATCGAGATCAGTTTCCCAAACTGGGCCTCTTCAATCATCCGCCGGAGTCGTTGGGCGGCTTGGTCGTAACGCCACATGTAACCGTTTTGGAAAGCGACGTTGGCCTTCCGCAGGGCGTCCGCAGCGTCGACGAAATCCGAACTACACGCGGCGACGGGCTTTTCGCAAATCACCGGTATGCCCGCCCGAGCCAGTTTCGCCACGGCGACCGGACCCTCATCGTTGGAAAGGCAGACAATCGCCCCGTCCCACTTCTCGGCTTCCAACAGCGCGTCGACAGAGTCGAACCGGGGCGTTTGCGCGTAGCGTTCCTCAAGGCTTGCGATCGCGCCGTCAAAACCTGGCATGACGCCTTGGATCTCGGCTTGGTCTTCGAACTGGGCCAGTAGGTCTCGCCAGCCTGCGCCGTGAGGGTTGTCAACGCCAAGGAACGCCAACCGGAGTCGTTTGCTCATTTTTGTTTCAACTCGATGAAAGCGTTATCGGTCGTGGCGGTCCGCTCCAATCCTAAGCCTTTCGATCAAACCACGTCAGTCCCGGCGCCCGCTTTTGCGCGGGGAAGATCAAACTTGCGGCAGCGGCGGTGAGGATCGCCACGAGCAGCGCCATCGGCATGATCCAGGTGAAACTGATCGAGGGCGGTGCCTGCCCGAGTACGCCCGCGGAAACCAACGCGTCTCCAATCTGAGAAAGGTAGCCCAGCCCGATGCTGGTCAGCAGTCCGCATCCGGTTCCGATGAGCATAGCCCGCTGACCACAGAACGGTAGAAAGATGCCGATTAGGAACATCGCGCCCAAGGGCGCGGTCACGGCGTTAAAGGTTCGAGGCATAGCGTCGACAATGCCCCAGTCGCTGGGAAGAAAACTGAGTCCGTATGCTGCGATGGTAATCAGCACTCCGGCGGTGAGTGTGACGACGCGCGCCCAGAGCACGTGTGATTTCAATCTGAGCTTAGCCGGAGTCGATTCTTCGGCGTCGCGAAATCGTTCAGCTGTGAGGACCGTCGCGATCGAATTGACACCCGAGTCGATACTTGACATGGCAGCCGCAAAGAGGGCGGCGAGAATCGCGCCGCCGAATCCAGGCGGCAAGCGCCGAACCGCGAACATGGGGAAGATCAAATCCCGATCCTGCTTCGTATTCGGATCGAGCCCGTCGAGACTTACGCCACTTTGCGTGTAATAGAACAGCATAGCCAGGCCAACGACGACTAACATCAAATTGATGCCAACGCCGAGCAGCGAGCCCGTGACGAAGCTTCGCCGAGCGGCTCGAACATCGGACGTGCTAAAATATCGCTGCACCGTCATTTGATTCGCCGTGTGTGTGCAAATGTGCCAGATGGCCATGTTGATGGCTACGGTCACGACGGTGGCGCGGACGGTTGGGTCGAAACTGAACCAGGGCACGGATTCCGCATTCGGAGCCAGTTCCCTTTCAGCTGCCGCGTACCAGTCGGGTAACCAGGTGCCGGTGGTCCAGGACACGTAGGCGATGCAGAACAAGCCTCCGCCGATCAGCAGAATCACCTGAACTACATCCGTCCAGATAACCGCTCGCAGTCCTCCCATCACGGTGTACGCCGTCGCCACGACGCCGACCATCAGCATGATTTGCAGCAGGCTGAACCCGGAGACGACCGCCAAGGCTCGGGATGAGGCAAGCACGACGAAGCCCATCCAGAGAACGACCATCAAGATAAACAGACCCGCTCCAATTCGTCTCGCCGCGAGCCCGAATCGATGTTCCAGATATTCATAGGCCGATGTGTAACGAAATCGCATCAAGAAAGGGACGCAGAAGACCCAAACGACAGCCATCTCAATTGGGATCGCCAACATCTTCCCAATGCTATGTGTGATCCCCGAATTCCAAACCTCGCCCGGCTCGGACAAGTAAGTCAGGCTCGATAACAGCGACGCGATGACGCTCATGCCGACCGCGAACCATGGCATTCTGCGGCCAGCCAAGAAGTACTCGTCGTCGCTTCGCTGGCCCCACGAGAGACGGACTCCCAGGGCGATCATGCCGGCTAAGTAGGCGGCAATGACGAGCAGGTCCCAGGAGGAAAGTTGTTGTTGCATGGCGTGGATGATAATCGCCGGGTCGATAGAAAAGTAGCCGGAGTCCCCAGGCTCGCGGTCCAGTCGTATCGATGATACCGGTTTCACACGGGGCGTGCGCTGTCGCGCGGAATTGTGAGCTACATTCCCATGGGGGAAAGGACTGGGCCGGAGAGACGTTGTTTGTCCGGCCGGCGTACTGTACCTCCCCCTGGTTACCACGTCGCGAACGCGGCCGCCTCGCCTCCAATCGTGCGGTTTTTCGACAACTCCGCATTGCTGTTCCCTTTAGCCACCTGGTGGACCTGATGGATCCGAATCATCTTCAGGAATTGATCGACCTGGAGGAATCGTATTGGTGGCACGTGGCCAAGCGACAGCTGGTGATGTCGTTGCTTGAGCAACATGTGCCGCTCCCGGCGAGGGTCGTGGAGGGAGGCATTGGTTCCGCACGCAATCTGGTGGAGTTCCAACGGCGGGGTTATCAAGTCGCGGGTTTTGATCTGATGGAGGAATCGGTCGCCCACGCCAAGTCGCGCGGGATTGAGGACGTCTGCGTGCACGATCTTCAACAGCCTTGGCCCTTAGATCGCGAGCCGTTCGACGCTGTGGTCATGTTGGATGTGATCGAGCATGTTGAAGACCCCGTCAAAGTCCTTAGCCACGCGGCTCGCGTATTGACCCCATCAGGCGTGATCATCGTCACCGTTCCCGCCTACCCGTGCCTCTACAGCGAATGGGATAAACGTCTTGGACACTATCGCCGATACACCCGCAAAATGCTCCGAGACAACGCGGAACAAGCGGGCCTGACGGTGAATTGGATGCAGCACTGGAACGCTTTCAGCTTACCGCCTGCGCTGGTCGTGCGCGGATATCAAAGGCTCTTTCCGCGGGATCGGAGCGCCGAATTCCCCCGGGTCCGCCCCTGGTTGAATCAGACGCTGTTGGGTCTCGCGGGCATGGAGCGATGGTGTATGAAGAAGGGCGCTGTGAGGTTTGGACTTTCGCTCGCAGGAGTTCTAGGCAAATGAGCGAACCTCGCCCCAAAGACTATCTCGTTTCGTTCGTGTTGCCCGTCTTCAATGAGGCGAACGCGATTGAAGCGCTTGTGGAGAGCATCCGCAGCGCGATGGCGACGGTTGGCTGCCGCTACGAAATGGTCTTCGTCAACGATGGGTCAAGTGACGCGAGCGCCGACAAGCTAGATGGTTTGGCCAAGCAAGACAGGGGAGTTCGCGTCGTGCACTTTTCGCGAAACTTCGGTCACCAACCGGCGGTTCAAGCCGGGCTGGAATATGCGTATGGCGACGCCGTGGTCGTGATGGACTCGGACTTGCAGGACGATCCCCGTTCGATACCGCAGATGCTCGAGAAATGGCAAGAGGGCTTTGATGTTGTCTTTGCGATCCGAGTTCAGCGGAAAGAGGGGCCGCTCAAACGCGCTCTTTTCTATTGCTTCTACCGTCTGCTCAACGCTGTGTCCAGCATGCCGATTCCGAGCGACGCCGGCAACTTCGGGCTCGTCGATAAGCAGGTGGCGCGGACCATTCATTCGATACCGGACGCGGACCGCTATTTCTCCGGATTGCGCAACTGGGCCGGGTTTCGCCAGACGGGCATCACCGTGGAACGCTTGGCCCGGCATGACGAAAAACCTCGCGTCAGTTGGTATCAGCTCTTCCAGTTGGCCAAGTCGGCTTTGTTTTCCTTTTCACGGGCGCCGCTGACGTTGTTTTATGGGATCGCCTTACTTTCTCTCGTAGTTTGCGCCGCCTGTTTCGGCTTCACGATCTATCACAAGACGATGACCGGTCTGGCAATCCCAGGTTGGGCTTCCAATATCATGACCGCGTCATTCTTCGGCTCGCTGAATGCGTTGGGCATTGGCGTCTTGGGTGAGTACGTCGTGCGGATCTACGACCAAGTGCGCGGACGCCCGCATTATGTTGTCGCCCGGGTTGAGAACTCGGGCGCCGCCCGCGGCCACAACACCCAGTCTTCGCCCAGTGAGCCTGCGGGTGAATTCGCCAATCAGGCCGCGGGGCCAGCCAGTTGAAAAACTGGACGAGGTTGCCCAAGACGGCGCCCAGTGCTTCGTTGCAGAGAGTGAACTCGACTAACGGTCCCGCATGGTTGTTCGTCTCGAGAGATTTGTGATGAAGGTCAACGAGCCATTGAGGCGAAATCCTGGAACGGGTCCTGATCGGGCCAAGATGTTGCTGATCGCAGCATGGCTCGTGCTGACGCCCGCGATGTTGTTTGCCGGTTTTCAACAGATCTTCAGCACCCACGCCGACTATGATGACGAAGGCTACGTCATGCTATCGATCGTCTCCTACATGGAGGGCGACTCGCTGTACGATGACACCTATTCGCAATACGGACCCTTCTTCTACATCGCCCAATCGACGTTTCATCAGTGGACCGGGCTGCCCGTAAGCCACGATGTCACTCGCTGGAAGACTCTTGCCGTTTGGTTGGCGACCGCGTCGATCGTCATGTGGTTCCTGTTCAGCCAAACTCTCTCTTGGAAGGTTGCCGCGATCGGCTATCTCGCTGCATTCTTTCATCTCGAGCGATTATGTCTGGAGCCCGGACATCCGCAAGAGTTGTGCCTGTTGGCCATCGTAGCGTCGCTGGCTCTCGCGACTTGTTTGCTGAAGAATCGAGAATCCCCAAGACAAGCTGCTGCCTTGGCCGCGGCATTGGGCGCTCTCGTTGGGGCAATACTCATGGTCAAACTGAACATAGGAGTGTTCCTGTTCGTTTCAACGACCCTGCTGCTGATGGCAGTGGGGCCGTTAGGCCGCGGGCGGCAAGTGTTGTTTTGGAAAGGGCTGTTTTGGGCTGGCGCGGCGGGGGCCGTCGTGTTGCCTTTCTTGGTCGCCTCGTCGCACGTCGTCTCGGAAACCGGCTGGGCGTTGCCCGTCATCTGCAGCGTCTCGTTGGCGGCTGCCCTGGCGGTCATGTTGCGTCAACCTTCCTGCGAGCAGAGGATTCATGTCGCGTGTGGGATTGCCTTCCTCAGCGGAGTTGGATTGCTGGTGACTGGGTCCTGCCTCATCGTCATTGCTGGCGGGACCAGTGCTGAAGGCCTGATGCACGGGCTGATCGGTCAACACTTGGGATTCAAGCAGCTGTTCTTCCGTCCCGCGCCGATCCCCACGGCAGCCATCGTGGTAGGGGCGGTGCTGGCGATCGGCGTGGTCGCCTGCCGCAGCGGTTCGTCGGTTCCGCGATATTTGCGGCTGGGCGTCGCGGTCGCGGTTCTTCTTAGCTTCTTGCGGTATTTGCCGGAGACGCTCCAACCTCTTCAGCATGGTCTGCTGGATCGTGGGGCGGCTGGTTTTATCCTGGGTGCAGTGGCGCCCGGATTGTGGCTCCTGCTGACTCCGCGTGCGACGATCCGGAGTGGTGAGGAGCAGGCGGTCTGGACCGGACGGGTTCCGCTGTGCCTGTTCGCCGTTCTGCAACCGATGGCGGCTTATCCAACTCCCGGCACCCAAATGGCCATTGGGACTTTGCTCGTCGCCTTGGGCGGCTGGCTGGTCCTGCATGACCTCTTCCAACAAGAGTCGGAGTGGGCGCCGAGAATGCGCTGGGCGGTCCCAGCCCTGCTGGTCGCGCTGACTTGCTCGCTTGTCTTTCGAGCCGCTTCGGTGGGCCACTATCGCAACTCATTAACTCCGCTGGCTTTGCCGGGCGCCCAATGGCTTCGAGTCCCGGCGGAAAAGGCAGACCGGTTGCAGTGGCTTGTGCGCACCCTGCGGGATGAGTCCGACACGTTCGTGTTTGGGGAACACGCATGTAACAGCCTCTACTTTTGGACTCAACACAAACCGCCAACGTCGCTCAACCCGACCTTTTGGCCGTTTCTGCTGAGAGCAGACGAACAACAACGAGTGGTAGCCGCTCTCGGTGAAGCGTCGCGGACGGCGGTTGTGCACGAGCCGTTTGGCGCGCCACTGCCCGATGATTCGATCTTGCTCAAGTATCTCCGCGAGCGATTTCGTCCGGCGCATCGCCACCATGCGACAGAAGTTTGGCTGCCCAAACAATGACGCCCCGCGCGTCACAGTTGGACTCTATGCGTCAAGTTCGTCCAGAGACCGCAGAGCGAAAGCGACGTGTAACGCGACCCCGAGGGGCAGGGCGTCTTCATCGACTTTGAATTTCGGGTGATGCACGCCATACGCCGCGCCAATCGTTTCGTTGCGGACGCCCAGCGCGACGAAGCACCCAGGGACGGACTCGGTGTAGTAGGCAAAGTCCTCTCCGCCCATGACAGGCTCAAGCTGCTCGACGTTCTCTGCGCCGAGCAACTCGCCAGCGACGCTCTGGGCCGACTGCCAGACATCTGGCGCGTTCAACGTGGGCGGATAGTCGTGCCCGGGAAAGTCGACAATCGCTTGGCATCGGTTGGCGGTCGCAATCGACTCTGTGATCGCCTTGACGCGGTCTTGCAGGCGGGCCAACGCTTCCATCGACAGAGCGCGAATCGTGCCCGACATCTCGACTGCCGGCGGAATCACGTTGTAGGCTTCGCCCCCGTGAATCGTCGTGATACTGATGACAGCCGAGTCAAGCGGGCCGACTTCGCGGGCGACAATCGTCTGCAATTCGGTGATAATCTTGGCGGAAGTCGCCAGCGGATCAACGCATAGATGAGGCATTGCGGCATGCCCGCCAACTCCCTCGACCTTGATGCTGAGGGAACCGGCAGCCGCCAGCAGGGCGCCAGCTCTTGAACCTGCTCGGCCCGTGGTTAGCGCTGGCCAAACGTGTAGCCCGAAAATTCGCTGCACATCGGGATCTTGCAGGACGCCTTCGTCTCGCATTCGCTTGCCGCCTGCGCCGCCTTCCTCAGCCGGTTGAAAGATCAGCTTGACCAAGCCCGGCAACTCGCCCTCTCTCTGCTTGAGCATCTTCGCGGCGCCGAGCAACATGGCTGTATGGCAATCATGGCCGCAGGCGTGCATTTTGCCGTCGACTTCGCTGCGAAAATCGACGTCCGCCGTCTCGTGAATCCGCAACGCATCCATATCAGCGCGGAGAGCGACGCATGGCCCTTCGCCGTTTCCGATTTGCGCGACAACTCCAGTGACCGCCAGCGGGTGCTGGTAGACCACGCCCAATTCGTCCAAGGTGTCGCGAACCAACTGGCTTGTCTGAACTTCCTCGTACTTCAACTCGGGAAAGCGGTGCAGGGCCCGCCGTTTCTCGACCACCCAATCCTGTATGCTCTTCGCTTCTGAAACAATCGACTGGGCGTTCATCGGGCGTTCTTGAGAGATGGAGGCGTAAAGTGATGATGCAGTGATGATGCCGCAGGTGTCGCGCTAGAATGGGGCGTCGCCGGTGGGTGCGACAGCCAGGGCTTTGAGAGCGTCGAGACTGGCGAGTACATCTTCGCATGAAATGTCAGCCCAGCCATTGGCCTTGTGGGCTAAGACAGCAAGTTTGAAGTTTTCGAAAGCGTCGGCCAAGTCATCGGGCAGTTCGCTCAGATGCTCAAAAGGCCGTACGAAATCGCACTGCTCAGCTCCGGCTTCTGAATAAATAGCCGGATCTCGGGAAGATCCGTTCCCCTCCTCGTCGCCGAAGTCCGCTCCGTCGTGACGCGGACCGCTGACCCCTTCGATGCCGCCCTCCCTGGCGTGTGGAGTTGGGTCTTCGCTCAGCGCGTGATCTATGTCTTCGTTGAGTTCGCTGACGATGATGTCTTCATCTCGCGGCTTCTTGTCGGCCGGCGCGCCAATCGATTCCCATCGCTGCTTTCTCATTTGCGACACGGACCATTTGTTCTGTACGCCTCCCTCGAGCCAGAGCTCGGCGTCCTCCCACTCGACGGCCGCCTGAAAATGGCTCCAGAACAGCCCGTTGTAGGTTTCGTAGGTGGCTCCGAATCGCTGAAACACCCGACGCAAGCGGCCGACATGCTGGCCAGTCACGCCGCCAACCCGCTTGGCCCACGCCTCGTCGGAATAGTCGGTTACCGGGCATCCCTGATCGGCGACCGCGTCCCGCCACTGCTGGATAATGCGGCCCTTCTCCCAATTGGTCGTGCTGACGAGTTGATGCCAGCGGCCGATGAATGCGGCGGAGGCGGTTTCGGTTTCAGTGGACCAAGTCGAGATATCAATGGCCGGTTGCGGTTCAAGACGGGTTTCATCCATCAGGGGCATTCCTTTGGTTCGATTCAAGGCTTCGGTGCGATTGAAGAAAGCGGCGGATCAGACGCCGCTGAGGCTCTCCGCCACTGTCCCACAGAGACTCAATGCGCTCGGCGGTGGACCGGTAGCAGACGGCGGTGGTGGACAGGATAGTGGACGGGGCAAAACGTTTGGGCCACAGTAGCAGACTTGGCCTCAAGAAGACGGCCTCCCAACTCCAGGCGCGAAACGCCGTAGAGACCTTGGCTTGCGTCGACCAGTTCAAGGCGAGCGGTGGGGAAAACGTGTCGATGAAAGAAGGCGATGCAGATTCGCAAGGGGAACGCTGTCGCAAACAGATCTAGTTCGGCGCTCGCTCGCTCGAGCTGAATCCACACGACTTATGGGCGCCGTCGCAAAATGGGCTGTTTGCGGACTTGGTGCAGCGACACAATGCAATCAGCGGCTTGGCTGACGAGGTTGGGAATGGCTTGCCGTCGCCGTCCGTGATCGTGACCGTCCCCTCGATCAGAAACGGTCCGTCGTCGCGCACGCGGATGTTGACTTCTGGCATCGGTTTCCCCATTGCCTGCGATTAAATGCGAAACCCCGGCGCCGGTCTGATCGTCAACGCGACATCTTATGGTTTCGCTTCGTCCGGTTTCGCTTCGTCCGGTTTCTGGCTCTTTGGCGTGATTC
>CAZWOU010000001.1:2369-10590 GCA_964635375.1 uncultured Pirellulaceae bacterium | reverse complement strand
GGTTTCGCTTCGTCCGGTTTCGCTTCGTCCGGTTTCTGGCTCTTTGGCGTGATTCGGATGGGGGTGGGCAGAGCCTGCGTCTCGCCGGGGCCGTCGCCGAGAAGTCGTTTCAGAGCGAAGTCGCGGGGGAATTCCTCGTCCAACTGTCGGAGCAGGAAAGTGTAGTGTTTCAGGTGGACGCCCAAGTCGTCGGTGGCCATATCAGCTTGCAGGATGGGGTTCTCCTCAAACACTTTGGCCCAGATGTTCCACGAGTCGTCATAGAGTTGTTTGGCCTCATCAAGTCGCGCTTCGTCCATGGCTTGCTTAGCTTCGTAGACGAGTTCTCGAGCCTTCGTCATGTCCTCCGTCTGTTCAATCTCGGCCCGCCGCAGCCAATAGCGGTAAGCGACGGTGTCTTGTGATTGGGAGACGCGCGAGGCGTACTCGGCTTTCTTGACGATTTCAGCGGCAATCCGCGTCGCTTTGCGCTTTACGTCTTGAGGCGCTCTGGCAACAACATCGGACTCGCTGTACATCATCTTTCTCGCGCCGGCCAAGTACGTTTCGTACATGTCCTCCATCACCTCTTCCTTCGGCGTGTTGATCGCGATTCGTTCCGCTTCGGTAAGCGAGGCTTCTCGCTCCTTGACGAGTTGTTCGCGAACGCCAGGTGCGAGTCGGTCGATTTCCGCCTGCAGCTCCTCGAGTTCCTCATCGACGTTGTCGCCCAGGCGGATGGTCATGCCATAGGAAGTAGGCAGCCTGCGTCTGCCGAATTCTTTCCAGGAATCACCGGCGCGTTCCCAAGCCTCCATCGCGAAATCGGAGAAGTTCCCTTCGGCTTCGATGGCTTTGGAGAAGTTCATTAGCGACATCGGCGCGTCTTTATGAAAAATCAGCGCGCTATGTCCCATCCGTGCGCCGAAGTCGTCGACAAGTGATTGGGCTTCCAAGTGAAAAAGTCGGCCGACCAGCCAATTGTCCGGGTTGGCGTCTGGTCCTCGCACCTCGCGATTGTCTAGGACTCGGACTTCTTGATCGAGCCGTTCATGAAACTCATCATCGGCTCGGAACAGCACGCGAAACGGGCGTTTTTCGTCAGACCGGCCGATCTTCTGCCCCATGTACCAGCCAACTTTGGAGAGCAACTTAGGGCTTTCGTTGTTGTACCGCGTGCCCTCAATGAGGAACTCGATTCCCTTCTTGACCCAATGATACCGGTGCCGGTAGTTGTCGAACTCGACGGACACGTTATAGGACAAGTTGTGTGCTTGGAAATCCCAAACAGCGATGTAGTTTGGCTGAATCCTTGACATCTGATTAAGCGTGGCGGACATCTTGTGGAAGTCGTGCACGGTCTTATAGTGTTGGGCCTGCGTCCATAGCACGGTGGCGGCGACGCCGCTCATCCCAAGTGTCGCCAGTCGCATCGACTCGCTGGCCGGATCGATGTCGCCAAGATCGGCCTGCGACAGTTTGTAGTCATGTCGCATTTGGGCCAACATCCCGCCTGGCCGCGGGCCTTCCGGAGTCACGCTGGCCGGTTGGCCGAGTATGAACAACGGAAAAAGCAAGATCGCGATGCTGACGGCGTACACGATTTTCCGCCAGAACGATGTTCCAAGGTTCATGCCGCGATTTCCCGTGTCTTGAGAATGAAGTAGCCGCCAATAGACAACATGACAAAGAACGACATCGTGATCAAACCATGCTGAGTCAACAAGGTGAGCGGGATATCGAAACCGAGCGCGACATTATCGGCGCGGTTGAGCTCCCTGAAGTCGGGAAGGATGCGAGTGAATATGTATAACACGCCCATCAGGAACAAGTCGATCCAGGTGATAGCCGCCATGACGATGGGGTTGATCTCCAGATCAATGGAGAGGTTCTTCTGCGTCACCACGCGAATAAAGGATTCGATTGGGCCGCCGCCCTCGATGCCTGCTCCTTTGCCCAGAACCGTCCCGAACAACTTGGCCAGGAAGGGATTGGACTTCCATTGCTCGCCAAAGACTCCCGCGATAAAGCGGGCAAAGACGCCCATGGCAACCGAGGAGATCGTCGCCATCATGGCGACTGGACCACTGAGGCAAGTGCTCGTGGTGACTCCGATGCAGATTACGATGAGCATCTGCATCCATATTCCGGCATAGGCCTTGAAGAAGTTCGTGACGAACCATGTCTCTGACGCTTTGAAGTACACATCGGCTTGAGCCATGCCAAAATACTGGGCTCGTTCTGCGCATCGCACGATGACTTCGAGTTTTCCATTGGGCGCGAGATCGTCGAACAAATCGACATCGATCGGCGTCGATTCATCGATTCGCGTGGCGGACAGTTTTCTGGGGATGAGTTGCTGATCGGTCTCGTACTCCTTCACCGAGAACGTGATCGGCGTGCTGCGGCGAATCGCCGCGGCGGGATCAGGGTTTTGTAGGATGATTTCGCCCACAACCGACTTCTTGATATCACCCTTATGGGTTCGAAACACGGTGAGGTTGAGTTCGAGCGGCAGGTGGTCGCCGGAAAAATTCGATTCGTTGATGCCGTCAAATGTCCAGATGGCGGCGGCGAGCGTGCCGCCTTCAATGTACTTCCGGTAAGTCCATTCGTAGCCCACATTGACGCCCTCGCCTTCCGCACCAGCTCGGTTCAAGAACCGCAGTTTGCCGTACGAGGGCACTCGTCCCTTTGGCGGCATTCCCTGGGGCGGTCCCGCTATGGCGAACTCGCCGCCCGATTTCTCCACAATATGAGTGTGTTGCATCACCGAATCGGTTTCGCCAATGCCCTCTTCATCATTGAACGTGAACTCGTGGCTGTGATGATTCGCCAATTCCGTTCTGCCGTTTCCAATAACCCTGCCTCCGGCCACCTCCTGCTCGGCGTTCTCCGCAACGAAGTCGTGTTGATGCGAAAGGCCGCGGACTACGAAGATGTAGCTGACCGATCCCATCAGCGCGAGCATCACTGTCCCGACTGCGGTAAAGCCGAGGATGCGGCCGACCACGATTTCCGAGGCCAGCACGGGCTTCGTCACGACGGTGTAGATCGTGCGGTTCTTGATGTCGTTCGGCAGGCTGAACGCGCTAATGAACAGCGACATCAAGACGATCAGAAAGTTGGTGGCGGTTAGAACAAACGTCAAATAGATCTCTGCTGGCCGGTCGTTCTTCTGGTCGAGATACCAACCGGCAATGAGCAGGAAGAGAACGAAAATGCCGAAGACGATCAGGATTTTCTTACGAATCGCCTCTTGGACCGCCAACATCGCCATGGCGAGAATGCGACCCATTCCCATTCGGAAAATGTCACGGGGCGAGTTCACCACGACGCCGGCCATGCGGTAGAACCCCTCGCCAAACCCGTGCCGCAATGCGGAACAAAGGTAGCCGGCCATCACACCGATCAGGCAGATGACAGCCACCATGAATGTGAATTCAAGCAGCGCTCCGGTTCGCCCCAGCGAAGGAAGTAGCCACTCCCAGAGCGACTGAATTTCATAGTCGACGGTCATGAAGAGGATCGGCCTAATGTTGAAGGTGTTTCGTGGTGAGCTCGACTAGCAGCGTATTTCTCCCTCGCGCTGCACCGACTAACTGTCCGCCGATGTGCGACGACCTGGACGCTCTTGGCTGTCGCGCACGATGCGCAGGAACAGCTCTTCCAAAGTGGATGTTGGCCGCTCCATCGACACCAGGTTTCCGCCATGCTTGGCGATGACCGCCGCGATCTCGTCCTTGGCGCTCGCGGGAAGGCTCTTGGCTTGAATCTGTGTGACCTCCTGCACGGTCAGCAAGTCGTCGACTCGGCCGAGCTCTTTGAGCTCGCCCTGGTGAAGAATCGCGATCCGGTCACAGACATCCTGCACGTCGGCCAGCAAGTGGCTGCACATCAGCACGGTCTTGCCCTGCTCCTTGAGTCGCAGAATCAAGTCCTTCATGTCCCGCGTTCCGAGCGGATCGAGCCCCGTGGTCGGCTCATCGAGCAGAATCAGCTCTGGATCGTTGATCAGGGCTTGGGCCAAACCGATCCGCCGCGTCATTCCCTTGGAATACTCCTTGAGCTGACGGCGTTTAGCCCCTTCTAGGCCAATCATGTTGATCAGTTCAGCTATTTTGGCCTTCCGCTCGCTGGCCGTCATGTTGAACAGGCGAGCATAGAAGTCGAGGGTCTCTTCGGCATTGAGGAACTTGTAGAGATAGGATTCCTCCGGCAGGTAACCGAGCCTGGCGTTCTTCTTGACTTCGGTCGCGCTGCGATCAAACACGAGTGCTTGCCCGCTGGTTGGGAAGAGCAGGCCAAGCAACAACTTAATGGTCGTCGACTTGCCCGAGCCGTTGGGACCGAGCAGGCCGAAGACCTCGCCTCGATTCACTTTCAGATCGAGGCCTTTGAGGGCGTGAACCTTCTTTCGGCCCCAGAAATCGCGATAGATTTTCGCCAGCCCCCTGGTCTCGATGACTACTTCTTCCGAGGGGGGCGAAGCCTCGGGTTTTTCGGGGGCGTCAGCTGGTGAAGTGGCCATAAACGGTTCTCCGCGGACGGCTTGCGTCAAGCACCCTTTACCCGCTGTCGTAACATCCGAAGAGGGGGCGCAGTCGTGATTGGAAGTTTGTACGCTCGGCGAGAAAATGAAGTTCGCTCAATTCTTGAAATCAATCGAACGATATCTGGACATCCAGGCTCCAGTGGTGTTGCTCGAGCACGATGTGTAAGCCTCTACTATAGCCGCTTCCGGATTGGCTTCAAGAATTCAGGCCACTTGCGAGCAGAGGAAGTGCCTGGTTTGACCAGAAAACTCCAACAGATTCTTGTGGTTTAACACTTGGCGCGATTATGTCGCGCCTCTCGGATCGACAACGGCATGAATGAGATTGCGGACCGCCCTGCAGCGCTGGCCTTCTTGATGGGCAGAATCAACTACGAGCGCACTGGCAGAGTCCCCTATCGGGCCAACCGCTTGAAGCTCGATCGCATGCGACAGTTTCTCGATCTGCTTGGCCGACCCCACCTCGCCTGCCCCACGATCCACCTCTCCGGCACGAAGGGGAAGGGCTCCACCGCGGCGTTGACGGCAGCTATCCTCCACGAAGCAGGCCTCACTACCGGGCTTCACACTTCGCCCCATCTGGATCGGCTCGAAGAACGCTTCACCGTCAATGGGGCGGAATGCGATGAAACGGAATTGGTCGAAATAGTCGATATGGTCGCGCAGGTCGTCAGCAAGATGGACCTTGAGTCGGGTCAGAAAGGCGAGACCGGTCCCACGTTTTTCGAGATAACGACCGCTCTGGCTTGGTTGCGGTTCGCTAGACACAAGGTCGATTGTGCGGTCGTTGAAGTTGGCCTGGGAGGTCGTCTCGATTCGACCAACGTCTGCCAGCCGAGCGTCACGGCCGTGACCAGCATCAGCCTGGATCATACCCGACAATTGGGAAACGACTTGTCTTCCATTGCGAGAGAAAAAGCTGGGATTCTGAAGGCTGGCGTGCCGGTCGTGATCGGGCCATTGGCGGCGGAACCGTTCGAGTCGGTGAGTCGCATCGCCAACGAGCGGCGTTGCCCGATCTGGAAATGCGAGCGAGACTACTTGGCCGAACCACTCGGCCCAGACCGGTTTCGATACGCCGAGCCAGCCATTGGTATCGAGTTCGATCAACTCGAATTGGGGCTTCTAGGTCAGCATCAACAGTCCAATGCAGCGATCGCCATCTGTCTGGCTCGGCGGTTTGCCGAGCAAACCGGGGCGACATTGGACGAATCGGCCATTCGCAGCGGTCTGAGCAGCGTCTCGTGCTCGGCTCGTGTCGAACGAATTTCCCAGTCGCCTCTGGTTATTCTCGACGCTGCCCATAACGAGGCCTCCGCCCAGGCCCTTTGTGCCGTGTTGCGTGAAATCGAGTTGGGCGGACCCACCACGTTGGTGTTCTCAACAAGCCGAGACAAGGATGCCTCCGCCATGCTCGACGTGTTCGCCGAGTTTTTTGACACTATTATTGTCACGCAGTTTCAAGAAACGACGCGAGCGGCTCAGCCCGAGTCGATCTTGGAATCCTGGCGACCCGATCCGTCGACCGCTGCGGCGTCGACGCGGGTGGAAATCGAGACCGACCCCCGCGCTGCTTGGCGTCTAGCCATCTCCAACATCGACGAGTTGGGCATGGTCTGCGTCGCCGGCTCGTTCTTTCTAGCCGCCGAGCTGCGGGCCATCATGCGAGAGGATGTGGGGCGCTAGCGCTGAACGGACTCTCGGGTGATTGCGTAACAACCGGGCCTCCAGGCCGGCGAAGACTCGCGCTATCTTGAAAGTTCAGCTTGGATTCCGGGCGGGCCGGAGATCGACTGTCGCCAGCTTCGCCTGCGGGATAGACTGGCGGACGCGATAAGGAGTGAGCCGCTGGTTTACGGACACGTGGTTTACGGACACGGTGTATACGGACACGTGGTTTACGGACACGGTGTTTGTGAGGAGAAACAGTGATGTCTGGGAACGGTTACCTTCGGCTGGCTGCCTGGTTCTCGCTACTCGCTTTCGCGGCGTGTTCTGGCATGGCTGCGACGAGCTGCGGTCAGCCTCCTTCAAGTCAGCAACAGTGGGGGCAGTGGCGGGGGCCATTCGCCACCGGCAGCGCAGCGGCGACGGCAGACCCGCCCACGACGTGGAGCGAGCGGGAAGAGAAGAACATTCGTTGGAAGACCGCGATTCCAGGGCGCGGTCATTCCTCTCCCGTCGTTTGGGGCGAGCTAATCTTCTTGACGGCGGCAGTCCCGATTGGCGACGGTTTCGAGCCGATCCCGGACAATGCGCCGGGATCGCACGACAATCTGTCGGTCAGCCACAAGCAGCGGTTCGTCGTGATTGCGGTTCGTCGAACCGACGGCAAAATCGTCTGGCGCAGCAACGTCCGCGAGGCGATTCCTCATGAAGGCGCCCACTACACGGCTAGCCTCGCCTCAGCTTCCCCGATCACTGACGGCAAACACGTCTTTGCCTATTTTGGTTCGCATGGGCTCTATTGCTTGGACATGGCCGGCCAAGTTGTCTGGAAGAAGGACTTGGGGCGCATGCAGACCAAGCACGGGCACGGCGAAGGCGCGTCGCCGGTTCTCGACCGCGACGTTCTGGTTGTCAATTGGGACCACGAAGGGCGCTCGTTCGTGTTGGCCATGGACGCGCGGACAGGCGAAGAAAAATGGCGGCGAGCGAGAAATGAGGTGACCTCTTGGGCGACGCCGATCGTCGTCGCTCGCGGCCAACAACGTCAGCTGATCGTGAGTGGGACGAGTCGTGTGCGGGCCTACGACATTGAATCGGGCGACATCCTCTGGGAGTGCGGAGGGCTTTCGGCCAACATCGTCGCCTCTCCGGTCGCCACAGGCGGGATCGTCTACGCCGCGAGCAGCTACGACACGCGAGCGGTCCTGGCGATCCGCGTGGAAGGCGCCAGGGGCGACATAACTGGGTCCAAACAAGTCGTCTGGTCGCGCCGCCGGAACACGCCCTACGTCCCTTCGCCTTTGCTGTACCAAGATTCAATCTACTACTTGGGGCACTACCAGGGCGTCTTGTCCCGGCTGAACGCAAGGACGGGCGAGGAACCGTTGGGGCCGTTTCGGCTGAGCGGCATCCGCGAAGCTTACGCCTCGCCGGTCGCCGCGGCGGGCCGAATCTACGTCGTCGATCGCGGCGGACTGACTGTCGTGGTTTCGCACGGCGACAAACCGGAGGTTCTCGCCGCGAACCGCCTCGACGACTCGTTCAACGCCTCGCCAGCCATCGTCGGCAAGGAACTCTTCCTACGCGGCGAGAAATGGCTCTATTGCCTTGCTGAGCAGCCGTAGTCGGCGCCTTGGCGCGGGAGCTGCCACCGCCGCGATTCTAGAGATACCTGCGCGGATGGTAGCCTCGCGCAACGGGATTGCGACCGTTGCCTCCGCGGCGGACTTGTTCGCACTGATGGGTCCGAAGATCGCATTTTCTTTGCCCCCGCCTGTTGCTCTTGCCGGTTGGAACCACCATACTCCAAGCTCGTTACACCCGTTCGGGAACAACCACCTCACGCCAAGTTCGAGAGAGCCTTATGAACGCGCCTGCCAAAGATGAGTTTGTCAAAAAGAAAATGACCGCTGGTATTTGCGGCATTCTGCTCGGCAGTTTGGGTGTCCACCGTTTCGTCCTCGGAGACGCGAAGGGGGGCATCATTCGCATCGTGATCAGCGTCTGCACCTGTGGCGC
>CAZWOU010000001.1:0-2269 GCA_964635375.1 uncultured Pirellulaceae bacterium | reverse complement strand
TGGCGCGACGGCATGTCGGTTACTGGTCATCGCCTACTTCGCGTCCCCTATTGCTTCGGCTCTTCGAGCCCAATCGCGGCGTTGACGTCATGTGTGGGCTGGATCTTCTGCTGGGATTCCCCTGCCCCAGGCCGGTTCTTACCTTATTGGCGAAATCTCTGCTTGAAACATGAGGCTGTGAACGCTGGTAGACTTCGGGAGAGGGTGAAATCGTCTGATTCTCATCCACAATCAGTTGAGTGGGCTGTTCCAATCAGAGAATAGCCGCAGTTGCCCGAATCCTCTCCAGCCGAGCAAATCGCCATGGTCTTTCCGCGTTACTTGCGATTGTCAACGATCGCATTTGCCTGTTCTCTGATCAGCCTTTCTGGCTTGTCTGCCGCTGAGCCAAAGCAAGCGGCGGAATTACTGCCGCCGACGACAGTCGCTTTCGCTCAACTCACCGGCGTGGACGACATTGTGGGGATGGTTTTGGAGCACCCACTTCGAGCCAAGTTGGAGGCGTTGGACCAAGTTAAGAAAGCGTATGCCTCGAAAGACTACATCGGCTTTCTCGGCATCGTTGCCGGTGTTGAATCGCAGTTGGGCAAGCCTTGGCGCGAGGCCCTGAAGGACCTTACTTCGGGCGGCGTTTACGTGGCGTTTGACGCGAAGTCTCAAAACGGCGCGTTGTTAGTTCAGGCGGCCGACGAAGAGTCGTTGGAGAAGCTAATCGTCACGGTCCGTTTCTTGGCTCGCGCCAATGCGACGCAGAACGGCAACGAAGATCCGATCAAGATTGGCGAGTACCGCGGAATACAGGCCTACCGTATCGACCAGACCCGGCTTGTTCAGCTTGGCACATGGCTGGTCGTGACCAATGAGCCGGAGCTTGGCAAGCAGATCATCGATAACTATTTGGACGGCGGCAAGTCGTTTGCCTCGAACAAGAAGTTTCAGCAGGCTCGCGAGTCTCGGCCTCAGGAGGCCAAGCTCTGGGCCTACGTCGACATCGAGACGGTTCGCAATTTGGGCGTCGCCGACCAACTTTACAGCGGCCGCGCGGACAACCCGGTTGTCGAGATGCTCGCGGGCGGGTTGCTCTCCAATCTGCAAAAGACGCCGTTCCTCACGTTCGCGCTGGAAGTCGAGTCTCAGCGAATCACCGCCACTCTGCAGACGCCGCATGAGCAAGACTGGACGCCCGAAGAGCGTGAGTACTATTTTGGCCCCGAAGGGAAGGGGCGAGCCCCGAAATTGTTGGAGGTTGAGAATCAACTGTTCGCGCTTTCAACCTACCGCGACTTCAGCCAAATGTGGCTTCGAGCAGGCGATCTCTTTGACGAAGCCGCGAACGACGAGTTGGCCAAAGCGGACAGTAATCTATCGACGTTCTTTTCCGGCAAGGACTTCGGGGAGGACATTCTCGGCGCACTGCAGCCGGGCGTGCAACTGATTGTCGCGCAGCAGACATTTGAAGGAGTGCTGCCGAGACCAGCCATTCAACTGCCGTCGTTTGCGATAGTCGGTAGACTGCGGGACCGAGAGAATCTGCAACGGGATCTGCGGAGAGTCTTTCAGAATCTGGTTGGCTTCATCAACGTGCTTGGCGCCATGAACGGTCAGCCACAGTTGGATCTTGACATGCAGCGGAAAGGCGACACCTTGATCGTCAGTTCGCAATACGCGGCGGAGGACGACGAGAAGGAGTCGACCAAGGCAAGGATCAATTTCAATTTCTCGCCCAGCATTGTCTTTCATAATGACGTTTTTGTGGTTTCCAGCACCACGACTCTGGCCAACGAAATCGCGGAACGGTCGAACGCCGACCTCAGTGATTCGGCGGACAACACTTTGGCCCACGCAAACATTGGCGCTATCGGCAAGGCGCTGGAAGCCAACAAGGAGCATCTGATCGCTCAGAATATGTTGGAGGATGGCAACACGCGGGAAGAAGCGGAGGCGCAAATCGGCGTGGTTCTCTCGTTGTTGCAAATCGTGGACGATGTAACGGTTCGCCTGTCGCCAGTCGAAAAGGCCTTGCGACTGAGTCTTCAAGTACGCTTGAGCGAGGCGAAGTAGGCCAATCGAGAAGGGGCTGGCTAAGCTATCGCGTGTCAATCGGGAATCCACTAACTGCGAGGCGAACCAAAATGACGTTAATTGAGCGAGTGGATCCGGAGTGGGCTTGGAGCGAGTTTTCCCCGAGTCGTTCCACGCCCTGGGATCGGCAGTTGGCTGCGCATTTGCATCGTCGGTCTGGATTTGGGGCGACCGCCGAGCAACTCGA